>NZ_POTZ01000076.1 GCF_003236365.1 Streptomyces sp. NTH33
ATCGTGGCCGCCACCAACGCCGTACTCGTCGGCGCCGCCCTGCTGGTGCTGCGCGTACCGCTCGCGCTGCCGTTGATGCTGCTGGAGTTCTTCGCCACGTTCGTACCGCTGGTCGGGTCACCGGTCGCGCTCGGCGTGGCCACGGTGGTCGCCCTCGCCGGACGCGGCCCGCTCATCGCGCTGGCCGTGCTCGCCCTGATCGTCGTCATCGGCCAGATCGAAGGGCACCTGCTCCACCCCCTGGTCATGAGCTGGGCGGTCCGTCTGCACCCCCTCGTCGTCGCCGTCTCCGTCATCGCGGGCAGCATCGTCGGCGGCATCCTCGGCGCCGTCGTCGCCGTCCCGTTCGTCTCGGTCGTCTGGGCGGTCCTGCGCGCCCTGCGCCCCGCCCCGCCCTGACGCGGCCGAACCGGGGCTTTTCGGCCGCCTCGGAGAGGGCACGCGATCGAGGTACGACCCCCGAGCGGAGGAACGGTGCCACCATGGCCGAGTACGAACGTTCACGCACCATGCCCGCAGCGCCCGAGCAGGTCTTCGACCAGGCCGCCGACGTCGCCCGGCTCGACGCCTGGCTGCCCGGTGACCTGCACGTGCACCCCGAGCAGCCGCCCGCCGTCACCGTGCACGAGGACCACACCGACCAGGACACCTCCGCCCTGCTGCACGCCGAACGCGACCAGATGCGCATCGAGTGGGGCACCCGCGAGCAGGGCGACTACGCGGGCTGGCTCCAGGTCGCCGGCATCGGCAGCGGGGCCAGTGAGGTGACCGTCCACCTGTCGTTCTTCGACGACACGCACGACCCGGGCGAACGAGCCGCCCGCGACGCCCTCGACAGCAGCCTGCGCCGCCTGGAGGAGCAGGTACGCCTGCGTGTGGAGAACGAGGCCGGGTGAGCGGGCCGGCGCCGGGAAGAGGCGAACCGGCGGGAGCCGGCGGGAAGCGAGGGGCCGTCACCCCACCAAAGTGGTGACGCGCACCAGGCAGGGCCTGCGCGGGGTCGACCCGAAACCGAAGCGTACGGGCGGTACGACCGGCGCCGGCGGCCCCAGGTCCCCGCCCTCGAGGACGGCGTCGGCGCCCCTGACCGGACGCAGGTCCCGCGCCCCGTACCACTCGCGGCGCCCGCCGCCGGCCGTGCCGCAGGTGCGCACGCCCCGCAGCAGGCGCGCGGGCAGGCCCACCGCCTCGATCCAGCGCGGACGGACGGCGAGCCCTCGCGGCACGGCGCGCAGCGCAAGCCCCAGCGGACCCCGCCGGCCGGTGGTGAAACGCAGGGTCAGCGAGTCGGAGGTGACGGTCCAGCCGTCACCTCCGGCCGTCACCCGGACCGGCTCGACGCGCACCTCGTCGAAGACGTAGGTGGCGGCGATGAAGCGCGCCGTCCTGGGGTCGGGGGCCAGCAGTACGCGATGCCCGTCGCACCGCTCGATCATCACGTCGGCGAACGGCCCGAACGGCGAGTGCGCCCAGCAGCCCAGGACGAGACGCGTACCGGAGGCCGTGCCGATTCCGGCGATATGGCCGTCGAAGACCCACCGCGCGCGTCCCCCGTTCATCCGGCACCTCTGTTCATCCGGCACCCCTTCACTCCTGCCGTCGACGGCAGTGGCCAGGACCTGTGCGGGTTCCCGTGCCGCAGCCCGGGTACACGAGCGGCTGCCCGGTGGTGCGGTACGGCGTGTCGTGCGGACGGCCCCGGGCGCCGGGAGGCGAACCGGGAGACGATGGGAGTGCCGGGGCGGCCACGAGGCCGTGACGGGGACGGAGGGGCGGATGGAACAGCGGGTCATGGGGCAGGTGAGCGATGCCCGGCGGCGGATCCCCCGCACCGACGCCGTTCTGCGGGACCCGCGCCTGGTGGACGCGGCGGGCCGGCTCGGGCCCGGACCGGTCAAGGCCGCGGTCCGGCAGGCTCAGGAGCGGGCACGCCACGGCGCCCTCGCCCCCGAGGAGGTGGCGGACACCGCCGTGGCGCTGCTGCCGCGCGCGGCCGGCGGGCTGCGCCCGGTGATCAACGCCACCGGGGTGCTGCTGCACACCAACCTCGGCCGGGCCTCCCTGTCCGCGGCGGCCCGGCAGGCCGTGCAGGACGCCGCCGGGCCCACGGACGTCGAGCTGGACCTGCGGACCGGTGTGCGGGCCCGCCGGGGCCGCACCGCCCTGGACGCGCTGCGCGGCCGGGTGCCGTCCGCCGCGGCGGCGCACGTCGTCAACAACGGCGCCGCCGCCCTCGTCCTCGCCGCCACCGCCCTCGCCATGGGCAGGGAGATCGTCATCAGCCGGGGCGAGATGGTGGAGATCGGGGACGGCTTCCGGCTGCCGGACCTGCTGGTCTCCACCGGGGCCCGGCTCCGCGAGGTCGGCACCACGAACCGTACGACCGCCGAGGACTACGCCGCCGCCATCGGCCCGGAGACGGCCTTCGTCCTGAAGGTGCACCCCTCCAACTTCCGCATCACCGGCTTCACCCGTGCCGCCGGCATCCGCGAGCTGGCGGCGCTGGACGTGCCGGTGGTCGTCGACATCGGCTCCGGGCTGCTCGCCCCCCATCCGCTGCTGCCCGAGGAGCCGGACGCCGAGACCCAGCTGAGGGCCGGCGCGGCCCTGGTGACCGCCAGCGGGGACAAGCTGCTCGGCGGCCCCCAGTGCGGACTGCTCCTCGGTGACGCGGACCTCGTCCGCACCCTGTCCCGGCATCCCCTGGCCCGCGCCCTGCGGGTGGACAAGCTCACGCTGGCCGCCCTGGAGGCGACCCTGACGGGCCCCGAGACCCCCACTGCCGCGGCCCTCACCGCCGACGCGGGCCGGCTCATGCGCCGCGCCGAACGGCTCGCCGCCGCGCTGGGCGCCACCGGCGTCGACGTCCGGGCCGTCGCCTGCGACGCCACGGTCGGCGGTGGCGGCGCGCCCGGCGTGACGCTGCCCAGCGCCGCGCTGTCCCTGCCGGAGCCGTACGCCGCCGTGCTGCGCACCGGCCGGGTGCCGGTCGTGGGCAGGCTGGAGGGCGGTCGGTGCCTGCTGGACCTGCGGGCGGTGCCCGAGGAGGACGACGAACGGCTGGCCGGCGCCGTGCGGTCGGCGGCGGAGAGGTAGGCGGGCCATGCGCGTACTGGCCACCGCGGGACACGTCGACCACGGCAAGTCGGCCCTGGTACGGGCGCTGACCGGGATGGAACCCGACCGCTACGAGGAGGAGCGGCGCCGGGGCCTCACCCTGGACCTCGGTTTCGTGTGGACCCGGCCCGACGCCGACGGCGAGCACCTCGCCTTCGTCGACGTGCCCGGGCACGAGAAGTTCGTGGCCACGATGCTGGCCGGGGTCGGCCCCGTGCCCGCCGTGCTGTTCGTGGTCGCCGCCGACCAGGGCTGGCAGCCGCAGTCCGAGGAACACCTGGCGATCCTCGACGCGCTCGGCGTACGGCACGCCGTCCTCGCCGTGACCCGCAGCGACCTGGCCGACCCCGGGCCGGTGCGGGCCGACGCCCTCCAGCGGCTGGCCCGCACCTCGCTCGGCGCCGTGCCGTCCGTGGCGGTGAGCGCGGTGACCGGCGCCGGACTGGACGAGCTGCGCACCGAACTGGCCCGGCTGGCCCGTGCGCTGCCCGTGCCGCCCGCCGACGCGGACGTACGGCTGTGGCTGGACCGCGCCTTCACCGTGCGCGGGCACGGCACCGTGGTGACCGGCACCCTCGGCGCGGGCACCCTGCGCGTCGGCGACCGGCTGGTGACCGGGCAGGGCTCGGCCCCGCTGAGGGTGCGCGGGCTGCAGTGCCTGCAGCAGGAGCGCGGCGCCGTCAGCGGGGTCGCCCGGGTCGCGGTCAACGTGCACGGCCCGCTCGACGGGGAGCTGCGGCGCGGACAGGTCCTGCTGACCCCGGACCGCTGGCTGCTCACCGACCGGATCGACGTCCGTGTCACCGGGGAGCCGGCCGGCGAACTGCCCCGCACCGCGGGCCTGCACATCGGCACGGCGGCCGTCGCGGTCACCGTCCGCCCCCTCGGCGAGGACACCGCCAGGCTGACCCTGCGCCACCCGCTGCCGCTGCGCGTCGGGGACCGGGCGGTCCTGCGCGAGCCGGGCGGGGGGCGCATGCCCTGCGCCGCGACCGTGCTCGACGTGTGCCCGCCGGACCTGACCCGGCGGGGCGCCGGACGGGCCAGGGCGGCGGAACTGGCCACGATGACGGGCCGCCCCGACGGCGCGGCGGAGCTGCGGCGCCGCGGGCTCGTTTGCCGCTCCCGCCTGCTGGCCATGGGCGTGCCCCCGCCCTGTCCGCCCGTCACCGGGGACTGGCTGGCCGACCCGGGCCACTGGGCCCGGCTGCGCGAACGGCTGGCCGCCGAGGTCGAGCGGTACGCGCGCCGACACCCCATGGAGCCGGGGCTGCCCGCCGAGGCCGCCCGGCACCTGCTCGGCCTGCCCGACCGGGCCCTGGTGGACGCCCTCGCCCGGACACCCGGCGAGCCGCGACTGCAGCGGCGCGACGGGCGCCTGTACGGCCCCGCCGGCCTCGGCCCCACCCTGCCCCCGCCGGTCCGGGCGGCCGTCGACGCGGTGCGGCGCGAACTGGAACAGGCGCCGTTTTGCGCGCCGGAGGCCGACCGCCTCGCCCAGCTCGGGCTCAACCGCAAGGCCGTGGCCGCAGCCGTCTCCGCGGGCGCGCTGCTGCGGGTCGGCGACGGGATCGTGCTGCTTCCGGGGGCGGACGTCCGGGCCGCCGCGGTACTGCGCCGCCTGCCGCAGCCCTTCACGCTCAGCGAGGCGCGCAAGGCGCTCGGCACCACCCGCAGGGTCGCCGTGCCGCTGCTGGAGTTCCTCGACTCCCGCGGCCACACCGAACGGGTCGACGGCCAGCGCAGGCGCTGCCGGGCGGACGCCGGGGGGAGCGGAGGCGGACGGGAATCGAACCCGCCTGCCCGAGATCCTCGGGCACCTCGGTTTTGAAGACCGGGAGGGCCACCAGGCACCCACACGCCTCCACCGCCCGACAGGCTACCGGAAAGATCCCGGCATGCCGCACGGACGACGG
The DNA here is from genome assembly GCF_003236365.1 of Streptomyces sp. NTH33. Classification (GTDB taxonomy): domain Bacteria; phylum Actinomycetota; class Actinomycetes; order Streptomycetales; family Streptomycetaceae; genus Streptomyces. Next base: position 5,034 of record NZ_POTZ01000076.1, read on the forward strand.
AAACAGCGGGTGAAACAGGCAGCAGAGACAGACGGCGAGAACAGACGGCGAAACCAGACGACGAAACCAGACGGCGAAACCAGACGGCGAAACAAGCAGCAGAAACAGACGACGGAAACCGGCTGAGAGCAGGAGACACGGCATGACCGCCACCGCTGAAACCCCCGTACGGCTCACCCAGTTCGCCCATGGCGGCGGCTGCGCCTGCAAGATCCCGCCGGGCGAGCTGGAGGACGTGCTCGGCGGGCTGACGGCGGCGACTCCCGCCGCCGGCGACACCCCGTTGCTGGTCGGCCTGGCCACGGGTGACGACGCCGCCGTCGTCACGCTGCCCGCGCAGGGCGGCGCCGCGCAGGCCGTGGTCTCCACCGCCGACTTCTTCACCCCGGTCGTCGACGACCCCTACGACTGGGGACGCATCGCCGCGGCCAACGCCCTGTCGGACGTGTACGCGATGGGCGGACGGCCCGTCCTGGCGGTCAACCTGCTGGCCTGGCCGCGCGACGTCCTGCCCTTCGACCTGGCCCGCGAGGTGCTGCGCGGCGGGCTGGAGGTCGCCGCCGAGGCCGGCTGCCACGTGGGCGGCGGGCACAGCGTCGACGACCCCGAACCCAAGTACGGCATGGCCGTCACCGGCCTCGCGGACCCGGAGCGGCTGCTGCGCAACGACGCCGGCCGCCCCGGACTGCCCCTGACGCTGACCAAGCCCCTCGGCCTGGGCGTGCTGAACAACCGTCACAAGGCCACCGGCGAGCAGTTCGAGCAGGCCGTCGCCACCATGGTGGCCCTCAACCGCGACGCCTCCGTCGCCGCCCTGGCCGCCGGCGCCTCCTGCGCCACCGACGTGACGGGCTTCGGCCTCCTCGGCCACCTGCACAAGCTGGCCCGCGCCTCGGGCGTGACGGCCGTGGTCGACACCGCCGCCGTGCCCTGCCTGGACGGCGCCCGGGAGGCCGTGCGCGACGGCTACGTCAGCGGCGGCACCCGCCGCAACCTGGAGTGGGTGGCCCCGCACACCGACTTCGGCGACACGGACACCGACACCCGCCTCCTCCTGGCCGACGCCCAGACCTCCGGCGGCCTCCTCGTCGCCGGCGAGATCCCCGGCCACCCGGTGATCGGGGAACTCGTCCCGCGCGGCCCCTACTCGGTGATCCTGAGGTGACGACCCGGAGGTGACCGGCCGCCCCGGTCAGGGCTCCGTTCCGGTCCGGGCGTCGATGCCCGCGCGGGCCCGGTAGGTACGGACCAGTTCCACGGCGGCCGGGCCCCTGGGTCGGCGGCCCGGGCGGATGTCGACGGCGAACGCCTTGGTCTCCTGGATGTGGGTGTTGGGGTCGAGGGACAGGTGCAGCAGCTCGTTGGCCGCGTCGCCGGTGCTGTAGCCGTTCGGCCCCCAGTGGTAGGGCAGGCCCACCTGGTGCAGGGTGCGGCCGTGCACCGTCAGCGGCGGCACCCGGTCGGTGACCAGCACCCGGGCCTCGATCACACCCCGGGCGCTGACGATGGTCGCCCAGCCGGTGTGCTCCAGGCCCCGCTCGGCGGCCAGCTCGGGCGACACCTCGCAGAAGAACTCCGGCTGCAGCTCCGCCAGGTACGGCAGCCAGCGGGACATGCCGCCCGCGGTGTGGTGCTCGGTCAGCCGATAGGTGGTCGCCACGAACGGGAACACCTCCGAGCCCGGCTCACCCGGACCGGGCTGGTAGCGGTTGTCCGGGTGCGGCGGCAACAACTGCCGTACCGGGTTGCGCTGCTGGCCGTATAGCAGGTTGGGGAACGGCGAGTCCTGCGGCTCGTAGTGCGTCGGCAGCGGCCCGTCGGTCAGCCCGGACGGCACGTACAGCCACGCCTTGCCGTCGGCCTGCATGATGAACGGGTCGGTGCCCGTCAGCGCCTCGGCCGCGCTCGCGTCCGGCGGCGGCCGGTGGTACGGCGACTTGTTGTCGGCGAAGTCGGGGATGTCGTGGCCCGTCCACTTCGCCTCGTCCTCGTCCCACCACACCAGTGCCTTGCGCTCGCTCCACGGCTTGCCGTCCGGGTCCGCCGAGGCCCGGTTGTACAGGATCCGCCGGTTGGCCGGCCAGGCCCAGCCCCACTCGTTCGCCACCCAGTCCTGCTCCTTGCCCGGCTTGCGGCGGGCGGCCTGGTTGACGCCGTCGGCGTAGACACCGCAGTAGATCCAGCAGCCGCACGCGGTGGAGCCGTCGGGGTTCAGCTGCTCGTAGGAGGCCAGCGGGTTGCCCTCGGCGTCGTAGCCGTTGACCTCGGCGAGCACCGCCTCCGCGTCGGGCTCGGCGATCTCGCCCTTCGTGGGATAGTCCCAGGTCAGGTCGAGCACCGGCCGGTCCATCGGGTCGGTGGACCCGGCGAGCTTCTGCCGGATGATCCGGCCGAGGTGGAAGGTGAACCACAGGTCGCTGCGTGACTCGCCGGGCGGCTCGACGGCCTTGTGGTGCCACTGCAGCAGCCGCTGGGTGTTGGTGAAGCTGCCGTCCTTCTCGGTGTGCGCGGCGGCCGGCAGGAAGAACACCTCCGTGCCGATGTCCTCCGTGCGCAGCTCCCCGGTCTCGATCTCCGGGCCGTCCTTCCACCAGGTGGCCGACTCGATCAGGGAGAAGTCCCGTACGACGAGCCAGTCCAGGTTGGCCATGCCCAGGCGCTGCATCTTGGCGTTGGCGGAGCCCACGGCCGGGTTCTCGCCCATCAGGAAGTAGCCCTTGCAGGTCCCCTCCAGCTGGGCCATCACCGTCTCGTAGGTGGAGTGCGAGCCGGTCAGCCGCGGCAGGTAGTCGAAGCAGAAGTCGTTGTCGGGGGTCGCCGCCTCGCCCCAGTACGCCTTCAGCAGGCTCACCAGGTACGCGCGCATGTTGCCCCAGTAGCCCTTGCTCGCGGCCTCGCCGCGGACGAAGGAGTCCAGGTCCTCGTTCTGGTGCGCGTGCGGCATCGGGATGTACCCGGGCAGCAGGTTGAACAGGGTGGGGATGTCCGTCGACCCCTGGATGGAGGCGTGCCCGCGCAGCGCCAGGATGCCGCCGCCCGGCCGGCCGATGTTGCCCAGCAGGCTCTGCAGCACGGCGGCGGCGCGGATGTACTGCACGCCGACCGTGTGCTGGGTCCAGCCCACCGCGTAGGCGAACGCGGTGGTCCGGTCCCGCCCGGAGTTCTCCGTCACCAGCTCGCACACCTGACGGAACAGCTCCTGCGGCACCCCGCAGATCCGCTCCACCATCTCCGGTGTGTAGCGGGCGTAGTGCCGCTTGAGCACCTGGAACACGCACCGCGGATGGGTCATGGTCTCGTCGCGCTCGGGCTCGCCCGCGCCGATGTCCGCGCCGCCCGACCCGTGGGCCTCGCCACGCCCCGCCTCGGCGAGCGTCCTGCCGCCGCCGGTGCGCTTCTCGTACTCCTGGTCGCGCTGCCCGGAGGCCGCCTGCACCTCCATGCCCTCGTACTGCCAGCTGCTGTTGTCGTAGCTGCGGCCCTCGCGGTCCAGGCCGGAGAACACGCCGTCCAGGTCCTCGGTGTCCCGGAAGTCCTCGCTCAGCACGACGGGCCCGTTGGTGTAGGCCACGACGTAGTCACGGAAGTACTTGTCGTTGCTCAGGACGTAGTTGATGATCCCGCCGAGGAAGGCGATGTCGGAGCCCGCGCGCAGCGGCACGTGCAGGTCGGCCAGCGCGCTGGTCCGGGTGAACCGCGGGTCGACGTGGATCACCTTCGCGCCGCGGGCCTTGGCCTCCATCACCCACTGGAACCCGACCGGATGGCACTCGGCCATGTTCGAGCCCTGGATGACGATGCAGTCGGAGTTCTGCAGGTCCTGCTGGAAGGTGGTCGCGCCGCCGCGGCCGAACGAGGTTCCCAGACTGGGAACGGTGGAGGAGTGTCAAACACGCGCCTGGTTCTCGATCTGGATCGCGCCCAGAGCGGTGAACAGCTTCTTGATCAGGTAGTTCTCCTCGTTGTCCAGCGTCGCCCCGCCCAGGCTCGCGATACCCAGCGTGCGCCGGGTGCGGACGTCGTCGACCTCCCACTGCCAGCCGGCGCGGCGGGTCTCGATCACCCGGTCGGCGATCATGTCCATCGCCGTGTCCAGGTCGAGCCGCTCCCACTCGGTGCCGTGCGGGCGCCGGTACAGGACGTGGTGCTCCCGCGCGCTGCCGGTGGTCAGCTGCAGGCTGGCCGAGCCCTTGGGACACAGCCGGCCGCGGGAGATGGGGGAGTCGGGGTCGCCCTCGATCTGGGTGACCCGTTCGTCCTCGACGTAGACGTTCTGGCCGCAGCCCACGGCGCAGTACGGACAGATCGACTTCACCACCCGGTCGGCCGAGGCGACCCGGGGGGTGAGCCGTGCGCTGGGCCCGCTCTTGGCGGCGGCTCCGCGGCCCAGGGGGTCGGTGCCCTTGAGCTGGCGGTAGACCGGCCAGGAGTCGATCCACGTGCGTACGCCCATGAGATGTAGCCCTTTCGGTACTGCTGCTCGGTCCTGCTGCTCGACGTCGTGCGGCCGTCCGGTTACGTGTCGTCCCGCTCCGTTCCCCCGCGGTCGGCGGGCCGTCCGCCGACCGTGTCGCGGACCCGGTCCACCAGCGCCGCCGCCATGCCGCCGGCGGCCACCGCGGCCGGCGGGTGCTGCGGGGCGTGCGGGTGGGGCCGGGTCGGCGCGCCCTTCCAGGCCTGGACGACCCTGGAGCCCAGTCGCTCGCGGTCCTCCTGCGGCAGATTCTCGCGCAGCCGGGCGAAGACGGCATCCTCGAAGGCGACGTGCTTGCGCAGCTGGTCCCCGAGCTGCTCGATCAGGTCGTCGAACTCCTCGCTGTCCGGCGAGGTCCGCTGCAGGTCCGCCAGTGTGCGGGTGCCCTCGCTCTCCTGCTCCAGCGCCTGGTCGGCCAGGTGGTCCCCGTCCTCCAGCACGTCGCGCACGGTCGGCCACAGATGGCGCTGTTCGGCCGGTTCGTGGCTCGCCAGCGCCTCGGCGATCAGGTCGACGAGGGACTGCCGGCGCAGGCGCTGGGCCTCGGAGCCGCCCTTCTTCACCCCGGGCAGGGCCTGTACCTGCTTGAGCAGCGCGGTGACGCGGTCGTGGTCGCGGGTCAGTACGTTCGTGAGCTCGTGCACGTCGCCGGGCGCGCGTTCGCCCTCCGGGACCGCGTCGCGCGACTCGGCCGCCTGTCGCATCCGCCCGTCGGCGGTGGCCCGCCGCTTGAGCCACTGGTGCGTCCCGTCCTCGCCGGTGGGGTTCTCGGCGGGCGGGTTGGACAGGTGCTGGGTGGACTCCTGGGGCATCCCGGGGCGGTGCTGCTCCGTGGTGGTGAGGGTGTCCCCGCCGTCGGCGGGCAGGCCCGTGGCGATGAGGAACGCCTGGCCCGCGGGTACTCCGAGCCGGCGTCCGGCCTCTTCGTAGCCGAGGCCGTCGGCGAGCAGACGCCGCACCTGGCTGCGGCTGGGCATGGGCCTCGTCTCCTTCCGCTCCGGTCCGGTTGCATGCTGCGAAGTACCCCTGGCACGACCGGTGAAACCGAAAATTCCCCGCACTGGAGGTGTGAGCCGCGGACACCGGGAAACTCCCGCCTCCAGCATGGCGGTACGTCTGCTCGCGGACCGTCCGGCATGCCCGTAATGACCAGGTGGCCGTGGTTCCACGGGGCGGGATGGGAGTGATCGCATGATGGTCGGGGGCTTCGGCCGCGCGGCGGTGACGCGATGATCCAGCGCCATGTCTTCGGCAGTGTGTTCTCCGTGGAGTCCGCGATCGCGGGGTTCGTGTTCCTGGTCGTGTGCGCCCTCCTCGGTTACGCGCTCCTCAGGCGGCGTGCCGGACGGCAGCCGACCGCCTCCCAGCGGCCGGAGAGGCCCGCACTGGAGAAGTTCTACGTCGGTGTCCTGGCCGCGTTCGCGGTGTTCCTCGTCGCCTGGACCGCCTGGCAGAACCACCGGGAGCACCGGCCGCCCGCCGCCGAGCCCGTCCGCGTCGACGTCACCGGCTTCCAGTGGTGCTGGACGTTCGGCTACCCCGAGTCCCCCGCGAAGCGCAGCGTCACGGGCACCTGCCGGGGCAAGGACATGCCGACCCTGGTGGTGCCGACCGGCCGCCCGGTGCAGCTGCGGCTGACCTCCGAGGACGTCATCCACTCGCTGTGGATCCCGGACCTGCGCTACAAGATGGACACCTTCCCCGACCACGTGAACACCTTCACCCTCACCCTCGACCACGAGGGCCGCTGGCGGGGCAGGTGCGCGGAGTTCTGCGGCGAGCGGCACTACTCGATGGATTTCTGGGTGCAGGCGGTCTCGCCCCAGGAGTACGAGCGGTTCCTGCACGGGCAGCCGGTCGGCACCGCGGCGGGAGCGGCGGCATGACTGTCGCGCCTCCCGCCGCCGGCACGGAGGGCACGGGTGGCCGGCCGGTCCCGCCGGGCGGCTGGCTGGGCTGGGCGACCTCCACCGACCACAAGCGCATCGGACTGCTGACCATCGGCACCAGTCTGGTGCTGTTCCTGCTCATGGGCGTCCTCGCCCTGATCATGCGCAGCCAGCTCGCCCAACCCGACCTGCACGTGGTGGACGCCCACACCTACAACCAGCTGTTCACCATCCACGGCTCCGGCATGATCTACATGGTGATCACCCCGTTCGCGCTCGGAATGGGTGTCTACCTGGTGCCGCTGCAGGTCGGGGCGCCCGGGATCGCCGCGCCCCGCCTGACGCTGCTGGGCTACTGGCTCTACCTGCTCGGCGCGGTGATGATGCTCTCCGGCTTCGCCACTCCCACGGGCGCGCACGCCGGCGGCTGGTTCTCCTACCCACCGCTGGCCGACAAGGAGCACTCGCCCGGCCTAGGCTCCGACCTGTGGATCGCCGGAGTGTTCCTCGCCACCACCGGCGTGATCCTGATGGGCTGGACCGTGCTGTGGACGGTGCTGCGGCGCCGTGCCCGGGGCATGACGATGCTGCGCTTGCCGGTGTTCTGCTGGTCGCAGATCGCCTCCTGCCTGATGGTGATCGGCGCCTTCCCGGCCCTGCTGGCGGCGCTCACCCTGCTCGCCGTGGGCCGGGCCGACGCGTCCGTCTTCGCCTCCAACGTGTGGAACATCGGCTACCAGCACCTGTTCTGGTTCTACGGCCACCCCGTGGTGTACGTCATGTTCTTCCCGTACCTGGCCGCGGTCGCCGAGGTGCTGGCCGTCTTCTCCGGCCGCCGCTTCTTCGGTTACAAGGGGACCGTCCTGTCGCTGCTGGTGTTCGCCGCCCTGTCGATGAGCGTGTGGGGCCACCACATGTTCGCCACCGGGCAGGCGACCAACGACTACTACTCGCTGACGTCCATCGCGCTGCTCGTCCCCGCGGGCATCGAGTACTTCGGCATGATCGGTACGGTCCTGGGCGGCCGGCTCCGCTTCCCCACGCCGATGCTGTTCGCCCTGGCGTTCATCCCGCAGTTCCTGATCGGCGGGCTCACCGGCATCATGGTCGGCACCCCGGTCATCGACTACCACGTCACCGACAGCTACTTCATCGTGGCCCACCTGCACTACGTGCTCTTCGCCGGCAGCGCCTTCGGCCTGTTCGCCGCCGTCTACTTCTGGTTCCCGAAGGTGACAGGCACGATGCTGGGCGAACGGATGGGGCGGCTGCACTTCTGGCTGCTGGTGATCGGCACCAATCTGACCTTCCTGCCGATGTTCTTCCTCGGCTACTTCGGCATGCCGCGCCGCGTGGCGACGTACGAGCCCTTCGACGGCTTCGGCCTGATGAACCTGCTGTCCAGCATCGGCGCGGGTTTTCTCGCCGCCGGCATGACCGTGTTCGCCGTCAACGTGCTGTGGGCCCTGCGCAAGCGGGCCCTGGGCCGGGCCGAGGCGGCCGGGGACGACCCCTGGGGGGCGTACACGCTGGAATGGGCCACCTCCTCGCCGCCGCCCCGGCTGAACTTCGCCCCCGACCGCCCGCTGCCCCCTGTCACCAGCTTCGTCCCGCTGCTGGACCTGCGGGAGCGGCAGGCCCGTGAGGCGGCGGCCGCGCAGGAGGGGAACCCGTCATGAAGCGGCATCTGCCGTTCGCCGTCGTCGGCGGCTGGGGACTGCTCAACGGGGTGCTGCTGGCCGTGCTCGGGGTCTACGGCGAGAGTTCCCTGGTCCTCTGGCTGTGGGGCGGGGTCGTCGTGCTGCTGGAACTGGCCGCGGTGCTGGTGCTCGTCTCCTCGCGCTCCGGCCCCGACCAGCACGTCCGCTACCGGGTCCCGGACCGCGGGGCCGGGGCGGTACCAGCCGCCGCGTTCGGCTGCGCGCTGGTCGCCCTGGCCTTCGTCTACGGCCTGTGGCTGCTGGCCCTGGCCGTTCCGCTGCTGGGCGCGGCGATCGCGCTGGCCGTGCACGGCACGAGCGCGGCGGAGAGGTGAGGCGGCATGGACCACTCCACGCATCTGACGGGGCTGTCACCGGCCGTGGCGATGGGCCTGTCCGGTTTCGTGCTCGCCGCGGTGGTCCCCGGCGTCGTACGGCTCACCCGGCGCTCCCCGCTGTGGCGGTGGGCGAGCCTGCCGGCGGGTGTGGCGCTGCCGCTGCTGGTGGTGGTGCACGCCTGGGCGGTGCTCGGCGACCTGGCCGGGCTCATGCCGCCGGCCGGCGCGTGGCTGACGGAGCCGGTCCTGGTGGTGTCCGCGGTGCTCTTCTGGATCCCCGTCCTCACCCGCACCCGGCACCGCCTGAGCGATCCCGGCCGGTGCCTGTACCTGTTCCTGGCGGCCCCGCTGCTGGACCTGCCCGCGGTCTGGGTGGTCGCCGAGGGCCGCCCGGCGGAGGGGATCGCCATGATCGTGGGCATGCTGCCCCTCGGCATCGCCGCGGCGGCGGTCACCTGGTCCTGGGTGAACCGGGAGGAACGGCTGGCCGCGGACGACCTCGCCCTGTCCCCGGGCGGCGCCCCGCAGGCTCCCTGACGCCCGCCCGCGCGCGGGGACCGCCGCCGGACGACCGGGCGTCAGCCCGCGCGGGCCCGCAGCCGTTCCCGCTGGGGCACGACCGTGTACTTGGGATCCTCCGCGGAGTGCACGCCGGCGTGGAAGATGCCGAACCTGAGGGCGGCGGAGCCGGAGAGCAGGGCCGCCCCCGCCGCCACGGCCAGGGGCCGGCCGCCCCGGCGGCCCGCGAGCGCGGACAGCGCCGCGCCGCCTGCCGTGAGGAGCTCCGCCGCGCGCAGCAGCCTGTGCGGTTTGCCCTGCCCGAACGGCTCGGCCACCAGGCCCATTCGGCGCTTCATCAGATGGAAGGTGCCCATCTCCAGTGCGGCACCGAGCACCGCCATGCGGCGCGCCGGGCCCGCCTGCCGGGCCGGCACGCAGGCCAGGGCCAGCCCGGCCGCCGCGCTCGCGCCGGAACCGGCGAACACGAACGGCATCTCCCGGTAGCCCTCGTGCCACGAGGGCACCGCCGTGTCGGAGATCAGCACGGCGGTGTAGGTGGCCACCGCCGGCCCCAGGACGGCGGCGGCCGCCGTGGCTCCGGCGCCCAGGACGCGGTAACGGCCCGTGACATCGGCGGCCGCGGCGGCCACCGTCAGCGGCGCGTACCCGGCCAGCAGCCAGGAGCCCACGTTCATCGGCGAGGTCGGCTTGAAGACGCGGAGCATGTTGATGAACCGGGCCGGCCGGCCCAGGTCGTGCACCAGCGCCGCCAGCGACGCGGAGATCGCGCCCGCCGCACCCAACTTCGCCGTCCGGGCCAGCGCCGGCCGCCCCGTGGCCTGCGCCCCGGCCGCCAGCAGCGACGACCCTCCGGCCAGCCCGCCGAGCCAGAGATAGCCGGCGATGTCCAGCGGCTCCCAGGTCGGCTTGTTCAGGACCGGTTTGCCGTAATACGACGAGAACCGGGCCTCCGGCACCATCGGCTGCTCGCCGCGTCCGCGGCGCCGCCTGTGCCGCCCGCGCCCGCCGCCCGCGCCGGTCAGGGCGTCCCGGCCGGGCCGCGCTCCCTCGACACCCCCGCGGGTGACGTCCGATCCGCTCATCGTGGCCTCCTGACGAAGCTGGCGACGGCCAGCGCGGCGAGCGACACGGCGGCCGTCGCCGCGTGCTTCCACATCGCGGGCAGATCCCTGGTGGTGACCACCGGGTCCGGTGGCAGGCCGTAGACCTCGGGCTCGTCGAGCAGCAGGAAGAACGCGCCGTCGCCGCCGACCCCGTCGTCCGGGCTCTCCCCGTACAGCCGCGCGTCCGTCACACCGGCCGCGTGCAGCTGCGCCACCCGGGCGGCCGCCCGCTCCCGCAGCTCCTCCAGCGGCCCGAACTGGATGGAGTCGGTGGGACAGGCCTTGGCGCAGGCCGGCTCCATGCCGACGCCCAGCCGGTCGTAGCACAGCGTGCACTTCCAGACCCGCCCGTCGCCCTTGCGCTGGTCGATCACCCCGTACGGGCAGGCGGGCACGCAGTACCCGCAGCCGTTGCACACGTCCTCCTGGACCACCACCGTGCCGAACTCGGTGCGGAACAGCGCCCCCGTGGGACACACGTCCAGGCAGGCCGCGTGCGTGCAGTGCTTGCACACGTCGGAGGACATCAGCCAGCGCAGCTCGGTCCGCCCGTCGGGCGACACCGGGGAGATCTCCCCGGCCGGCGCGCCCGCGGGCGCCGACTCCGGTGAGGGCGCGGTGGCCCCGGGGCCGGGGGAGGAGGGCGAGGTGCCCAGCTGCCGGGCGGCCTCGAACACGTCGAACCCGCCGTGGCCGACGCCCGGTTCCTGACCGCCCAGCGGCTTGCGCTGCTCGATGAAGGCCACGTGCCGCCAGGTGTCGGCGCCGAGCCCCTGGGTGTTGTCGTACGACATGCCGGTCAGCTCCAGGCCGTCCTCCGGCACCGAGTTCCACTCCTTGCACGCCACCTCGCACGCCTTGCAGCCGATGCACACCGAGGTGTCGGTGAAGAAGCCCATCCGGGGCGGGGCGTCGGGGTAACCGGCCGCCCCCGCCACGTTCGGCTGCGGCCCGAACAGCAGGTTCCCCGAGGACGCGGCCTCGCCCGCCCCGTTCACCGCCGCCGTACTGCCTTCGGTCATGTCCGGTGCTCCTCGTTCAGCTCCCACTGTTCTCCTCGGCCTCCTTGGGACCGGCCCGCGCGACCTCGATCTGCCGCCGCTGCCACTCGGTGGTGGGCAGCTCCACCCGTTCGCCGAAGAACCACCGGCTCAGCGCGTTGCGGATCCGGTGCCTGCGGAACCAGCGCCAGACCTCCGTCCCGTGTGCCCGGGGCCGTGGTTCGGCACGCACGAGGATGCGGTACGCCTCCTCCTGGGACAGCAGCGTCCGCGCTTCCTCGTAACCGCCCCCGGGGGTACGCCGCACCTGCGCCGTGACCCGGCCCTCCAGCAGCCGCCTCCGGTCGGCCGCCTGCAGCCCGAGACAGGCCCGCTTGGTGGCGTGGTAGACCACGAACGGCACCACGAACGCGCCGGCGCGCAACCAGTACGTCAGCACCTCGAACGGGACGTGGAACACGTACGACAGGACGTCCTGGCCGCCCGCCAGCAGCAGCACGCCGTAGACCGAGAGGGCCGCGGCTCCCAGGGCCGTGCGCGTGGGCTGGTTGCGCGGCCGGTCGCACAGGTGCTGCTCGGGCAGCGGGCCGGTGAGCCACCGTTCGAAGAACGGATAGGCGTACAGGATGACGAACAGCAGTGTGGGCAGCACCACGCCCGGCAGGAACACGTTCCAGGCAACGGTGTGCCCGACGGCGTTCGTCTCGGCGCCGGGCATCAGCCTGAGCCCGCCCTCCAGGAAGCCGACGTACCAGTCCGGCTGGGCGTCGATGGAGACGTGGTCGGTGCGGTAGGGGCCGAAGTCCCAGATCGGGTTGATCTGCATCAGCGCACCCATCAGGGCCAGGACGCCCATCAGGGTGAGGAACAGGCCGACGGACTTCGTCGTGTACTGCGGGAAAAGGGGCTTGCCGATCACGTTGCGGTTGGTGTGGCCGGGCTTCGCCCACTGGGTGTGCTTGTGGTAGACGACGAAGCCCAGGTGGACCCCCACGAGCGCCAGGAGCAGGCCGGGCAGCAGCAGGATGTGGAACACGTACAGGCGCGGGATGATCTCGTGCCCGGGGAACTGGCCGCCGAAGACGAGGAACTGGAGGTAGGTGCCGACCACCGGGATCGACAGCATGATGCCCTGGGCGGTGCGCAGACCGGTGCCGGACAGCAGGTCGTCGGGGAGCGAGTAGCCGGCGAACCCCTCCAGCATGGCGAGCCCGAACAGCGTCACCCCGATCACCCAGTTCACCTCCCGCGGCCGGCGGAAGGCACCCGTGAGGAAGATCCGCATCAGGTGCACGCCGATCGCGGCGACGAACACCAGCGCGGCCCAGTGGTGCATCTGCCGCAGCAGCAGGCCCCCGCGGATGTCGAAGCTGATGTGCAGCACCGACGCGTACGCCTGCGACGTCAGCTGCCCGCGCAGCGGCGCGTAGGAGCCGAGGTACGGCTTCTCCGTCATGTCCGGGTGGAAGAAGAAAGTCAGCCAGACACCCGTCAGCACCAGCACGAGCAGGCTGTACAGGGCGATCTCGCCCAGCAGGAACGACCAGTGGTCGGGGAACGCCTTGCGCAGGAACTGCTTGCCCGCCATGGACAGCGGCAGGCGCTTGTCGAGTGCGGACGCCACCCGTTCGCCGCGTGCGGGCGGCTCGGATGGTGCGTACTTGTCAGCCACCGTCACGCCGTGCCCGCCTTTCTGCCACCGTGTCCGGCCCCGCGTCCTCGGTGCTCGTTCCCGAGCCTGGCACGGGTGCCCGGCCGGCGCGCGCCCGAAACCGCGCCCGGATGTACGGGGTGGGGCGGTGCGGGCGGTCGCGGACCGGGTGGAGGCAGGGGTGCGCGGCGCCGCGCGCGTGGGAGCGCCCGCCCGCGCGGAGGAGTCGCGCGGGCGGGCGCTCATGGCCGGGCGGGAGGCCGGTGACCACCGGCGGTTTGGCGGCGCGGGGGCGGGCTACCCGATGCCGCGATCCTCGGCTCCCAGGTGCGGGAGGTGCACGTGGCCGGCGTCGGTGAACTCATCGCGGCACGCCTGCGGGCGTGGGGGGTGGACCGGGTCTTCGGCGTGCCCGGAGCGGACGCCGACGCCCTGATCGGCGCGCTCGGCGACGGGCGCCACGGCCCGGAGTTCGTCCGGGCCCGGCACGCGGAGTCCGCCGCGCTCATGGCCTGCGCCCACGCCAAGTTCACCGGCCGGCCGGGCTGCTGCCTCGCCCCGGCCGGCTCCGGCGCCCTGCACCTGCTCAGCGGCCTGTACGACGCCGCGCTGGACCGGCAGCCGGTCGTGGCCCTGGTGGAGGAGGACCGGCCTTTCCCGGACACGGACGTCCGGCGGCGCGCCGTCCCGGCGGTACGGCTCCTCGCGGACGTGTCCGAGTTCTGCGAAGTGGTGTCCGAGCCGGGGCGGGTGCGGGACGCGCTGGACCGGGCGGTACGCGCCGCGCTCACCGACCGGGGCGTCGCCGCACTGATCGTGCCGCGAGCGGTCCTGCGGACCGAGGCCGTACCGGAATCCGGGCACGAGGACCGGCCGGCCGACGCCCCCGTCGGCTTCCGCCCGCCGGTGCGGCAGGCGGACGAGCGGGAAGTGCGGCGGGCGGCGGTCGTCCTGAACGAGGGACGCAGGGTCGCGGTCGTGGTGGGGCCCGGCGGCGCCGCCGCCTCCGGGCAGGTCGTCGGCGCCGCCGAACTGCTGGGTGCCGGAGTGGCCAAGACACCGCTCGGCCGCGACGTACTGCCCGACGTACTGCCCTACGTCACCGGTGTGGCGGCTCCCTCCGGCAGCGCCGTCGCCGCCGCCCTGCTGCGGGAGTGCGACACGCTGCTCCTGGTGGGCGCGGAGGACTTCGCCGGGCGCCTGCTGCCGGGCCGCGGCCCGCGCGTGATCAGCGCCGACCCGGACGTCACCGCGCGGCCGGAGGTCCGCGGCGCGTCCGAGACCGTATGGCTGACCGGGGACGTCACCGCCGCGCTGGACACACTCGTCCCGCTGCTGCGCCGCAAACGTGACCGCCGGTGGCGCACGGACGTCGAACGGGCGGTGCGCCAGTGGCGTGCCCAGGGCCGCCAGAAGGCGTCACGGTTCTTCGGCGCCCTGGTCAACCCCCGCTCCGTCGTCGCCGAGCTGTCCGCGCGTCTGCCGGACCGGTCCGTCGTCGTCACCGACTCCGGCTCCGCCCTGGACTGGTGGACACGGCACCTGGAACTGCGCACCGGCATGCGCACCGCTCTCTCGGGCCACCTCGGCACGCCCGGAGCCGCCGTACCCTACGCGGTGGCCGCCCGCCTGGCCTTCCCCGACCGCCCGGTCATCGCCCTGATCGGCGACGGAGCGCTCCAGGCGAACGGGATGAACGAGCTGATCACCGTCCGGCGGCAGCTGCGACGGCCGGCCCGGACGCCTCCGCTGATCTTCTGCGTCCTGAACAACGGCGGCCTCAGCCGGCTGACCTGGGAGCGTCGCAGCGCGGCCGGGGACCCTCTCCTCGCCCCCTCCGGCGAGCTGCCCCGGATCTCCTTCGCCGACTACGCCCGGCTGCTCGGCCTGCCCGGCGTGCGCTGCGAGCACCCGGGCGAGGTGGCTCCCGTCTGGGAGAGCGCCCTGCGGTCCACGGGCCCGGTCCTGCTGGAGTTCGTCGTGGACGGCGAAACCCCGCCCGACTGGACGTCGGCCGCCGGAGGGGGAGAGGCCGGACGGCTGTTCCCGCCCGGCATCGCGCGCCGCACCCTGCGGCGCAGGATCGCCGCGGCGGTCGGCGGCCTGTTCCGCGCGGCCTGACCGGCTCGGAGCGCTCACGGCTCGGGCCGCTGCCCCAGGTGCGCGTTGTGCCAGGCGATGGCACGCCGGATCTGGGACTCCTGCAGGCCGGTACGGCAGCCGAGCCGCTCCATCGTGAGGAACCGGGTGCCGCTGCTCAGGGCACGGTCGATCTTCGCGGCCCACAGCTCCTCCGGCACGAACTCACGGCCCTCGTAATCCTTCCGGACCACGGCGAGGTGTTCCTCGCAGCAGGCGGTGACACGGCGCAGGCCGTCGAACCAGTCATGGGTGGGATGGACGGCGGAGGAGTCGGGGACGTAACCACGCACCCTCTCGTCCTCCGGGAAGGTCACGCCGCACAGGTCGCACAGCTCCAACGGCAGCGGCCGAACCGGCCGTGCCCGCTTCCTGCGCTTCCACATCGGGGCCCCCGGGTCACGGTATGTTCCGGACATAGGAGTTGCCGCGGGAGCCGGTGACGAAACGTCCGGCGCGGATGACGTGGCGGTCAGCCGGCCAGGTGGCGCTGGATCCAGTCGGCGGCGGCCCTGCGGAAGGTACGGCGGTTGTCCGCGCGCCGGAAGTCGTGCCCCTCGTCGCGCAGGACGAGGAGTTCCGCCTCCACCCCGCGCTCCCGTGCGGCCCGTACGAACTGCTCGGACTCGCCCGGCGGCACGTTGGTGTCGTGCTCGCCGTGCACGGCCAGCACCGGGACGCGCAGCGCGTCGACGCGGCTCATCGGCGACAGCTCGTGCAGCAGCTCGCGGTCGCGGTCCGGGTGCCCGTACTTGTGGGCGGCCGATTGGGCCAGCCACGGCTCGGTGCCGGCGAAGAACGTCGTGAGGTCCGACATGCCGCACACCGGGACGCCGGTGCGGAACAGGTCCGGATGCCACACCAGGGACGCCATCGTCAGGTAGCCGCCGTAGGAGTGGCCCATCACGGCCAGCCGGCGCGGGTCGGCCAGGCCCTCCAGGACGGCATGGGCCGCGCAGTCGGCGACGTCGTCGATCGCCGCGAACCTCCCCCTGCCCAGGTCCGCGTCGACGAAGGAACGGCCGTACCCGGAGGAGCCGCGCACATCGGGGGCGAAGACGTCCAGTCCCCGGCCCAGCAACTCGTGGTACAGCGGCTCGAACACCGGACGCTCCTGTTCCTCCGGGCCGCCGTGCAGATGCAGCACGCACGGCGCGGGCTCCGCGGGCGAGCGGCCCGGAGCGCGGTAGTACCAGCCGCCCAGTTCCAGGCCGTCCCGGGCCACCGGGCCCACCCTCCCGTACGGCCGGTGCCGGTGCGCCCGGTGGCCCGGGACGGCCTGGAAC
>NZ_POTZ01000770.1 GCF_003236365.1 Streptomyces sp. NTH33
CCGCCGGGGGCGGTGAGGACGGCGACCGGCAGGCGCCGGGCGGTCCGTTCGATGCCGGCCCGGGTGGTGTTGGCGTTGTGGCCGTCGGTCGCGGCGGAGCCGCAGCCGGTGTAGAAGGCGATCGGGACGGCGTTGCTGCCGGTGAGCAGGCAGGGCGGGCGCACGCCGAGGCGGTGCAGGTCGGCGGCGGTGGCGGACCAGGCCCGGCGGTCGGCGGTGGTGCGCTGGACGGTGTGGGCGAGGACGGCGTACTGCACGGCCAGGTGCCCGGCGAGGCCGAGGGCGACCAGGGACAGGGCCAGGGGCCGCCACTGGCCGCCGGGTGCCCTGACGAGGCGGGCGAGGGCGTCGGCGACCGGGATCGCGAGCAGGGCGTAGGCGGGCAGCAGGAAGCGGGGAGCCGCGTATCCGATCAGGAACAGGTAGGGGAAGGCGGCCGTGGCGGCGCAGGCCAGCGCCACCAGGGTGGGTGCGGGCCGCCGGGCGCGCAGGGCCACGGCGAGGCCCAGCAGGGCGAGCAGCGGCAGGACGTACCACCAGGCGGTGATCGCCGGGTTGGGCACCGCGCCGGTGCACGGGCGGCACAGGGTGCGCCCGCCCAGGCTGCGCAGTTGGTCGGCCACGGCGAAGTGCCAGCCCAGGCCGCCCTGGATGGCCGAGCCGTCGGAGAGCCGCTTCAGCAGGCCGCCGTAGCCGGTGTACGCCTCGATCACCCACTCGGCGGAACCGGTCGCCAGTCCGGCGAGCAGTGCGGCGAGCGGCGTCCAGCGGCGCTTGAGCACGGCGAGCGCGAGCAGCGGGAGGACGGCCCAGACCGCGTCCATGGGGCGCATCAACGCCATGAGGGCGGCGCCGCCGGCCAGGCCCCACAGTGCGGCGCGGTCGCGTCGGCCGGGCCGCACGCGCAGGAAACAGCCCGCGCAGGCCAGGGCGCCGACGGCGACCCAGTAGTTGGGCATGGCCTGCGGGCCGTAGAACAGCGTCACCCACAGGGAGGCGAACAAGGCGCCGGCGAGGGCCAGGACGCCGGAGGGGAAGGCGTGCCGCCACACGCGCAGGGCCAGGTACAGGGCCAGGCCGGAGAGCACCGCGAGGTAGACGCGCAGCAGCGCGGTGGACGACGACCAGGAGGCGACCGGTGCGACGAGCAGCGGGACGCCACGGGCGCGCGGGGCGCTGAAGAAGGCGGCCGGCGCGTGCGGGCTGACCTGGCTGACGTAGACGGTCTCGTCCCAGCCGAGGCCCATGCCGGGGCGGACCAGGAGGAGCTGGGCGAGGGTGAAGGCGACGGCCACCGCCGCGACGAGGGCGTCGCCGCGGGCCCAAGGGCCGCGGCGGGAGCCGGACTGCGGCCCGGATCGCCGCGTCCTGGCGAGTATGGCGTGCGTACTGTCGGCCATCTCCACCCCTCACCCCCGCACGCACCGGGAACGTCAGAACGTCGAAGACATCGGGAGAAACACAGCGGAAAACGCGGAAAACTCGGAAAACAGAGACAAACTATCCCGCGACGTGCCCGTTCGCGGGCGGGACACCGCCGAACGCCTGATTTCCCTACGCGCTGTAAGGTTGAGGGCATGGCTGGCAGCGGGCTTCACGGCAGGACGGAACGGCGCAGCTCGGGCGAGCTGGAGAGCGAGGTCCTCGCCGCTCTGTGGGGCACGGAGCGGCCACTGACACCGTCCGAGATCCAGCTGGAGATCGGCGGCGGCCTGGCCTACAACACCGTCCACACCATCCTCAAGCGCCTCTACGACAAGGGCCTGGTGCTGCGCGACGTGAACGGACGGCGGGGCGCCTACCGGCCCACGAAGAACGCGGCGGAGCTGACCGCGCAGGCGATGCACGACGCCCTGGGCCGGGGCCCGGACCCGATCGCCGCCCTGAGGCAGTTCGTGACCGGGCTGAGCCCCGAGCAGGAGCGGGCCCTGCGCGACCTGCTCACCGGTGGCGCCCTCTGACGGCCGCCGTCCGCACCCCTCGGTCAGTGGGAGTGGGGCTTGCGGTGCAGGGGCTGCTC
>NZ_POTZ01000771.1 GCF_003236365.1 Streptomyces sp. NTH33
CTGATGGACCGGGGTGTCCTGGTGCAGGACACCCACGGTTCGACGATCCGGATCTCCCCGCCGCTGGTGATCGGCGAGGAGGACCTGGACTGGGGGCTGGAGCAGCTGCGGGTGGTGCTGGGCGGGTGAGCGCCGGTGTCCGGTCGCCACAGGCCCTAGAGGATCACGTGGGGCAGGAAGCGGGCGTACCCGTCCGTGACCAGTCCGGCCGACTCGCGGATGCCGAGGCCGGCCGCCTCGTCCCCGACGACCCAGGCGCCGAGGACGACGTGGTTGCCGTCGAAGGCGGGCAGCGGGGCGAGGGCCTGGTAGCAGCAGGGCTCGTCGCGGACGAGGGGGCCGCCGCTGCCGGGCCGGTGGATCGTCACTCCGGCGCCCTCCCGGCCGAGCAGGGGTTTGGCGACGTAGCCGGTGGTGGCCGCCAGGTCGCGGGGGCCGTCCAGGTGGGCGGGGAGGAGGTTCGGGTGGTCCGGGTACAGCTCCCAGAGGACGGCGAGCAGGGCCTTGTTGCTCAGCAGCATCTTCCAGGCGGGCTCGATCCACAGGGTGGAGCCGGTGCCGCCGCCGTTGTCGAGGGTGTCCAGGACGTGATCGGCGAAGCGGTCGGTGGTCAGCCACTCCCAGGGGTAGAGCTTGAAGATGCTGCGGATGAACCGCAGTCCGTTGTCGACGAAGCGTTCGGACAGCGGGTCCCAGCCGATCTCCTCCATGGAGATCCAGTCGGTGTCGAGGCCGGCCTGTTCGGCGGTCTCCTTCAGATAGGCGACCGTCATCAGGTCCTCGCCGGTCTCGTCGTCGCTGGTGTGCGCGAAGTGCAGGGGGCTGCCGGGCGGCAGCAGCGGGGCCTGCTTCCGCCAGGCGGCGACGAGGCGTTCGTGCAGGGAGTTCCACTGGTCGGCGCCGGGGAAGCGTTCCTCCATCCAGAACCACTGGGGGGAGGCGGCCTCGACCAGGGAGGTCGGGGTGTCGGCGTTGTACTCCAGGAGCCTGGCCGGGCCGGTGCCGTCGTAGCGGAGGTCGAAGCGGCCGTAGAGGGAGGGAAGTTCGGCACGGCGGTGCCAGGACTCGGCGACGGCGTGGGCGACGCGCGGGTCGGTGATGCCGAGGTCGGCGAAGCGGCCGGTGGTGACGATGTGGTCCGCCGCGGCGAGGCACATGCGGTGCAGTTCCCCGACGGTCTCCTCCAGCGCCTCCACCTCGGGGAGGGTGAGGACGTAGTAGGCGCTCTCGTCCCAGTACGGGCGGAAGGAGTTGTCGGGGTACCTGGTGAGCGGGTAGACGAGGCCCTGTGCCTCGACGGTCTGCTGCCAGCCGGGGCGGGGTGTGAGGGTACGGCGCTCCATGCCGGGCTCAGCCGCCGGACTTGCCGCTGCCGCCGCCGAAGCCCCCGCGGTCCACACCGCCGTGGCCACCGCCCGAGCCGCCCGAACCGCCCGAGCCGCTGCGGGGCTTGGTGAAGGAGCCGTCGTTGACCCAGCCGCTCTTCTTCTTGCCGCCGTAGTACCAGGCGCTCTTGGAGGACACGCCGGGCTTGCAGTTCTTGTCGGAGACGACCTTGTAGCCCTTGCCGAACCTGTAGCTGTCGCGGTCCACGCAGCGCTTGTCCGGGTCGGAGGAGCAGGCGGCGAGCGCGGCGGCGAGCAGTCCCACGCCGCCGAGTACGACCGTGCCCGAGCGAAGTTGCCGACGTGCGTCCGCCATGTCCGTGTCTCCCCGTTGTCGCTTGAGTCGCTTGAGTCGCTTGTCGCTGTAAGCCTGTCGACCGGTTCCGGCCGCCAGCCTAGAGATCGGTGAGAACGTCCGTGCGGGCGGTCCTGCGATCCACCGCTCCCCTAAAGTCGCTTCGTGGCCTTTGGCATGGTGTGCGCGCTGGGCGCGGCGGTGTGTTTCGGTACGGCGACGGTGCTCCAGGCGATCGCCGCCCGCGCCGCGGCGGACACGGGTCTGTCTCTTCTACACATCT
>NZ_POTZ01000772.1 GCF_003236365.1 Streptomyces sp. NTH33
CTCCGCGACCGGTCCGTCCCCGCCGTGCCCCGAGTGCTTCCAGCGAGGGCGGCGGCAGCGTCCGACGCATGGACGAGCACACCGAGGCCACCGTTGCGCAGCCGGTCCTCACCGTCGTCCGCGGCCGGACGGGCGACATCGAACTCGCCGCGCCGACCGCCGTGCGCGACGCCACGGCCAGCTCGGCCCGGGTGAACGGCGACGACGACAAGACCGGCCTGGTGCGCGAGGGCATGGCGGCGGACCGCCACCTCCCAGAAGACCCGACTCGCCCTGTGCGTACGGGGGATGACCCGGTGGCAGCGCGATCGCGCTTCGCTCTCCTCGCGCGAGCCGGCGGTCCGCTTGAGCGTGTTTCCGTTCCGGGTACCACCCCCACAAGCGGGAGCAACCCGCCGAATCAGCGGCAAATCCGTACGCCGTTCCCCGGAGCGCGGCCGCACCATGACACGGGTTGGACCATTCTCCGCCGGGTCTGCTACACACCACTTTGGATGGTGGCTGAAGAGAAGTGGTGTGCATGGTAAGCGTCCTGACGAACAGTAACCATCTCGCCGCATGTCCTGCGCCGTATGATCGGCTGGATCCGGCCACGGTACATACGGAGCTATAGGCTTCTTCTGCGGTGATCATGGCGGAGCGGCCCCCCACCCCCCTGTCGGCCGTGGTCCCGGCACAGGGGCGGGCTTCGCCGGTCGACACCGCGGCCGCGAACGATGGTCCCCTTCCTTGTTGTCGACTCGTCTTGAGGGTGTTTCATGGCTCGCTCCCCGTCTTCCGCGTCTCACCAGCGCCCGGGCGGGCTGTTGTGGCCGGTCGTTCTGGCCTCGGCCGCCGCCTGCGCCGCCGCCGTCTCCCTGATCGCCGGCGGAACGCGCCCCGAATGGGCCGCGGCGGGGGGCGCGGCGGTCCTGGTCCTGCTGGCGGCCGTGGAGTGGGGGCGCCGTCGACACCGTGACGCCGTGGCTGAAAACGATCGCCTCCGAAAGGAGATCCAGGAGCGCGAGGCCCAGTGGCGCGCCCTCTCGGCGGGACGGTCCGAGGCGCTGCGCGTCGAGATCGAGCACCTGGTGGCGGTGCAGCTGCCCGCGCTGCTGAGCGACGAACCGGTGCCGCCCGTACGCGGCGGCGACAAGGCCGACGACGAGGTGGCCCGGGAGTTCGAGCGGGTGCGCACCGCGGTGGTCGAGGCGGCCGAGGAGAACCGGGAGCGGCGGGAGACTCTGCGGCTGGCGGTGGTCGCCCTCGCGCGCCGGGTGCAGGCGGCGGCGCACCGCATCCAGGAGGGGGCGTCGCTGATGGCGGCCCGGCACCCGGGGAATGCCGACGTCCTGGAGTCGAGCATGGCGGTGGACCACTCCGCGGCCCAGCAGGCACGGCTGGCGCAGAGCCTGGCGGTGCTGTGCAGGGAGTGGCCGGGGCAGCAGTGGCAGAATCCGCTGGCGCTGGTGGACGTGGTGCGGGCCGCCTCGGGCCGGATCACCGCCTTCCAGCGGGTGGAGGTGGCGGGGGACCCGGATGTGGCGGCCGCACCGCAGGTGGTCGAGCCGCTGATCCACCTGACCGCGGAGCTGCTGGCCAACGCCACGCAGTCCTCGCCGCCGCGCACCAAGGTGTCGGTGACGGTGCGCTCCGTGCAGCGGGGCGCCGTCGTCGAGATCGACGACGGCGGGGTGGGCATGGACGAGCACTCGCTGACGCAGGCCCGCGAGGTGGCCTCGGGGCGCAGGCCGGTAGGGATCGGCGAGATGGGAGAGGTACCGCAGACGGGCCTCGCGGTCGTCGGCGAGTACGCCCGCCGCCACGGGTTCGGTGTGGACCTGCTGCCCTCGCCGTACGGCGGGGTGCGGGCCGTGGTCCTGGTGCCGGTCGCGATGGTGGAGACCCTGGATCCGGCGGGGGCGCACCTTCCGGAGCAGCGTGCCCGCACCGCGGAGACCGCTGCCCCCGAGGCGCGGTGCTGTGCAGGGAGTGGCCGGGGCAGCAGTGGCAGAATCCGCTGGCGCTGGTGG
>NZ_POTZ01000773.1 GCF_003236365.1 Streptomyces sp. NTH33
GGGCCGTGGTGTCCAGGGCGGGACGCGTGCGGAGGCGCGGCGGCTGCGGCGTGCGGTGGGGCGGGAGGACGGCGACGGTCGCGCCGAGATCCTCGGCCGCCTCCTGGACCTCGCTGGTGAGGAAGACGAGTTGGCGGCTGAGTGCCTTGATCCGGGCGCCGATCTGTCGTCCCTGCACGGTTTCCAGGGTGTGGGAGAACTCGGCCGCGGCGTCGAGGAGGTGCTGCAGCCGGACCATGGGGCCGGCGTCGAAGCCCTGTTGCGCGGCACTGAGCAGGGCTTCGGAGACGTCGCCGGCCGATCGGCTCTCGGTGATGTCCTGGAGCATTTCCTGCAGGGGCCGCTCGGGTGCGGGCTCTGGCCGGTTGAACCGTGAGGCAGCGTCCGGTCGCAGGACTCCGGGCGGGACCGGTCGCGGCAGCGCCTGCCCGGCCGCGTACTTGTGGGCGTAGTGCCCGATGACTTCCCAGTCCGGCGTGTCCGGGTCTCCGGTGAGGGCGATCACGGTCGAGGCGTCGTCCTCGATGAGGTAGGCGAGGGTGAGGCGACGGCCGTCGGCGGCGAACCAGGACTCGATCAGGTCCAGCTCCCCGCGTCGCTGTGCGGCTTGGGCGAGCTGAGTCCACTTCCGCCGCTCCTCGCCGGTCAGTTCGGTGGCGGGCTGGTGGTGCTGGTCGGCCAGGTCGGCTGCGATGGAGCCGTAATCCGCCCAGGCGGCGAGGTGGGGCCAGACTGCGGAGTGCTGCTCGCGTTCGGCGGCCGAGCCGGGCGCGGCGGGACCGTCGAGGACACGGGCAATCTCAGCATGGGAGGCGCCCAGGGCGGCGAGCAGGTCCCGTCAGGCGTTGGTGTGCCGCGCGAAGGGCAGCTTGTCGAGGGCGGTGCGGGCCGCGTCCAGCAGTTGGTCGGCGTGCTGTGCGAGGTATGCCGCGTACGTTTCCAAGGCTGCGGTGTCGCGGCGGGCACGTGCGGCTGCTGCGGCGTGGCGGTGGACGGTCCGCCCATAGCGGTCACGGACCGCGTCGAGCGTGACCTCGGTCTGCCGGTCGACGACCGCCATTCGCAATTGGAAGTCACGTGCACGGGTGGCGAGTTGTGTGGTGTCCGGTGTGGAGGTGTCCGGGATCGGGGCCTCCGGGTGGTCGGCGTCAGCGGCGCGGCCGTCGCCCGGGCGGGGCGTGCGCGGTCATGGCCGGCGAGCGGGCCGGTGCGCGGGGCGTCGATGATTCGGGAGCCCCAGGGCGCAGGTCGGGGGCGAGATGTACGGGGTAGCGGGCGGCGGTGAGCATCTCCGCGGCCCAGGTCGCGCGCTGGTTCTCCCAGTCGCGTCCCATGTCGAAGGGGAGCCGGATCCAGTGGCCGCGCAGGGCTGGCTCGAAGAGGAATCCGGCGTGGCGCAGGATGCCCGCGGCGAGGGAGTCGAAGCGGCCTTCGACTTCGACTTCGCCCCCTGGCCCGCGGCTGATGCGGATCGGCTCGGTGTCGAGGGTCACCGGGACCGTCCGATGGCGGAAGCGGTCAGGTGAACGGTCGATGCGTTGGGTTTCGATGGGACGGGACGTGCGGACGGGGGTGAGGTGCTCGGTGCCGGCCCGCGCTGCGGGGAGAGAGATGCGGCGGCCCGCGCGATGCGGCTACGGCGTTCGGCCAGCCCGTTCGGGCGAGCCGGCCTGGGCGGTGCGGCCGTCTGCGCGGGGTCGAGACCCACATCGGCGTGCACGGCGTATCCCTGACGACGCAGGTCCTGCACGGCCTGCCGGGTGCGGCGTGGCCCGTCCCGCTCGGGGTCGGTGAGCCGGAAGAGGCCCGGCTTGCCGGGTACGGGCTCGAACTGCTCCCGCACCAGGAACCAGTGGGCCAGGCGGGCGGGTATCGAGGAGGTGGCGGAGGCGACGAAGCCGTGGTCTTTGTGGGTGCCGAAGACGAAGTGCGTGCCAGGATCCAAGGAGGAGATCTCCTTCCGGTGGAAAGTGGGATGGGTCAGCGGCGGGGCGCGTGTGGGCCACGGGGG
>NZ_POTZ01000774.1 GCF_003236365.1 Streptomyces sp. NTH33
GGCCGCGGCCAGCGCCGACGCCACCGCGGCCAGCGCCGTGCCCGCGGGAGCCGTGACCAGCACGTCGCGGCTCGCGGCGCGGCCCCGGGCCGTCGGCGGGCCCAGCGGATCTACGACGGTCAGCCGGATCTGCATCGCCGTCAGCGGTCCCTTCTGCGCGGGCGCCCGCGACCGGCGGGGGACGAAGCCGCCCCGCGGTCCCCCACCGCGGACATCCCCCCACCGCACGAGCACGTCGGCCAGTTCTGGAAGGCATCCTCGCACCTGCCACCGACAGCGCGCCCGCCGCCCACCGGCAAGTGATCTTGATTGGTCGGCTCTGTCCCCAAAAATGCCTGACCGGTGCCCGGCGCATGTCCGCTTGGCGTCCGCTTGGGATCGGTCACGTCCGCATCCGGCAACCAACCGACCGGGCCGAGCGTCTTTCCGGCGAACACGCACGGCACCCCGTGCGTAAGTCGTCCTGGAAGGAGCCGGAGCGGCCCGGGAGGCCCCGCCGGACGCGGCGGCACAACCGCCCGGCATCGCGCGGGGCGGCACTAGAGTGGGTCGGAACACCCGCGAGGCGCCTCCGGGGCGCGGGAACCAGGCAAGCAAGCAGCAGGGAGCGCATGACGTGCGGCCGGTAGGCAGCAAGTACCTCCTGGAGGAGCCGCTCGGACGCGGTGCCACCGGGACCGTCTGGCGAGCCCGCCAGCGGGAGACGGCGGGTGCCGAGGCGGCCGTGCCCGGCCAGCCCGGCGAGACCGTCGCCATCAAGGTCCTCAAGGAGGAGCTGGCGAACGACGCCGACGTCGTGATGCGGTTCCTGCGGGAGCGGTCCGTGCTGCTCCGGCTGACCCATCCGAACATCGTCCGGGTGCGCGACCTGGTGGTCGAGGGGGATCTGCTGGCGCTGGTCATGGACCTCGTCGACGGCCCCGACCTGCACCGCTACCTGCGCGAGAACGGCCCCTTCACGCCCGTGGCCGCCGCGCTGCTCACCGCCCAGATCGCCGACGCGCTCGCCGCCAGCCACGCCGACGGGGTGGTCCACCGCGACCTGAAGCCGGCCAACGTACTGCTCAAGCAGGACGGCGACGGGATGCACCCGATGCTGACCGACTTCGGCATCGCCCGGCTGGCCGACTCGCCCGGTCTGACCCGCACCCACGAGTTCGTCGGCACGCCCGCGTACGTCGCGCCCGAGTCGGCCGAGGGCCGCCCGCAGACCTCCGCCGTCGACGTCTACGGCGCCGGCATCCTGATGTACGAGCTGGTCACCGGCCGCCCGCCGTTCTCGGGCGGATCGGCGCTGGAGGTACTGCACCAGCACCTGAGCGCCGAGCCGCGCCGCCCGTCCACGGTTCCCGACCCGCTGTGGACGGTCATCGAGCGCTGTCTGAGCAAGAACCCGGACGTGAGGCCCAGCGCCGAGAACCTCGCGCGCGGGCTGCGCGTCGTCGCCGGGGGCGTCGGGGTGCACGCGAGCGCCGCGCAGATCGCCGCCGCGGAGGGCGTCGCGGCGCTGCTGGGGCCCGATCCGGCGCCCGCGACCGTGCCCGCGCCGGACGTGCCCGGGGCCGCCGACCCCACCCAGGTGCTGCCGCAGGGCGCGGCGTCGTACGACCCGAACGCCGCGACCAGTTTCCTGCCGCACAGCGGCGGACCGGGCGGTGCGCCCGGCGCGGCCGACCCGACCACCGTGCTGCCCCAGCACGGCGCCGCCGACTCCACGCGCGTGATGCCGCCGATGCCCCAGGGCCCGCCGGGCGCCGGTCCGCAGGGACAGGACCCGCAGCCCGACCAGCCGCATCCCTGGCAGTCCCAGCTGCGCGCCGCCCGCGACCGCAACGAGCAGACGCAGGTCCAGTACCTGGACCCGAGCGAGGACCCGCTGCGCCGGCGCCCCCAGCGGCAGGTGGCCCGGCCGGAGCAGCAGCCGCGGCCGGCGCCGCGTCCGCAGCCGCGGCAGCAGCCTTCCCAGCCGCAGCGGCAGCCCCAGCAGTACGCCCCGCAGCCCCAGCGG
>NZ_POTZ01000775.1 GCF_003236365.1 Streptomyces sp. NTH33
GACCCCGCCGGCCACCCCGGAGGAGCCGGCTCCGTCCAAGCCGGCCCCGCCGCCCACGGCCACCGACACCGTGCACCACCTCGAGGACGCGGACACGGGCAAGCTCTCCGCCATGGCCGGTGACGTGTTCTCCGAGAAGATCAGCACGCGTGCCGAGACCGAGGACGGCAAGCCGGTCGGCAAGGTCCGGATCCGGTTCACGATCACCGGCGGCACCGACGCCGCCTTCACCGGCGGCGAGAAGGTCGCCACGGTCGTCACGGACGCCTCGGGCGTGTCGGTGGCGCCCGCGCTCCAGGCGGGCGAGAAGACGGGTGACTTCACCGTCCGCGCGGCGGTGGTCGGCCGCTTGCTCCCCGGCGTCGGCTACACGGCCACCGTCACCGAGCGCGCCGCCGACGCCCTCGCCCGCACCTCCGACACCCCGCAGGTCTGCACGCCGGGCGGCGAGTTCGCCGACGAGGTGGAGGTCAGGGCCACCTACAAGGGTGCCGCCGCGGACAGGGTCGCGGCCACCGCCACCCTGATCAAGTCGGACGAGGACCCCGCCGAGAACGACAAGGGCCCCTACTTCAAGGACGCCGACGGCAACCCCGTCCGCACCCTGAAGGACCTCCGGACGGACGCCAAGGGCCTGCTGAAGCTCCCGAAGCTGTACGCGGAAGACACCACCGGCACGTTCCTGCTCCGCATCACCACGGCCGGCGGCGCGACGCTGACGGTGGAACTGAAGGTGGAGCCGGCGGACCCGTCGCCGAGCCCGTCGGCATCCTCGTAGTCGGCGTCCGGACAGCCGGCGTCCGGGCGGTCAGCGGCCGAGCCGGGCGTTGGTGTGCCGGGTCGGCCGCGCGGTCGCGGGATCCTCGGGCCAGGGATGCTTGGGGTACCGCCCGCGCAGTTCCGCTCGTACGTCCCGGTAGCCGCTCCTCCAGAAGGAGGCGAGGTCGGTGGTGACGGCGGTGGGGCGGCCGGCGGGGGAGAGCAGGTGGACGAGGACGGGCACGCCGGCCGCGGCGGGCGTCTCGGTCAGGCCGAACATCTCCTGGAGCTTCACGGACAGCACGGGCTGTTCGGGGTTCGCGTAGTCCAGCCGGACGCGGGAGCCGCTCGGCACCGTGATCCGTTCCGGGGCCAGCTCGTCCAGACGGGCGGCTTCGCCGGTGGCCCAGGGGAGCAGCCGGGCCAGTGCCTGCCCGGCGTCGATACGGGCCAGGCCGGCGCGGCGCCGGGCCCGCCCGAGTTCCGGCTCCAGCCATTCCTCCGCGCGCGCGTGCAGCGCGTCGTCGGACACGTCGGGCCAGGGCTCCCCCAGGTGATGGCGCAGGAACGCGAGGCGCTGCCGCAGTACGACCGACTCCGGTGACCACCGCAGCAGCCCCAGGCCTTCCTGCCGCAGCCCCTCGAGCAGCGCCTCCCGCACGAGGGCGGGATCGGCGTCGGTCAGCGGTCGTGCCGACAGCTCCACGGCGCCCAGCCGCTCGACCCGCCGGGCGACGACGTCCCCGTCCGCCCAGCGCACCTCGTCCCGCTCCTCGTACAGCGCCCCGGCCGCGAGGCGGGCCACGTCCTCGGAGACGGCCGCCGCGAGCCGCACGCGCGCGTGGCCCCTGCCCACCGGCCGGTCGGCCACGGCGACGGCGATCCACGGCTCCCCGTGCAGAGGGGACGCCTCCGGCAGTTCGGCCCGCGTCCCGGACGCCATGAGGTACGACCCGCCGTCGAGCCGGGCCACCCGCTCCGGAAACGCCAGAGCGGCAACGAACCCGGCGTCCGCCCGAGACCCGGCGAGACGGGCGGCCGGACGGGAGACCTCCCCCACGACGGCCCGCAGCCGCCGCACCTCACTCCGCCACCGCGACGCGTACGCGTCACCCCCACGCCGCACACCCCGCAGGGCCGCGGCAAGATCGTCCCCGTACTCCCGCGGCACCTCCTCACTCAGCAGCGCGACGACTTCCGCGGCCCGCTCGACCCCACCGGAGACGGAGGCGTCCAGCAA
>NZ_POTZ01000776.1 GCF_003236365.1 Streptomyces sp. NTH33
TCCGCCCTCAACGAGTTCGACGTCCTCTTCGACGGCCGGCTCACCGCCGGACGAGTGTAGACCGAACAGCCCACCGAACAACTCGTAGGCTAAACAGACGAATCACACCTAATTCCTGATAGACCCCGCCGACGACGAGTAGGCTCCAGCGTCCGCCCTGTTCCACGACCGCTCCTTCGCCTCGATGACCGGCGGCACGCTAGAAGGCCACTGAAAATCTTGTGGAGGGGCTGTCCGGCCGCAGGCCGGGCGGCCCCTTCTTCGTCATGGGGTGGTTGGGGCGAGGTGCCAGGTGCCGTTGGTGCGGGTGAGTCCGAGGTTGATCAGTCGGCGGAGGTTGAGGGCGGCGGCGCGGTGGTGGAGCGCGATGTTGTTGGCGATCACGCCTCGGTAGCGGACGCGGCGGTGGCCGTGGGCGACGAGCCAGGCGATGGCGCGTTCGACCGGGGGCCGCCAGCGGCGGTATTCGTCCTGCCAGGCGGTGTCGGTGGCGGCCTGGTGCCGGGCGGCGGTCAGCAGCTCGTGCCGGGGGTGGACGTTGACGACCCGGCCGGTCTTCGAGGTCGTGCAGCGTTCCCGCAGCGGGCAGCCGGTGCACAGCCGTTTGAACTGGGCGGTGCGGCCCCCGTCGGCCTTGGGGCGGCCCAGGTTCGCGGTCTGTCCCGCCGGGCAGGTCACGGTGGCGGCGCCGGTGTCGACGTGGAAGTCGTCGATGGTGAAGCCGCCGGGGACGGCCTGCCGCAGCGGGGGCGGCTTGACCACCAGGGTGTGGCCGGCGGCGGTCAGCTGTTCGCGCAGGCTGCCGGTGCCGTAGGCGGAGTCGCCGAGCACGGTCAGCGTCTCGCCCTCGCTGTGGTCCTCGTCGGCCAGCAGGTCCAGCGCGACGGCGGCCTCGTGGTTGTCCGGACCGTAGCCGCCGGTCAGCGCCACGGCGGTGAACAGTCCGGCCTCCGGCTCGAAGGACACGTGCCCGCGGTAGCCCTCCTGGTGGCGGGCGCGGTTCTTGTGGATGTGCCGGGCCTCGGCATCGACGGTGGACACCGTCCGGTCGGGCACGGTGCGCCGGGCGATGCGCCAGCGTCCGTCGCGGCCGTCGGAGTCCTCGGCCGGCTCCACGTCCTGGCCGGCGACCAGGGCGAGCAGGCCCACCGCGTTCGCGGCCCGCTCGCCCAGCTCGCGCTCGGGCAGCCGGCCGAGCAGGTTGAGTGCGTCGGACACCAGCGCGTCGACCAGCGCGGCGCGGGCGGCCTCGTCATTCCAGGCGATCTTGGGTTTGCCGGGGTCGGTGTAGTCGTGCGCGGTGCACCACCGGCCGGCGACCTCGCCGGCGCCGGGGACCTCGCGGATCACCCGGCGGATCGCGGACACCAGTTGGGTGACGGTGTCCTGGGTGGCCACCGCATCGTCCAGGACGGTGGAATCCAGCGCCCGGCGCTGCTTTCCCTTGAGCACGCCGGTGGCCGCCACCACCTCCCTGACCTTGGTGAAGATCCGCATCGGGTCGGCCGAGCGCGAAAGTCGGCGCCGGAAGTAGGTCAGCAGCGAGGGATCGAAGGCGGTGTCGTACAGGCCCAGCCCGCAGGCGGCCTTCCAGCGCAGGTCACAGCGCAGTTCCTGGACCGTCTCGAAGTCCGACAGCCCGGTCAGGCTCTGCAGTACCACCGTCGCGGCCAGCACCTGCGGCGGCAGGGACGGCCGCCCGTTGGCCGACGGATACATGTCCGCGAAGAACTCCGCGGGAAAGAGCGCCTCACGGTGCTCGGCGAGGAACGCGAACACACTTCCCGCCGGGATCAACTCCCAGGGCGGGAGCGTTCTCAGAGGGCGTTAAGTCCGTTTCTGATAGCGGCCACGTCCGGGTTGCTCGAGGAATCCCTGGCGAACGAGTCGTCCCAGCCGGGAGCGGGTGACGTTGATCGAGGGCTCGTCGGTGGGCAGGCCGAGGTGTTCGTGCAGGTCGCGGACGCGGAACACCTTCTCGGGGTCTTCGTTGAAGGC
>NZ_POTZ01000777.1 GCF_003236365.1 Streptomyces sp. NTH33
CCTCGGCGCTGTGCGAGACCAGCACGATCCCGACCTTCCTGTCGTCACCCGCCTTGCCGTCACCCATGTCACGCCTCCACCGCGGCGGCTTCGGCGAGTGCCGCGATCAGCAGGGCGGACGACGTCGCACCCGGGTCCTGGTGCCCGATGCTGCGCTCACCCAGATAACTCGCCCGGCCCTTGCGGGCCAGCAGGGGGATGGTCGCCACGGCACCCTCCTCGGCGGCGGCGCGCGCCGCCGCGAAGCCGTCACCGAGCGCGTCCACGGCCGGCACCAGCGCGTCCACCATGGTCTTGTCGCCCGGCGCGGCCCCGCCCAGCGCCATGACCCCGTCCACGCCGGCCCTGAGCGCCTCGGCCAGCTGCTCCTCGCCCACCTCGGCGGCGTCCCCGAGCGCCTTGCCGGTACGGCGCAGCAGCGTTCCGTACAGCGGCCCCGACGCACCGCCGACCGTCGAGATCAGCCGGCGCCCGGCGAGGACCAGGATCGCACCGGGCGTGTCCGGCGCCTCCTTCTCCAGCGAGGCCCGCACGGCCGTGAAGCCGCGCTGCATGTTGATGCCGTGGTCGGCGTCCCCGATGGGCGAGTCGAGGGCGGTGAGCCGTTCCGCCTCGCGGTCCACGGACGCGGCGGTCGCCGTCATCCAACGGCGGAAGAAGTCGGCGTCGAGCACTGGATCTCCCTTGCGTGGTAGGTGGGTCGGAGGCGCTCTTCGGGGATCACATGCCCCACCGCAGGCCCGGCGTACTCACGGGTGCGTCCCACAGGCGCAGCAGCTCCTCGTCGATCTGGCAGAGGGTGACCGAGGCACCGGCCATGTCCAGCGAGGTGACGTAGTCGCCCACCAGTGTGCGGGCGACGGCCACACCCCGCGCGGCGAGCACCCGGTGCACCTCGGCGTTGAAGCCGTACAGCTCGAGCAGCGGGGTCGCGCCCATGCCGTTGACCAGTAGCAGCACGGGGTTGCCCGGGTGCAGGTCCTCCAGGATCGCGTGCACCGCGAAGTCGGCGATCTCACCCGAGGTCATCATCGGCCGCCGCTCCCGGCCCGGCTCCCCGTGGATGCCGATGCCCAGCTCCAGCTCCCCGGGCGGCAGGTCGAAGGTGGGGCTGCCCTTGGCCGGGGTGGTGCACGCGCTCAGGGCGACGCCGAAGCTGCGGGATTTCTCGTTGACCTGCCGGGCGATCGCCTCCACCCGCTCCAGCGGCTGCCCCTCGTCGGCCGCCGCGCCCGCGATCTTCTCCACGAACAGCGTCGCGCCGGTGCCGCGCCGCCCGGCCGTGTAGAGGCTGTCGGTCACCGCCACGTCATCGTTGACCAGGACCTTCGCCACCTGGATGCCCTCGTCCTCGGCGAGCTCGGCCGCCATGCGCTCGACCTCGGTGGTGAACCCCCCCGCCGGGACAGGCACCTCACGGTCCACCAGGCCGAGGCCGTGGGCGGTGGCGGCGCTCACCGGCAGGGCCTCGGTGGTCAGCCGCTCGGCGGTGGCGGCGCCGGTGCGGCGCGGCAGGCTGTAGGTCCAGAACTCGGAGCCGTACAGGCCCATCCGGCGGTAGTGCGGGTTGAGGACGGCGCCGGTGCGGCACCACACCTCGTCGGCGGCGAGGGCGAGCATGACGCCGCCCGCGGCCGCGTTGCCGCCGAGCGCGGCGACGACCAGCCGGTCGGTGGTGCGCAGCACCGCCTCCACCAGGTCGTCGATGGCGCCCAGGTTGGTCCACGACTCGGCGGCGGGGTCGTCGGACGCCTCGATGACGTTCAGGTGGATGCCGTTGGAGAAGAAGTCGCGGGTGCCGCCGAGCACCAGGACCGGGGTGGGGCGGGTGAGCGCGTAACGGTAGGCGGCGAGCAGCCTGCGGCACTGGCCGGTGCTCATCGCGCCGCCGGGGAAGGAGAAGGTGACGAAGCCGACGTCGCCGCGCTGCCGGTAGCGGATGTCGGTCCAGGTGCGCCGCTCGGGGGGCAGTTCGAGCGGGGCGGGCACCTCCGGGAG
>NZ_POTZ01000778.1 GCF_003236365.1 Streptomyces sp. NTH33
GCTGTGGGCTGCCACGGCTGGACCGGGCAGAGACGAAGTATGCGGCGGGCTGTGGACGCACCCCCCACGGCCCCTTCCGCCGTCGCGCGGGTGCGAGTCCGTACAGCTGCGGGCAGTCGTGCCTCCCCCGCGCTGAACGCCTCGGGGGCCCCGGGGCGGCACGGGTGGGCGCAGGCGGCACCCCGTGAGCGCGGGCGAGCGAGCCTTGCGTGACGCCCGCCACAACCGGCCCGCGGCAGCGAAGTCACCCTCGCCCGATCGGGGCCAGGACCGCGTTCGTCAGGCCGGCCAGGTCGGCCGGTGACAGTTCCACCTCCAGGCCCCTGCGGCCCGCCGAGACGCAGATCGTGGGGTGGGCGGTGGCCGAGTCGTCCAGGACCGTGGGGAGTTTCCTGCGCTGGCCCAGGGGTGAGATGCCGCCGCGGACGTAGCCCGTGGTGCGTTCCGCGAGCGCGGGGTCGGCCATGGCCGCGCGCTTGCCGCCCACCGCTGCCGCCAGGGCCTTGAGGTCCAGGGAGCCCGCCACCGGCACCACGGCCACCGTCAGCGTGCCGTCGACGTCGGCGATCAGCGTCTTGAAGACCCGGTCCGGACGGACACCCATCGCCTCGGCCGCCTCCTCGCCGTAGGAGGGGTGGGAGGGGTCGTGGTCGTAGGCGTGGACCGTGTACTCCACCCCCGCGGACTTCAGGGCCACCGTCGCCGGCGTACTGCCCGCCCGTCGCCCGCCACCACCCTTGTTCGGATGCGCTTCGCGCGCCCCTTTTTCCTGCTGCCTCTTCGCCTGCTTCGCCATGTACGGAGCCCTCAGTTCAGGTTCGTCGCGCCGCGCGTCAGATCCGCCGCCGGCAGCGACGGCAGACTACGGATGATCGCCGTCTCCCTGCGCAGGAGTTTCAGCTCGTCGCGCAGCCGCGAGGAGGTGTCGGGCGCCTGGAGCAGCCGCTGCTTGGTCGGCGTGTCGAGCATCATCGCCGCCGCCACCAGGTACGACACCACGCTCGGCTCGTCCGGCAGCTCCGCGCTCGTGGCCAGCGACCGCTCCCGCGCGCCCGCCAGCCGCTTCTGGTACTGCCGGAAGGACCGCAGCACCCCCTCGGCCAGCGCGCCCGCCTCGTCACCGGGCTCCTCGGTCAGCTCCTGCAGCTCGGCCACGAGGAACGGGCCGGAGGCGTCCACCGACAGGAGCCGCACCCGGGTGGTGCCGGTGGCCAGCACCTCGAAGGTGCCGTCGGCCCGCTCCCGTATGGTCGCCGCGTCCGCCACGCAGCCCACGCCGTGGAACGCCTTGACCGGGTCGGGGCCGAACCCGGCCGCGGCACCGCGCTCGGGCAGGGTCGTCGGATCGGGCAGGCCCGGGGCGCTCGCGGCCACTTCGTGGCCGTCGCGGATGGCCACGACGGCGAACCGGCGCGGTTCGTCCTCGGAAGCCTTCAGCAGCGTGCGCATCATGGCGCGATAGCGCTCCTCGAAGACGTTCAGGGGGAGTACCAGCCCCGGGAACAGCACCGAGTTCAGCGGGAAGAGCGGGAGGTGGACGGTGGTCACGGCGCAAAAGC
This sequence comes from Streptomyces sp. NTH33, assembly GCF_003236365.1. Taxonomy (GTDB): domain Bacteria; phylum Actinomycetota; class Actinomycetes; order Streptomycetales; family Streptomycetaceae; genus Streptomyces. Next base: position 1,560 of record NZ_POTZ01000778.1, read on the forward strand.
CTAATGGGCGCGGGGGCGGTCGCGTCCGCCGAGCCCTCCCCGCGTCCGCCGGGACGGCCGCGCCGGCGGTGCCGGCGGTGCTGCCCCCAGGTCGCGGCGCAGCGTGAGGAACAGGCCCAGCGGGTCGTCGGACAGCCGGTCCCAGGGGAACGAGGTGGCGTACGGGCCGACGAGGCGCAGCTGGACCAGGGCGTCCTCCCGGCGGCCGAGGCGCACCAGGACGCAGGTCAGCAGGTTGCGGATCTCCGCGGGCCAGGACGAGGCCGCCGGGAAGCCGGCGGACAGGTCGATCGCCTGGTCGGCGGCCGCGTCCAGGTGGCGGGCGTCACGGTGACGGACCTTCTGGAGCGGCCCCTGCCCGAGGCGGAGGCACCGGAGCGGGACGGCGACCGGATCGCCCTGCGGCTGCGGCCGTTCGAGCTGATGACGCTGCGGCTGCG
>NZ_POTZ01000779.1 GCF_003236365.1 Streptomyces sp. NTH33
GAACCAACGGCACCCGCGCCGCGCCGCCCCGCGCCCTCCGGAGGGCACTCCGGCCCCCGCGGAGCTGGCCGGAATGGCGCGCTCCCGGCTGGCCGGGGCGGCCCGCGTGGCCCGCTGGGCCGACGCCGCCCTCGGCCACGCCGGGGCGGCCGGCGAGGGCAAGGCCGCCCTCTCCGACGCGTCCGCCGAACGCGCTGCCGACGTCCTGGGCCTGACCGCCGATCAGGTCCGGGACGACTGGGACACCGCCCGTCTCGCCGGCCTGATCGAGGTGCACGGCGACAGCGCCCGCCCCGGCTGGCGGCTGCGCGCCTGGGACCGCGACGACAGCGCCGTCCTGCGCGGCTGGGTCGCCCTCTTCGACGCCTGGTCGCTCGCCTGCCCGGAACCCGGGGGGCACGAGCCCGCCGCCGTCGCCGAGGTCGTCTCGGCCATGCCGCAGGTGCTCTCCTTCCTCCAGCTCTCCGCCGGCCCCGTCCCCGTCGACCAGCTCCTCGACCTCCTCCGGCAACGCGTCACCGAACTGCGCACCGAACGCTGCGAGATCCCCTACGACCCGCGGCCCACCCCGGCCACCGAGGCCGGCGAGCCCGTGGACCCGGCGGTTCCGGGCCTCCCGCCCGTCGCCGAGCCGGCCGACGGCGCCGCGCTCGCGCCCCTGCTCGACTGGGCGCTGCGGGCGCTCGCGTCCGTCGGCGCGCTCACCTACGGCGAGGGGCAGGCCACGCTCACGCCGCTCGGCAGCTGGGCGGTCTGGGTCAAGCTGGAGCAGATCTGCGTCGCCGCCCAGAGTCCCGCGGGGAACATCGAGCAGTCGGCGGAGGACATGCTCCGCGGCTGTGCACAGCTGCGGCCGAACGCGGCCCGGGCCGAGTACCGGGCCTGGCTGGCCGCGCGGCCCGTCGGCAGCGCCGTCACCGAGCTGCTCGGTGCCGCCCGCGGCGAGGACGCCCTGCTGCGCGGCCTCGCCTTCGAGGCGCTGCGGGTCGTCGGCGCGCCCGCCGAGCCCGACGTGCGGTCCGTGCTCGACGAGCCGGCGCTCAGACCGTACGCCCTGCTGTGGCTCGCCGAGCACGACGGCGCCGACGCGGAGGACGCCCACGAGGTCCTCACCCGTGAGGAGGCCACGTGGCTGTGGGTGGACACCGCCGCCGCCGTCGCCGACCACGGCGAGGCCCCCATGCTCGTACGCCACCTGGAGGCCGCGGTGCAGCCCACCGTCCCGGCCCTCCTGGACGAGGTGCGCGCCGTCGGCCACCCCCGCACCGTGCAGGTACTGGTCGCCCTCGCCGCCGCCCACCCCGACCCAGCCCTGGCCAAGGCCGTCCGCCGGGCCGCCTTCCAGGTGCACACCGGCGGCAGCTAGGGCAGCCGGGCCGGCCGGGCCGGCGGGATCACCCCTCGATGCGAGGGGCGTACGTGCCGAAGCTCCAGATGTTGCCCTCGACGTCCCGTGCCATGTAGTCCCGGGAGCCGTAGTCCTGGTCCGTCGGGGGCATCAGGATCTCCGCGCCGTGGTCCACCGCGCGCTGGTGGTGGGCGTCCACGTCGTCCACCACCACGTACACCCCCGCCGGGCCCGCGTCGCGCATCGCCTCGTCGAAGCGGCCGCCGCGGCCCTTCGAGCCCAGCATCACCGCGCCGTTGCCCTGTACGAGTTCGGCGTGCTGGACGAGGCCGTCCTCGTCCTCGTACACCGAGAGCTCGGTGAAGCCGAACGCCTCCGTCAGCTGTTTGACGGCCGCCTTGGCGTCCGCGTACAGCAGCGTCGGGTACATGCTCGGACGTCCGCCGGCCGTGTCTGCCATGCCGATCACTCCCTTGTGCATCGGTTCTCGCCGAAGAATCCGGTTCGCGGCTCAGTGTGGCACCCGCCACTGACAACGCCCCGCCGCGAACACACGGGAAAACCGCTTGCACACCCCCGTTAGACTTCCCCCATGGCCATTCTCCTCGCGCATTAGACGGCGGGAACGTCCTCAGCCGTCCAT
>NZ_POTZ01000077.1 GCF_003236365.1 Streptomyces sp. NTH33
CCTCGGGACATGGGACCGGGCGGCTCGCGTCCGGCGTGGCGGTGGCGGCGGAGGCTTCGGGCCCGGAACCGGCGGCCTCGGTACGGTGGGACTGAGGCCGGTGAGGGCGGGGGCTGGTCCGGGTTGTCAGTCGGGCGGTCCACAATGGTCCGCGTCAGATCCCGTCACGCTTCAGCAAGGAGCCGGCAGCGATGGCCCGCCGCAGCACGAAGACCCCGCCGCCCGACGACTCGTACGAGGAGAAGATCCTCGACATCGACGTCGTCGATGAAATGCAGGGCTCCTTCCTCGAATACGCGTACTCGGTCATCTACTCCCGCGCCCTGCCGGACGCCCGGGACGGCCTCAAGCCGGTGCATCGCCGCATCGTCTACCAGATGAACGAGATGGGCCTGCGGCCGGAACGCGGGTACGTCAAGTGCGCCCGCGTCGTCGGCGAGGTCATGGGCAAGCTCCACCCGCACGGCGACGCGTCGATCTACGATGCCCTCGTGCGCATGGCGCAGCCCTTCTCCATGCGCGTCCCCCTGGTCGACGGCCACGGCAACTTCGGCTCGCTGGGCAACGACGACCCGCCCGCCGCCATGCGGTACACCGAGTGCCGCATGGCCGCGGCGACGTCCCTGATGACGGAGTCCATCGACGAGGACACCGTCGACTTCGCCCCCAACTACGACGGCCAGGAGCAGGAGCCGGTCGCCCTGCCGGCCGCCTTCCCGAACCTGCTGGTGAACGGCGCGTCAGGCATCGCCGTCGGCATGGCCACGAACATGCCCCCGCACAACCTCAACGAGGTCATCGCGGCCGCCCGCCACCTGATCCGCAACCCGAACGCGGACCTGGACACCCTGATGAAGCACGTCCCGGGCCCGGACCTGCCCACCGGCGGCCGGATCGTCGGCCTGTCCGGGATCAGGGACGCCTACGAGACGGGCCGCGGCACCTTCAAGATCCGCGCGACGGTCTCGGTGGAGACGGTGACCGCGCGCCGCAAGGGACTGGTCGTCACCGAGCTGCCCTTCGCCGTGGGCCCGGAGAAGGTGATCGCCAAGATCAAGGACCTGGTCGGCTCGAAGAAGGTCCAGGGCATCGCCGACGTCAAGGACCTCACCGACCGCGAGCACGGCCTGCGCCTGGTCATCGAGATCAAGAACGGCTTCGTGCCGGAGGCCGTCCTGGAGCAGCTCTACAAACTGACGCCGATGGAGGAGTCCTTCGGCATCAACAACGTCGCGCTCGTCGACGGCCAGCCCCTCACCCTGGGCCTCAAGGAGCTCCTGGAGGTCTACCTCGACCACCGCTTCGAGGTCGTACGGCGCCGCAGCGAGTACCGCCGCAGCAGGCGGCGCGACCGGCTGCACCTGGTCGAGGGCCTGCTCACGGCGCTGGTGGACATCGACGAGGTCATCCGCCTGATCCGCTCCAGCGAGAACTCCGCGGAGGCCAAGCAGCGCCTGATGGAGCGCTTCTCGCTGAGCGAGGTGCAGACGCAGTACATCCTCGACACGCCGCTGCGCCGTCTGACCAAGTTCGACCGCATCGAGCTGGAGGCGGAGAGGGACAAGCTCACGGCGGAGATCGAGGAGCTGACCCGGATCCTGGAGTCGGACGCGGAGCTGCGCAAGCTGGTGTCGACCGAACTGGCCGCGGTGGCCAAGAAGTTCGGCACGCCGCGGCGCACGATGCTGCTGGAGGCGGGCACCGTCCCGGCCGCCGCGGTGCCGCTGCAGGTGGCGGACGACCCGTGCCGCGTCCTGCTGTCCTCCACGGGCCTGCTGGCCCGTACGACGAACGGCGGGCCGCTCCCGAAGAACACGGACGGCAAGCGGCACAAGCACGACGTGATCGTCTCGGCGGTCGCGGCGACCGCCCTCGGCGAGGTGGGCGTGGTGACCTCCGCCGGCCGCCTGCTCCGGGTGAACGTCATCGACCTGCCCCAGTTGCCGGAGACGGCCTCGGCGGCGAACCTCTCCGGTGGCGCCCCCCTGGCGGAGTTCGTCACCCTGGAGGACGACGAGAGCGTGGTCTGCCTGACCACGCTGGACGAGTCGTCGCCGGGTCTGGCGCTCGGCACCGAGCAGGGTGTCGTCAAGCGTGTGGTCCCCGACTACCCTTCGAACAAGGAGGAGTTGGAGGTCATCACCCTCAAGGAGGGCGACCGGATCGTCGGCGCGGTCGAGCTGCGCACCGGTGAGGAGGACCTGGTCTTCATCACGGACGACGCCCAGCTCCTGCGCTACCAGGCCTCCCAGGTCCGCCCGCAGGGCCGCCCGGCCGGCGGCATGGCCGGCATCAAGCTCGCCGAGGGCGCCAGGGTCATCTCGTTCACGGCCGTCGACCCGGCCGCGGACGCGATCGTCGTCACCGTCGCCGGCTCGCGCGGAACGCTGGACGACTCCGTGCAGACGACGGGCAAGGTCACCCCGTTCGACCAGTTCCCGCGCAAGGGCCGGGCGACCGGCGGTGTCCGCTGCCAGCGGTTCCTGAAGGGCGAGGACTGCCTGGCCTTCGCCTGGGCGGGCCCCACGCCGGCCCTCGGCGCCCAGAAGAACGGCAGCCCGGCCGAGCTCCCGGACGTCGACCCGCGCCGCGACGGCTCGGGCGTGTCGCTGCCGAAGACGTTGGCGGTGGTGGCGGGGCCCGCCTAGGCCGGAGGTTCCTCCGGGTACGGGTCCTGGAGGCCGGGTTCCCCGGGGGCGTGTTCCTCGGGGTCCCGCACGTAGCGCAGGACGCCCCACATGCCGTGCTCGTCGGCGTGCGGGGCGTCGTCCTCGCACCCCTCCAGTTCCTTGCCGAGGGCGCCGGTGTCGATGCCGGAGCCGATGAGCACGAGCTGGGTGAGGCGGGGCTCGCCGTCCGGCCAGGGCTCCGGGTAGAAGCGCAGGAACCGTCCCACGGCGTGCACGGCGTAGCGGTTGCGGGGGTCGTGGGGGCCGAAGTCGACGTACCCCTTGATCCGGTAGAGCCCCTCGGGGCGGCTGTCGAGGAACCGCATCAGCCGACGCGGGCCGAGCGGCACGTCGGCGACGAAGGAGAGGCTGTCGTAGCCGGCGTGCAGGTGCCCGGCGTGGCCGCTGTCGTCGCCGCCTTCGTGCAGGTCGTCGAAGGACAGCTGCCCGACGCGCTCCTCGCCGGACCTGCAGTCGAAGAGGAACTCGGGGTCGACACGGCCGTAGGAGGCCGGGACGACGGCGGCCCCGTCGACGAGGGACGCCGCGAGGCCGAGCACCCTTTCCACGTCGGCGGCCCGGTCGGCCTTGTTGACGACGACGAGGTCAGCGAGCGCGAGATGCCGGTCGAGTTCGGGGTGGAGCGCGCGGGTGGCGTCGAACTCGGCGGCGTCGACGACCTCGACGAGCCCGCCGTAGACGACCCTGGGGTTGTCGCTGGCCAGCACCATGCGGACGAGCTCCTGGGGTTCGGCGAGTCCGCTGGCCTCGATGACGACGACGTCGACACCGGCGGCGGGGCTCGTGAGCCGGTCGAGGTACACGTCCAGCTCACTGGCGTCGACCGCGCAGCACAGGCACCCGTTGCCGAGGGAGACGGTGGAGTCCCCGAGCGCTCCCGCGACCGCCATGGCGTCGATCTCGATGGCGCCGAAGTCGTTGACGATCGCGCCGATACGGCTGCCGCCGCTGTGGTGGAGGAGGTGGTTGAGCAGCGTGGTCTTCCCCGAGCCGAGGAATCCGGCGAGGACGACGACCGGGATCTGCGGCACGGCAGGGCTCGGATCCGCGGGCGGACTCACACTCGGGTGCGGACTCGGGTTCCGGCTCGGCTGGCTCACCGTACGACCTCTCTCACGCCGACGCGTGCACCGGCTCATGACCGCGGTGCACGCACGAAGTTGGAATGCCGACCAAGGATACGGACCGCCCGGCGGCGTCCGTCCCGCGGCGGATCACCCCGCGGCAGGAAGCAGCTCGCCCTCCGGTCAGGTTAGGCTCACCTGTGTGAGTACGTGCTCGACCGTCTCCCGGCAGCTCGACGAGCCGCTGGCCGCCACCGCGCCCACGGCGACGACGTGGCTGCTGCTGGAGCAGCCCGGCCCGTGGGGTGTCAAGGCGCTCACCTCGAGTCACCTGGACCCCGCCGTCGGCCGTGCGCTGGAGCGGGCCGCGCAGGGCACCGGCGTCCGCGTCGCGCTCATCCGCCGCCCGGGCCGCCACGCCGACCGCCGCACGACGTCCGTACGGCATGTGTACGCGGCCCACACGGTTCCGGGGAACGTATGGCTGCACAGCGCCACGACCGCCGACCCCGAGCGGCTGCTCGGCCTCGACTTCGCCGCACTGGGCAGGGGTGACCACCACACCTTCGACGCGGCACTGCAGGGCGCGCCCCACACAGGCGATCCGCTCACGCTGGTGTGCACCAACGGCAAGCGCGACCGGTGCTGCGCCCTCCTCGGCCGTCCCCTCGCGGCCGAGCTGGCCTCCTCCGGGGTCCACGGGGTCTGGGAGGTCACGCACCTGGGCGGCCACCGCTTCTCGCCGACGCTCCTCGTGCTGCCGTACGGCTACGCGTACGGGCGGGCCGAGGCGCACGCCGTCAAGGGCGCCCTGCACGGCGTGCGGGAGGGCCGGGTGGTCCTCGAGGGCTGCCGGGGCCGTACGGCCTGGGAGCGGCCCGGACAGGCCGCGGAGCTGGCCGTGCGGCAGGCGGTGGGCGAGTACCGCGCGGACGCGCTGAGCGTCGTACGCACCGACGGCGCCGCGCCCCGCTGGGAGGTGACCGTCGCCCACACCGACGGGCGCCGCTGGCACGTGACCGTGGTCCAGGGGACCGGCGGTCCGCCCCGACCGGAGAGCTGTGGCGCGTCGGTGCTGGGCGGGCCGGCACGCATGGACGTGGTCGCCGTCCGCGAACCGGCGGGCACTTGGCTCGCCGGATGACGGCACCGCCACGCAGCCGGAGGTCCACACCGCACCCGCTGCGGCAGCCCGCCCCGGTCGACGTACCGTCATGGGCCATGAGTTCTCCGTCTCCCGCACGCCGCCGCCGGCTCCGCCTGCCACGCCGGGTGTTCTCACAGGTGCTGCTGATGCAGTTGGCGATCGCCGCGGGAGTCGCGGTGCTCGCGACCGGGCTGTTCCTCGCGCCGCTCGGCCGTCAGCTGGACGAGCAGGCGATGCGCCGCGCACTCGTCATCGCGGCGACCACCGCCGAGAACCGGCAGGTCGTGCGGGATCTGCGGAAGACCGCTCCGAGCGTCGACGGACCCGTGCAGCGGGAGGCGGAACGGATCCGCAGGGCGACCGGCGCCGAGTACGTCGTGGTGATGGACGCACACGGCACGCGCTGGTCGCACACGGATCCGAAGCAGATAGGCGAGCACGTCTCGACGGACCCCAAAGCGGCCCTGGCCGGGCAGAGGGTCATGGAGATCGACACCGGCACACTGGGACGCTCGGCGCGCGGCAAGGTGCCGTTGTACGACGACGACCACCGCATCGTCGGGGCGGTCTCGGTCGGCATCGCCTACGACAGCGTGCGCGCCAAGCTGATCGACGCCATACCGGGACTGCTCGCCTATTCCGGCGGGGCCCTGGCCGCCGGCGCGGCGGCCGCCTGGCTGATCTCCCGGCGGGTCCAGCGGCAGACCAGGAACCTGGCGTTCTCGGACATCGCGGCGCTGCTCGCCGAGCGCGAGGCGATGCTGCACGGCATTCGGGAGGGGGTCGTGGCGCTGGACCGCGGCGGCCGCGTCCGGCTGCTCAACGACGAGGCGCGGCGTCTGCTCGGCATCGGCGACGAGGCGCTCGGCCGCTCGCCCGACGAGGCGCTCGGCGAGGGCCGTACGACCGATGTGCTGGCCGGGCGGGTGACGGGCACCGACCTGCTCACCGTGCGCGGACAGCGCGTCCTGGTCGCCAACCGGATGCCGACCGACGACGGGGGCGCCGTCGCCACCCTGCGCGACCGCACCGAGCTGGAGCAGCTGGGCCGGGAACTGGACTCGACGCGCGGCCTGATCGACGCCCTGCGCGCCCAGGACCACGAGCACGCCAACCGCATGCACACGCTGCTCGGGCTACTGGAGCTGGAGATGTACGACGACGCCGTGGAGTTCGTCGGGGAGGTGGTCGGGGACCACCGGGCCACGACGGAACAGGTCACCGGGAAGATCCAGGACCCGCTGCTCGCCGCCCTGCTGGTCGGCAAGGCGACCGTGGCGGCCGAGCGCGGGGTCGCGCTGTGGCTGTCGGACCGTACGCGTCTGCCGGACCGGCTGGTCGATCCCAGAGGACTGGTGACGGTCGTCGGGAACCTGGTCGACAACGCGCTCGACGCCGTCGCGGCGACTCCCCACGCGCGCGTGGAGGTCGAACTGCGCGCCGAGGGACGCGCCGCCGTCCTCAGGGTGCGCGACACCGGGCCCGGCGTCCCGGAGGACCAGCGCGACCTGATCTTCACGGAGGGGTGGTCCACCAAGCGGCCGCCGACGCACCGCAACCGCGGCATCGGCCTGTCCCTGGTGCGCAGGCTCGCCGAGCGGCAGGGCGGGACCGTGACGGTGGGCGAGGCGCACGGCGGCGGCGCGGAGTTCACGGTCGTCCTGCCCGAGGCGCTCGCCGAGGCGGAGCCGGCCCCCGGATCCGCACTCGCCACCGCCGCTGGGACCGCCGCCGAGACCGCCGCCGGGACCGCCGCCGGGACCGCCGAGGAGGAGCCGCGATGATCGAGGTCCTGGTCGTGGACGACGACGTCCGGGTCGCGCGCGTCAACGCCGCCTACGTGGAGAAGATGCCGGGCTTCCGCGTCGCGGGCGCGGCGCACAGCGCGGCCGAGGCGCTGCACCGGCTGGAGACGCTGCCGCGGCTGGACCTGGTCCTCATGGACCACTACCTGCCCGACGGCACGGGCCTGTCGGTCGTCCAGGAGATGCGGCGCCACGGCCACCGGGCCGACGTGATCATGGTGACGGCGGCCCGGGACGTGTCGACCGTACAGGCGGCGATGCGGCACGGGGCGCTGCAGTACCTGATCAAGCCGTTCGCCTTCGCGGGACTGCGGGCCAGGCTGGAGGCGTACGCGGCGCTGCGCCGCACCCTGGACGGCGGCGGGGAGGCCGAACAGGCCGAGGTGGACCGGATCTTCGGGGCTTTATCGGCGCCGTCGGAACCCGGGCTGCCCAAGGGGCTCTCCCCCGCCACCGCCGAACTCGTCCGCCAGTGCCTGATGAAGGCCGACGGACCCCTGTCGGCCCGGGAGGTCGCCGACCGGACCGGGGTGAGCCGGCCGACCGCCCAGCGCTACCTCAAGCTCCTGGAGCGCACGGGACGCGCCGGGCTGACGCTGAAGTACGGCGACGCGGGCCGCCCTGAGCACCGTTACGTGTGGGCGGCCCGCGCCTGAGGACACGGCTCCGGGGCGGGGGAAGAGACCGTGCCCCCTGTGCGTACGGATGTCAGCCGGCGGCCTTCTCGACGAACTCGGTGGTGTACGTCTTGCTCAGGTCCACCTTGGCGTTCTGGATGTTGGGGTTGAACGCCTTGAGCACCTTCTCGACGGTCTCCGGGCCGTTCTGAGGCATCACGCCGTCCTTGGTGAACATCGGCAGCGTGCTCTTGATCGCCTCCGCGTAGAGGGTCTTGTTGCCCTGGGAGTAGTCGGCGGGCATCTTGGCGGCGATCTCGTCGGCGCTGTGGGTGGACATCCACTCGAGCGTCCTGACGAACGCGTTGGCCAGCTTCTGGACGGTCTCCTTGTGGCTGTTGACCCAGTCGGTTTGCATGTACAGGCTGGACGACGGGTACGGGCCGCCGAGCGCCTCCTGCGAGCCCTCGGGCGTCCGCATGTCGACGAGGATCCTGCCGGCCTTCTTCTCCAGGATCGTCGCGACGGTCGGGTCGGTCGTCATGCCGCCGTCGATGGAGCCCTTCTCGAGCGCGGAGATGAAGGTCGGTCCCGCGCCGACGGCGACCGGGCTGAACTCGCTGACCTTCACGCCGTTCTTGACCGCGAGGTACTTGGTGAGGAAGTCGGTGGAGGAGCCGAGGCCGGTGACGCCGAGCTTCTTGCCCTTGAAGTCCTTCGGTGAAGTGATTTTTCCGGCCGCCTTGTTGGAAACGACCTCCACTTCCCCGGGGGCGTGTGAGAACTGCACCACGGACTGGACGTTCTTGCCCTTGACCTGCAGGTCCAGGGTGTGGTCGTAGAAGCCGACGGCGCCCTGGACCTGGCCGGAGACGAGCGCGGTCTCGGCCTGGACACCGGCGGGCTCGCTCAGCAGTTCGACGTCCAGGCCCTCGTCGGCGAAGTAGCCGAGGCGCTGGGTGAGCATCGCGGGCAGGTAGATGACCTTGTCCAGGCCACCCACCATGATCTTGACGTGCTCGCCCTTGCCGCCGCCCCCGCTCCTGCCGGAGTCGGCGGTGGAACTCGCCGCGTCGTTGGCGCAGGCGGTGAGGGAGGACAGGGCGAGCAGGCCGGCGGCGGCCGACGCGGCGAATCGGGCGGACTTGCGCATGGCGGTTCACGTCCTTGTGAGAACTGGTGAGGACTTGCGGAAAGGCGGTGCAGGGGAAAGGGAACTGCGGGGCGGCGCCGGCCGGTTCAGTCCCCGGAGTCCGCCGGTTTCCAGCGGAAGATGCGGCGCTCGGCGAAGGTGAGCAGTCCCTCGGCGACGAGCGCGACCGCGGCGAGGATGACCATCGCGGCGTACACACCGGCCGCGTTGAAGGTGCCCTGGGACTGTGCGACGAGCAGGCCGATGCCCTTGGTGGCACCGATGTACTCGCCGACGATGGCGCCGATGAGGGCGAAGCCGAAGCTGACGTGCAGGCTGGTGAAGATCCACGAGGTCGCGGACGGGATGACCACCTGCAGGGTGACCCTGCGGTCGCTCGCGCCGAGGATCCGCGCGTTGGCCACCAGGTTGCGGTCGACCTCCCGGGCGCCCTGGAAGGCGTTGAAGAACACGGGGAAGAACACGAGGACCACGGCCGAGGCGACCTTGGAGACCGGTCCGAGCCCGAACCAGATCACGAAGATCGGGGCGAGGACGATCCTCGGGATGGAGTTGAGCACCTTGATGTAGGGGCCGAGGACATCGGCGAGGAAGGTGACGCGGCCGAGCGCGATACCGAGGATCACACCGGCCACCACACCGAACACCCAGCCGAGCAGCGCCTCGTAGAGCGTGTACCAGATCTGCTCGCCGAGCGAGCCGAGCGCGGTGCCGTGCGTGATCCAGGTCCAGATCTGGTCCCAGATCCTCGAGGGCATCGAGAAGTTGAACGGATCGATGACCTCGGCCCGGGAGAGCGCCTCCCACAGGCCGAGCACGGCCACCAGCACCAGGACGCGGGCGGAGGCGACGACCGCCTTGCGCCTGCGGGCGGCGCGGGCCCGGGAGTGCGCGCGGTCCGGGGTCTTGACCGTGTCGACGACCGGCGTGCTGAGCACCTCAGGCGACATGGGCGGCACCCCTCTCGCGGGTGATGCGGACCTCTTCGCCGAGCGACTCCCAGATCTCGCGGTAGATGTCGATGAACTCCGTCCGCAGGCGCACCTGCTCGACCTTGCGGGGCCGGGGCAGGCCGATGTCGAAGACCTGCTTCACGGTCGCGGGACCGGCCGTCATGACCACGACCCTGTCGGCCAGCGCGATGGCCTCCTCCAGGTCGTGGGTGACGAAGACGACCGAGGCGCCCGTGCCCTCCCACAGTTCGAGGAGCTCGTCCGACATCAGCGCCCGGGTCTGCACGTCGAGCGCCGAGAAGGGCTCGTCCATCAGCAGGATCTCGGGGTCGTTGACGAAGGTGGCGGCAAGCGCGACGCGCTTGCGCTGACCGCCGGAGAGCTGGTGCGGATAGCGGTCCTCGAAGGCGGCGAGTCCGACCCGGGCCAGCCAGGCGCGCGCCCTCTCCTTCGCCTCCGCCTTCGGTACGCCGCGGAAGCGCGGTCCGGCCATCACGTTGGACAGCACCGTGCGCCAGGGGAAGGTGGCGTCCTGCTGGAAGACGAAGCCGACCTTGCCGCCGACGCCGCGCACCGGCTCGCCGGCCACCAGCACATCCCCCTCGGTGGGCTCCTCCAGGCCGCTGACCAGGGTCAGCGTGGTCGACTTGCCGCAGCCGGTGGGACCGACCACGGCCACGAACTCGCCGCGCCGCACGGTGAGGTCGAGGTCCTTGACGGCCGGGTGCAGGCCCCCTGACGGGGTCCTGAACGTCTTGCTCGCGCCCCGCAGCTCGATGGCGGGGCTGGTGTCTGCGCTCATGGCCGGGACGGTAGATGTGGCCCCGGCCACAGCAGCAGTCTTCTGAGCGCAACCCGTTCTTTTGCTCGCAAGCACCTGTTGTGCTCGTTTTGCTCGCGCTACAACAGCGGAGCCGAACACGGGCGCCGCGCCCGCCTGGCCTTGAGGGAAAGAGGCCCGATGATTGACGTCCTGGTGGTCGACGACGACTACCGTGTCGCCGAGATCAACGCGAAGTACGTGGGAAAGGTTCCCGGCTTCCGGGTGAGCGCCCGCGCGCACAGTGCCGCGCAGGCCCTGACCACCGTGCAGCGCGGTGGCATCGACCTGGTCCTGCTCGACCACTACCTGCCCGACCGCACGGGTCTGGAACTCGTCCACCGCCTGCGGGACCAGGGCATCGGCACCGACGTCATCATGATCACGGCGGCCGGTGACGTGGCGACCGTGCAGCAGGCGATGCGCCTGGGCGCCCTGCACTACCTGGTCAAGCCGTTCACCTTCGTCGCACTGCGCAGTCGCCTGGACTCCTACGCCGCCCTGCGCCGCACCGTCGACCGCGTCGGTGGCCGCGGTGTCACGGGACAGGAGCAGGTGGACCGGATCTTCGGCGCCCTGCGCACCACGCCGACGCCGGCGTCCCCGGGCCTGCCCAGCGGTCACTCGGAGCCGACGAGCGAGCTCGTCTGCCGTGTCCTGCACCGCGCCGACCGGCCGCTGTCCGCCCACGAGGTGGCCGCCCGGACCGGCCTGAGCCGCTCCACCGCCCAGCGCTATCTGCGCCACCTGGAACAGGCCGGACGTCTGCGCCTGTCCCTGAAGTACGGCGACACGGGACGGCCGGAGCACCGTTACGCGTGGGTGGCGCCGTAGCCCTGCCCGGGCCGGCGGTGCGGCCGTACGACGCTGTGGTGCCGGCCGCCGTCACACGGCGCCCGCTCCCGTCAGCGACCGCACCTCCGTCTCCGCGTGCTTGGCCTCGTCCGGCAGTTCGGTCGAGGTGACGGTGCCGAGCCAGCCGGCGAGGAACCCGAGCGGAACGGAGACGATGCCGGGGTTCTGCAGCGGGAAGAGCTGGAAGTCGGCGTCCGGGAAGAGGGAGTCGGGGCTTCCGGAGACCACCGGGGAGAGCACGACGAGCACCAGGGCGGGGATCAGCCCGCCGTAGACGGCCCACACCGCGCCGCGGGTCGTGAAACCGCGCCAGAACAGCGAGTACAGCAGCACCGGCAGGTTCGCGGAGGCGGCGACGGCGAAGGCGAGGCCCACCAGGAAGGCGACGTTGAGGTCGCGGGCGAGCAGGCCGAGGGCGATCGCCACCACGCCGATACCGGCCGCGGCGACGCGCGCCACGGCGACCTCGCTGCGCTGCCGGGCACCGCGGCGCCGCAGGGAGGCGTACAGGTCGTGGGCCACCGACGCCGAGGAGGCGAGCGTGATCCCGGCGACCACCGCGAGGATCGTGGCGAAGGCGACCGCGGCCACCACCGCGAACAGGACCGTGCCCGCCGTGGAGTCCGCGCCGCCGCCCAGGTCGAGGGCCAGCAGCGGGACCGCCGTGTTCCCGGCCGCGTTGGACCCTCGCAGGACGTCCGGTCCGACGATCGCCGCCGCGCCGAAGCCGAGGACGATCGCCATCAGGTAGAAGCCGCCGATGAGCCCGATGGACCAGATCGCCGAACGCCGGGCGGCCCGCGCGGTCGGCACGGTGTAGAAGCGGGACAGGATGTGCGGCAGCCCGGCCGTGCCGAGCACCAGCGCGAGCCCGAGGCTGATGAAGTCCAGGCGCGCGGTCAGGTCCCCGCCGTACTTCAGCCCGGGGGCCAGGAAGGCGTCCCCGTGCCCGCTGCGCTCGGCCGCGGTGAGCAGCAGCCGGTCGAGGTCGCCGTGGAACCTGACCAGGACGAGCACGGTCAGCACGACGGTGCCGCCCATCATCAGGACCGCCTTGACGATCTGGATCCAGGTGGTGGCCCGCATCCCTCCCAGCGACACGTAGATCACCATCAGTGCGCCGACGCCGACGACGGTCCAGGCCTGCGCTCCCCCGCCGGTCCGCCCGAGGAGCAGCGCCACCAGGCTGCCCGCGCCCACCATCTGCGCCACCAGGTACAGAACGGACACGGTGACCGAGGAGGTTCCCGCCGCGATCCGCACCGGCCGCTCGCTCATCCGCGCCGCGACCACGTCGGCGAGCGTGAACCGTCCGCAGTTGCGCACCAGTTCGGCGACGAGGAACAGCACCACCAGCCAGGCCACGAGGAAGCCCACGACGTACAGCACCCCGTCGTAGCCGAACAGCGCGATCAGCCCGGGAACGCCCAGGAAGGAGGCGGCCGACGCGTAGTCGCCCGCCACGGCGAAGCCGTTCTCCATCGGCGAGAACAGCCGCCCGCCCGCGTAGAACTCCTCCGCGGAACCGCGCCGGTTGCGGCTCACCCAGGTGGTGATCCCCAGGGTGACCGCGACGAACGCGCTGAACAGCAGCAGCGCCAGTGTCTGGTGGTCGCCGGTCACGACGCACCGCCCTGGACGCCGCGCGTCAGCTCCTGCGTGTCCCACCGCAGTTCGAGCGCCGCCCGGTCCCGGCGCAGCCGTGCGTGCCGGGCGTAGGCCCAGGCGAGGAGGAAGGTGCTGAGGAACTGCCCGAGGCCGGCCAGCATCGCCACGTTCACCGCGCCCGCCACCGGCCGCGCCATGAACCCGGGCGCGGCCGTCGCGGTCACGACGTACGCCACGTACCAGACGAGGAAGACCGCGACCGCCGGGACGACGAACCGCCGGTACCGGCTGCGCACCTCCTGGAACGCCGCGCTGCGCTGCACCTCGAGGTAGACCTCGGCCGCGGCGCCGCCGGCCGGTCCGGCCCGCCCCTCGCGGCGGGCCGCCGGCACCGGCGCGGAGAGGACTCCCGTGCCGTCCCCCTCGCCCCAGCCGGAGGCCAGTGCGTCGTACCAGGGGTCGCGATACCTCATGTCGTCCGCGCCCCCGCGGGGACGGGCGTTGCTTGACTGCATGTCCAAGGATGGACAGAACGGGAGGATCCCCGGCTTCCCTTCCCCCCGCTCTTCACCCCATCAGGTGACCGAGCGGGCAGGATTCGTCACTATGCGTCGATGCGTGAGCGGTCCAGTGTCGCGGCCGAGCTCGCGATGAACTCCTTGCGGGGAGCCACGTCGTTGCCCATCAGGAGGTCGAAGACCTGCTCGGCGGCCTCGAGGTCGGAGAGGTTGATCCGGCGCAGGGTGCGGTGGCGCGGGTCCATGGTCGTCTCGGCCAGCTGGTCGGCGTCCATCTCACCGAGGCCCTTGTACCGCTGGATCGAGTCCTTGTACCGGATCTTCTTGCTCTGGAACTCGAGCAGCTTGTCGCGCAGTTCGCGGTCCGAGTAGGTGTAGACGTACTTGTCCTGGCCCCTCTTCGGCTGGACCAGCTCGATGCGGTGCAGCGGCGGCACCGCGGCGAACACCCGGCCCGACTCGACCATGGGCCGCATGTAGCGGTGGAACAGCGTCAGGAGCAGGGTCCGGATGTGGGAGCCGTCCACGTCGGCGTCGGTCATCATGATGATCTTGCCGTAGCGCGCCGCGTCCAGGTCGAAGGTCCGGCCCGAGCCGGCTCCTATCACCTGGATGATCGCGCCGCACTCGGCGTTCTTCAGCATGTCCGTGACGGACGACTTCTGGACGTTGAGGATCTTGCCGCGGATCGGCAGCAGCGCCTGGAACTCGGAGTTCCGCGCCAGCTTCGCCGTACCGAGCGCGGAGTCGCCCTCGACGATGAACAGCTCGCTGCGGTCGACGTCGTCGCTGCGGCAGTCGGCGAGCTTGGCCGGCAGCGAGGAGGACTCCAGGGCCGTCTTGCGGCGCTGCGCGTCCTTGTGCTGGCGGGCGGCGATGCGCGTACGGGCGGCGGCGACGGCTTTCTCCAGCACCACGCGCGCCTGCTGCGCGTCGTCACGCTTGGTGGACGTCAGGAACGCCTTGAGTTCCTTGGTGACGACGTTGTTCACGATGCGGCGGGCCGCCGAGGTGCCGAGGACCTCCTTGGTCTGGCCCTCGAACTGCGGCTCGGCGAGGCGGACCGTGATGACCGCGGTGAGGCCCTCCAGGGCGTCGTCCTTGACGATGTCGTCCTCGGCGACGCGCAGCATCTTCTTGGCCCGCAGCACCTCGTTCACGGTCTTGGCGACGGCCTGCTCGAAGCCGGCGACGTGGGTGCCGCCCTTGGGGGTGGCGATGATGTTGACGAAGGACCGCAGCGTGGTGTCGTAGCCGGTTCCCCAGCGCATCGCGACGTCCACGCCGAGTTCCCGGGTGACCTCGGTGGGCGTCATCTGGCCGTGGTCGTCGAGGACCGGGACCGTCTCCTTGAAGGTGCCGTGCCCGGTGAAGCGGAGGACGTCGCAGACGGGCCGGTCGCTCGCCAGGTACTCGCAGAACTCGCTGATGCCGCCGTCGTAGCGGAAGGACTCCTCGCCCTTGCTGCCGCCCTCGCCGAGGCCGTACTCGTCACGGACGACGATGGTCAGTCCGGGCACCAGGAAGGCCGTCTGGCGGGCGCGCTGGTGCAGGGTCTCCAGGGAGAGCTTGGCGTCCTTGAGGAAGATCTGGCGGTCGGCCCAGTAACGCACACGCGTGCCGCTGCGCGCCTTGGGGATCTTCTTGGCCTTGCGCAGGCCGTTCTTGGCCTCGAACCCGGCGTCGGGCCCGTTCCCCGCGAACGCGCCGGGCACGCCGCGCCGGAAGCTGATGGCGTGGGTGTGGCCGCCGCGGTCCACCTCGACGTCCAGCCGGGCGGACAGGGCGTTGACCACGGAGGCGCCGACGCCGTGCAGACCGCCGGAGGCGGCGTAGGAGCCCCCGCCGAACTTTCCGCCCGCGTGCAGCTTGGTCATGACGACCTCGACACCGGACATGCCCGTCTTGGGCTCGACGTCGACCGGGATGCCTCGGCCGTTGTCCCGCACCTCCACGGAGCCGTCGTCGTACAGGACGACCTCGATACGGTCGCAGTAGCCCCCGAGGGCTTCGTCGACGGAGTTGTCGATGATCTCCCACAGGCAGTGCATCAGGCCGCGGCTGTCGGTGGAGCCGATATACATACCCGGGCGCTTGCGCACGGCCTCGAGGCCCTCGAGGACGAGCAGGTGCCGCGCGGTGTAGTTGGAGCTGTCCCGGTCTGCTCCTGCCAGCAGCGCTGTGGACGGCACGGACGTCTCGGCGGTCACGCGGTTCGCTCCTCGCTGAATTTCAAGTGGGGCCCTGATGAACAAGGGTGCGGCTTGGGTCGCCGCTCAGAGGGTACCGAGGCCTGGTAGAGCCCTTGCAACGCAACCCTCGACAGGGACCCAGACTAGTAGAGAGTCGTATGAATGTTCGATCCTTCAGGGGAGTGAAGCACATATCACGTTCCCTTCGGAGGCATGAACCATTTAGGCTCCGGGCACGTCCTCCTGAACAACCGGCAACCCGGCCGGGGAGGATTTGACCATGACCGACAGCGCGAACCCGTAAGACACAGAGAAACGCAATACGGCACATTCGCCGCCAAACCGGCAGCATCCGACCGTCCCGGAGAGATTTTTTCGAGGAAAAGCCACGATCGGGAACGTTTGGGGCTGGTTGGATGTTGACCCTGGTACGACAGCTCGTCGAGCTAGAGAAGAGGCGACGTGACTACTGTTCTGACCCCCGCGAGCCCGCTGACGGCCGCCGATCGCTGCGACCGCTGCGGCGCCCAGGCATACCTGCGTGTGGTCCTGCTCAGCGGTGGAGAACTGCTCTTCTGCGCCCACCACGGCCGCAAGTTCGAGCCGGAACTCAAGAAGATCGCCGCTGAGATACAGGACGAGACCGGGCGCCTGGCCCCTGGCGGCGCGAGCGCGTCCGACCAAGAGCGCTGACATCTGGCACGACGAGCCAGCTCCGGCACAGGCCGGCGAACGGGCGGCCGCTCCTGACAACCAGGAGCGGCCGCCCGTCCTCGTGGCCTGTGACGCCGGTCAGGGCTCGTCGAGCGCCCTGTGCGGCGCCTTGGCGCCAAGGGCCTGTCTCAGCGTCCGTACGACGTCGGACACGCGCGTGTAGACGCCCGGGCTCCCCGCGCGTCCACAGCCGTTCCCCCACGACACGAGCCCGATCAGCCGCCCCCGGGAGACCAGCGGGCCCCCGCTGTCCCCCTGGCACGCGTCCCTGCTGCCCGCGGTCTCTCCCGCACACAGCATGCTGCCGGATATGTACGTGCCGTCCTCGCTGCCGTCCGGATAGGCCCGCTCGCACCGCGTGTCGGGCAGGACATGGACCCGCGCGGCATGCAGACTGTGTGCGTAGGCGGCGGCGCCGGTGGTGTCCCCCCAGCCGTAGACCGTGGCGCTCGTGGCGGGCGCGTACGCCCGGTCGCCCGCGCCCGCCAGGGGGATGACGGAGCTCTGGGGCACCGGCTCGGCGAGGGTGAGTACGGCGAAGTCGCCGGCGTTGGTGCGGGCGTCGTAGTGCGGGTTGACCCAGATGGCGCGTACCCGGATCTCCTTGCCCTGGCGGGAGAGCAGGTCCGTGCGCCCGGTGATCACTTTCAGATCCCGCGTCGGTGGCGCGCCCACGACTTCTCCGGCCAGACAGTGGGCCGCGGTGAGCACTGCTGTCCGGCCGACCGCCACGCCACCGCAGAACTGCCCCGCCCGCGTGCCTCCGAACCGGTCACGGCTGGCGAGGGCCACGGTCCACGGGCTGTGCGACACATCGACGGGGAAGCCGCCGATGACGATGCCGTCGGCGACGGCGGGAGCAGCGGTGGCCGGCGGTATCGCGGCTCCCGCGGCCGCCAGGACCAGCGGCCGGGCCAGTGCCCGGGCAATACGGCGTCGCATGGTGCTCCTCACTCTGGGACGATCACCGGACACCCAGAGTCACGCAGAGCGACGTTCCTCGCGACACGAAGGGCCCGCTCCCCGCCCGGGGAGCGGGCCCTTCGTGTCGCGCTGCCGGACCCAGTCCGATGCCAGACCTAGTCGAGGTAGTCGCGCAGCACCTGCGAGCGCGACGGGTGGCGCAGCTTCGACATGGTCTTGGACTCGATCTGACGGATCCGCTCACGCGTGACGCCGTACACCTTGCCGATCTCGTCGAGGGTCTTCGGCTGACCGTCGGTGAGACCGAAGCGCATGGAGACCACACCCGCCTCGCGCTCGGACAGGGTGTCGAGCACGGAGTGCAGCTGCTCCTGCAGCAGCGTGAAGCTGACCGCGTCGGCCGGGACGACCGCCTCGGAGTCCTCGATGAGGTCGCCGAACTCGCTGTCGCCGTCCTCACCCAGCGGGGTGTGCAGCGAGATGGGCTCACGACCGTACTTCTGGACCTCGATGACCTTCTCCGGGGTCATGTCGAGCTCCTTGGCCAGCTCCTCCGGGGTGGGCTCGCGGCCCAGGTCCTGGAGCATCTGACGCTGCACGCGCGCGAGCTTGTTGATGACCTCGACCATGTGCACCGGGATACGGATGGTGCGGGCCTGGTCGGCCATGGCGCGGGTGATCGCCTGGCGGATCCACCAGGTGGCGTACGTGGAGAACTTGTAGCCCTTGGTGTAGTCGAACTTCTCCACCGCGCGGATGAGACCGAGGTTGCCCTCCTGGATCAGGTCCAGGAAGAGCATGCCGCGGCCGGTGTAGCGCTTGGCCAGGGAGACCACCAGACGGAGGTTGGCCTCCAGGAGGTGGTTCTTGGCGCGGCGGCCGTCCTCGGCGATGATCTCGAGCTCACGCTTGAGCTTGGGGGCGAGCTTGTCGGAGTTGGCCAGCTTGTCCTCGGCGAACAGGCCCGCCTCGATCCGCTTGGCCAGTTCGACCTCCTGCTCGGCGTTGAGCAGGGGGACCTTGCCGATCTGCTTGAGGTAGTCCTTCACCGGGTCGGCGGTGGCGCCGGCCGCCGCGACCTGCTGGGCGGGGGCGTCGTCCTCGTCCTCGTCGGAGAGGACGAAACCGGCGTTCTCGGTGCCCTCGGGCTCCTCCGCGCCCTTGGCCTCCTCGATCACCTCGTCCTCGAGCAGCTCGGCGTCGTCCTTCTTGGCGGCGGTGGTCTTCTTCGCCGCCGTCTTCTTGGCGGCGGTGGTCTTCTTCGCCGCCGTCTTCTTGGCAGCGGTCGCCTTCTTGGCAGCGGCCTTCTTGACGGGGGCCTCGTCCTCGACGGGCGTGTCGGCGGCGGGCGCCTTCGGGGTGGCGGTGGCGGTGGCCTTCCGGGTGGTCACCGTCTTCGCCGCGACCGTCTTGTTGGCGGTGCGCTTGGCCGGACTCTTCGCTGCGACGCTCTTTCGGGTGCGCTTGTTGGGCTCCGCGGCACTGACCATCAGCGTCACACCCTCTTCCTCGAGGATCTGATTGAGGCTGCGCAGTACGTTCTTCCACTGAGTGGCCGGAATCTGGTCAGCTTCGAAGGCCCGACGCACATCGTCGCCGGCGATCTGCCCCTCAGCCTTTCCCCGCTCAATGAGCGCCATGACAGAGACGGACTCGGCGATCTCCGGCGGGAGCGTACGGGATGTGCTGGCCGACACGAACAACCTCTCGGAACGTTGGAAAACGGCTTCCGGCCCCGTCCACAGCGGACAGGAGCCGACCACCGGCCTGGGGATGGGCCGACGGTACGGGCGGGGGCCGGGAAGAGGCACAGCGCCGTGAACGGCGTCCGTATTCCCTCCGCGGCTGTCACCTCTTAGGTCATCGCGTTCTTCCCACGAGCGTTACGCCCAATCCACGTGGCCCGAGTCACACCCCGTAAGCGTGTAAAAACGACCAGAAGTGGGCAGATAAGAGCAGCCGTCGCCACGGACCCGGTCCGATCAGCGACTCTCCCGTCGTTCGCGCACGGACCCCGCCGGGTTCGCGGAGGGTCCGGCGGGGTCCCACGAGAGGCGGCTCACCGTCCGGACGAGCCGCGGAGGACGGCAGGCCCGGCCGTGCCGCCCACGCAGGGACCAGGGTTCGAGCCGGTCAGTGCTCGCGCGGTGCCGGAACCACCCGTTCGACCTCGGGGTGCACCGTGAGCAGTTGGCGCATGGCCCCCTCCGCCGCCGCGCCGTCGCCGGCCGCGAGGGCGTCGACGATCCGCGCGTGCTGCGCCAGCGAGGTCTCGCTGGGCCGGTCGCAGCCCGTGACGGGGCCGCCGGAGACCTGGAGGGCGGCGGAGACGATCCCGGAGAGGTGCTCCAGCATCCGATTGCCCGCTACCTGGATGAGCAGCGTGTGGAATTCGGTATCCGCGCGGGAGAAGGTGAGCATGTCGCCCTGCCCCAGGGCGTGCCCCATGATCTCGACCATGTCGGACAGGCGCTGCTGGACGTCCTCGCGCCCGTGCCCGGCGGCGAGTCTCGCGGCGAGCGGTTCGATCGTCCAGCGCAGCTCGCTCAGCTCGCGGCGCTGGTTGTCACGCTGCGGCCCGAAGGCCCGCCACTCGATGATGTCCGGGTCGAGCAGATTCCAGTCGCTGACGGGGCGCACGCGCGTGCCGACGTTCGGCCGGGCGCTGACCAGGCCCTTGGCCTCCAGGACGCGGAGCGACTCGCGGACGACGGTGCGGGAGACCTCGAAGCGCTGGCCGATCTCCTCGGGCACCAGCGGGCGGTCGGCGCCCAGGTCCCCGGAGACGATCATCTGACCGAGCTGCTGGACGAGTTGGCCGTGCAGCCCGCGGCCGCGGTTGCCCGCGGCGCGGCGGCCCACACGCCCCAGCTCCTGGTCCGCGCCCTCCCAGGCGGGGTTCGCGACGCGGTCGGGGACGGGCGTCTCGGCGTAGGGGTAACGGTCGAGTCCGCCCGGGCCGACGAGACCGGAGTCTGTGGGGCGGGCGGCGGTCATCATGGTGTGCGCAAGGGTACTCACGGATCCTTTGTCGGCGTCGCTTCCAACTGCCTTGAGGTCTTTGGTGAAAAGCACACGAAAGGGTGATCGCTCACTTCGTCGCAATTGACGCCTTATCGAAAAGAAAAGGACTCCCCTCGAGGAATTGCACACAGAGAGCGAGCGGATGGACACAAACAGTGGTCACCGGGTCCTCCCCCTCAGGGTCGTCAGCAGATAAGCGCACAGCAACGCGGTGAGGGACAACGTCAGCGCCCCCCCGACGGGTTGGGCGATCACACGAGCCGCGGCGGCCACGTAGCGATCACCTCCGAAGGGCCACTGCAGCAGGAACGCCTGGCGCAGCCGTGCGGGAAGGCCGGCCGCGTCCCACGCCCTGCCCCCCATGA
The DNA here is from genome assembly GCF_003236365.1 of Streptomyces sp. NTH33. Lineage (GTDB taxonomy): Bacteria > Actinomycetota > Actinomycetes > Streptomycetales > Streptomycetaceae > Streptomyces. Next base: position 20,450 of record NZ_POTZ01000077.1, read on the forward strand.
CCGCCTGCACCAGCGGTACGACGAGCACCGGTACGGCCACCACGGACGCGAGCCCGGCCGTGGTGGACCGGAACAGCCCCGCGGCCAGCACACCGGCCCACGCGCATCCGACCACGAGGCCCGTCCAACTCGCACCGAGCGAAAGCCAGTCGCCGGGAACCTGGGTGAGCTCCTGTCCGTACACGACATAGAGCACCTCGGCGTCGCAGCCGACCGTGAGGAAGGCCAGCATCAGCGCGGTGGCGGTGGCGACGACGAGCTTCGCGGCGAGCAGCCCGAGCCGCCGGGGGACGGTCCCCCGGTCCGCCGCCAGCGCGGGGTGGCGGAACTCGTCGCCGGAGGCCAGCGCGCCGAGCAGCCCGGCACCGAGCGCCGCCGGAGGCAGGGGCAGTTGCTGGGGCCACGCCGCGATCAGTCGCGGCTGCGGGGTGTGTCCCATGCGCCCCATGACCAGCGCCGTGAGGGCGGAGACGGCGAGGACGGCGGCACAGGTGACGAAGCCCGTGCCGATACCGGTGGCACGGCGCAGTTCGTAGCGCAGGGGGCGCATGGGACCGGGTGCGGGAC
>NZ_POTZ01000780.1 GCF_003236365.1 Streptomyces sp. NTH33
AGCGGGACTTGCGGCCGGCCCTCGAGGGCAGGCTCAGCAGGCGGATCGCCATCAGCACGGCGATGCCGATCACCGTCATCACGCCGATGAACTCGATGTACATCTCGAACGGCAGGAAGCCGCCGAGGACCGGCAGTGTCCAGTCGGCCCGGAACAGCTGGCCGTAGGCCTGCACGAGGGTCGGCGGCAGCGTCAGGAAGCCGATCGCCACGAACCAGTGGGCCACCCCGATGACGCCCCAGCGGTTCATACGGGTGTGGCCGAGAAACTCCTTCACCAGGGTCACACTGCGCTGGTAGGGGTTGTCGGTCCGGGAGCCGGCGGGTACGGGCTGGCCCAGCCTGAAGTACCGGACGAACTGGCCGATGGCGCGGGCGAGCAGCGCGACGCCGACCACGGTCAGGACCAGCGACACGATGATCGCGGCGAGTTGCATGGGGGCTCCTGAGGCGGCCTCGAAATTACTAAGCAGTAACTTATGTAGTCCGTCTGAGACTACCCCCATCCTCCGTCGCACTGTAGACGGATGCGGGGTGATCTGGGTCGCTGAGGGTCACCTGAAGATCCAATCCTGTTCCGATCGTGTTATTCACACTCAATCGACCCATATACCCCTAATTTAAGAACCGTGCTCTACGGGATCGCCACCGCCATCACCGCCCTCCTCCTCGCCGCCGTGCTCTCGGCGCTGTTCCGGGGGCCCGCGCTGCGGCTGGGTCTGGTCGACCGGCGACGGGTGCGGCCGGTGCCGCTGCTGGGTGGCGTGGCCGTGGTGCTCAGCACCTGCCTGGTCGCCGCGGCCGGCGGCTGGACGGGTGCCGCGCCGCTGGGCGACGGGGTGTGCCGACTGCTCGCCGCGTCCGCCGGGGTCGCCGTCCTGGGCCTGGTCGCGGACCTGTGGCGGCTGAGGACGCCGTTCCTGCTCGTCGGTGCGGCGGTCGCGGCGGCCTTCGTGGTGCCGTACGACGAGACCGGGCCGGCGGCCGGGATCGCGGCCGTGGCCTGGATCGCCTGTGTGGCCGCCGCCTTCCGGGGGCTCGACCACGCGGACGGCCTCGCGGGCACGGTCGGGGTGCTCACCGCCTTCGGGGCGGGCGCGTGCGCGGCGGCCGAGGTGATGGACGACCTCGTGGTGCTGCTGAGCGTGCTGGCCGCCGCCCTCACCGGCTTCCTGATGCACAACTGGCATCCCGCGCGGATCGCGTTCGGGGCCAGCGGCTCGCTGTTCACCGGCTTCCTGCTCGCCTCCGCGGCCGTGCTCACCCGGACCGGGTACGACCCGCTGCCCACCGCGGCCGTGCTGTTCGCGCTCACCGCCACCGCGAGCGCCGACGCCGTCCTCGTCGTCCTGTCGCGCAGGCTGGCCGGGCGTCCCGTGCTGCGCCGCGGTCCCGACCACCTCGCGCACCGACTGCGCCGGCTCGGGCCGACACCGCCGGGCGCGACCGTCCTGCTCGGCGCCGGCACCTTCGCCGCGGTGCTCGTCGGGGTGCTGGTGCACTCGGGCTGGGCCGCGCCCAGGAGCGTGCTGTGGGTGGCCGGGGCGAGTCTGGCGGTCGTCCTGGGGCTGCTGCGCGTCCAGGTGTACGGCCCCCGGAGGCCGGCCGGACCACACGGCGCCCGCGCGCACACCGACCCGCACGGCACCCGCACGTCCGCCCGGGTTCCCGGCACCCGGAGGCGGCCCGAGAGCCGTGGCCCCCGGGGCCTTCCCGCCGCCCGGAGCGTCACGCGCGCGCGTACGGATCATCCGTCCGGTGCCGCACGCGCGCGTACGGAACCGCCCGGCGGCGCTCCACGCGCGCGTACCGGTCTGTCCGGCGGCCCCACGCGCACGGGTACGGACGTCCTCGGCACCCGCTCCCGCACCGAGCAGTCCTCCCGCACCGAGCAGTCCTCCCGCACCGAGCAGTCCTTCTGGGCCGCCCGGTCCCAGCCCCAGCCCCAGCCCCAGTCCCGGGCCCGGGCCCGGGACTGGGGCTGGGGC
>NZ_POTZ01000781.1 GCF_003236365.1 Streptomyces sp. NTH33
GTCGTGGCGGGCGAGTTCGCGGCGGACGGCGGGCCAGGGGTCCAGACCCGGGTGGCGTTCGGCGAGGGCGGCGGCGATCTCGCCGAGGTGGTTGACGACCAGGCAGTAGACCAGCCGCTCCCATCCGGCGGCCCGGGTCACGTCCGGCAGCAGTTTGACGCCCTCGGCGTCCCGGAACAGCGCCTGTACGGGGAGGCCGGCGGCGTCCACGGCGACCAGGGAGTTCTGCAGGTGGGCCTCCAGGACGACGCCGTGCCGGGCGAAGACCCCGAGGGCCGGGGGCACGACCTGGCGCAGATACGCCTCCCACCACACCGCCGGGTCCGCCGGGCCGTCCAGCGGGTTGCCGTCGAAGCCCTCGGCGAGGGCCGCGGCGAGCAGCGGGGTCGCGCCGGGCAGCACGTGCCGGCCCAGCCCGTCGCGGACGACGACGGCCAGTTCCTCGAAGGCGAAGGCGGCGGTGCGGTAGCCGCGGTCGCGCAGCCAGGCCGCCCGGCCGTCCAGCCCGGCGAAGGCGGTCGCCGCCGCCGTGTCCGTACGGCGCAGCCTCAGCAGGTCGTGCCGCCACAACCGCCGTACGTCGTTGGTGATGCGCACGTCCAGACTGAACTTCAGGAAGAGGTCCGTGCCGTCCGTGTCCTCCGTGCCGTCCGTGCCGTCCGCACCGGCACCAGCCCCAGCCCGACCGACGGCCGGTGCTCGGGCCCGTACGCCAGTTGCTCGGCCACCGAGAAGCCCGGCCGGGAACGGCAGTTGGGGTGGAAGGGGTGGCCGTCGACCACCCTCTGCTCCCCCTCCCAGTCCTCCACCGGCCACTCCTTCGGGTGAGCCTCGGCGGGGGTCGGCCGATCGGCCCGGGACAGCGCCAACGAGGCCACGCTGTGGCCCAGTTCGGCGGCGAGAGAGCCGCCGTGCGGCACGGCGAGGTCCGTCATCAGGCGTGCCGGATCGTCGTGGGCCGTCCCGTCCAGGAGCACGGCGGTGACGTACGCGGCCGTGGCGTACGGGTCCGCCGGCGGGCCCTGCAGCCGGCGGCCGTCGGAAAGCCGCAGGACGAGCCCGTCCCGTACCCGCTCCCGGCCGGTGATCCACGGCAGCGGCTCGAAGGCGAGCGCCCGCCACAGCCGGGTCAGTACGGCGGCCCGCGCACCGCACAGCTGTGCCGCGTACCGTGGGACGAGGCCGGGGCGCACGGCGGCCAGCTCCTCGGCGACCTCGGTCTCGGCGGTCGGGGAACGGTGCACGATCTGGCTCCTCCGGTACGGGTCGGGCGTCACGGTAGCGCGCGCCGGGCAGACATACTGATCACCTTTGCACCGTGCGGACGTAGGGACCGAATGGACCGGATGGACCGACTGGAACCCATGGAGCTCACGCCCCCCGGCGACGACATCGCCGGGCGCGCCGACGCCTGCGCGGCCGCCCCCCTGCTCAACTGCCTGATCCGGGAGGTGGCCCAGCCGTACCCGGACCCGGACGGGCGGCGGGTGTACCGGCTTCCGGGCGGCGGCCGGCTGCTGCGGGTCGGCGGCGGGCGGCGGCCCGTCGGGCCGGAGGTGTACGCGGCGGGCGGCTGGCAGCGCGTCGGCCACACGGAACTGGTCAAACTGGTGGCCGAGGAGCTGCGCCGGCACACGGGCCTGTCCAACGACGAGCTGCCCGCCGAGATGATCGACAGCCGGGTCGCGGTGGCGGCGCTGCTCGCCGCCCGCGACCGGGCGGCGGTGCCCGAGGACCCGTACGTCCGGTCCGAGCAGGCCCTCGTCACCGGCCACCCGTACCACCCGGCGCCCAAGGCGCGCGGCGGAGGCCCGGTCGCCTCCTGGCTGCCGTACGCGCCCGAGGCGCACGCCCGCTTTCCGCTGGTGCTGCTCGCCGTGCGCGAGGACCTGGTCGCCGAGGAGGGCGACACCTCGGCGCTCGACGCCCTCGGCCAGGCCCCGCCCGGCTACCGGCTGCTGCCCGCCCACCCCTGGCAGCTCGACC
>NZ_POTZ01000782.1 GCF_003236365.1 Streptomyces sp. NTH33
GGGAGCGGGAACGGTACGGCGAACGGGTGCGGGGGGCCCTGCTGAAGCATGTGCGCGAGGCGGGCCTCCACACCAGCTGGACGGAGCAGGAGCCGCCCTACGAGGAGGCGGTGGAGCGCTTCGTCACCGAGGGGCCGTGCGGGGCGCCGGCCGAGCGGGTGGCCGCCCTCCGGGGCGTGCTGGAGCCGTACATCCGGGCGAATGTCCTGGGGACGGCCCTGGTGCACCTGACGATGCCGGGCGTGCCGGACGTCTACCAGGGCACCGAGGGCGAGTACCGGGCGCTGGTGGACCCGGACAACCGGCGGCCGGTGCGGTTCCCTCCCGTCGACGCGGGCGAGAAGGGGGCGGTGACGGTGGCGGCGCTGCGGTTGCGGGCACGTCGGCCGGAGGTCTTCGGCGAGACGGCGACGTACGCCCCGCTGCCCGCCGAGGGGCCGGCGGCGGACCACTGTGCGGCGTTCGTCCGCTCCGGAGAGGTGGTCACCGCCGTGACCCGGCTGTCACTGCGGCTGGCGGAGGCGGGCGGCTGGCGCGGCACCCGGCTGCCCCTGCCGCCGGGCCGGTGGGCGGACGTGGTGTCGCCGGGGCGGGAGTTCGAGGGGCACGCGCGCGTGGAGCAGCTCTTCGAGCGGCTTCCGGTGGCACTGCTGGAGCGAACCGCTTGACAGGCCGGGCAGTCCGTGGGGTACTGCGGAATGCCGAGCAGGGCGGACAGGTCGGGGGTGAGTCTGCTTGCTGGAGCAGCGCTACCCGAGCGTTCCCGAACTGGTCGCCTCCGCACGTGCGTTGGCCGCGTACCGGCCGGGTCTGTGCGTCCTGAGGGAGGTCGGTCTCTCGCGCGCGGGAAGACCGCTGCACCTGCTGTCCGTCGGGCACGCGCGGCGCGCCGTACTGGTGGTCGCCGGCGCCCACGCCAACGAGCCCACCGGGGGCTCCACCCTGCTCGCCCTCGCCCACCGCGTGCTGCGTGAACCGCCGTTGCGGGCGGGCACCTCCTGGCACTTCCTGCTCTGCGCGGACCCGGACGGGGCGAGTCTGCACGTCACCCCGGCCCCGCGCAGCCTGCTCGACTACCACCTCGGCTTCTTCCGGCCGGCCGGACCCGAACAGCCGGAGTGGTCGCCCTCCGTGCTGCCACCCGACCGGCTGCCGCCCGAGACACGTGCGCTGACCGGCGTCATCGACGCGCTGCGGCCCTACCTCCAGGTGACGCTGCACGGCACCGAACTGGGCGGCAGCTGGGTGCAGTTGACCAGGGACGTGCCGGGGCTGGCGGAACCTTTCGGCAAGTCGGCGGCCCAGCTGCACATCCCCGTGGAGACCGGTGCCTCGGACGCGGCGGGCTGGCCCGTCTCCGGGCCCGGGGTACGGGTGATGCCGGGGCCGGGCTCGGGGCCGGCCTACCCGAGCCTGCCGGACGACGCCCGGCACAGCACCTGGTACCACACGCACCGCTACGGCGGCATGACCGCGGTCGTGGAGGTGCCGATGTGGGCGAGCGACCTGGTGGACGATCCGGCCCCGCACCCCGCCCCGGCGGCGGCGATACGCCGGCTCGCCCACCGGCTGCTGCGGGACGCCCACGAGGTGAAGCTGGTGCTCGCCGACGCCCTGCCCCGCCTGCACGGCACCGACGGGCCGCTGCTGCGGGCGGCGAAGTGGGGACTGGGCCTGGTACCGGGACTGGCCGCCGACTGGATCCGCACTCCGCCGGCCGACACGACGATGGCGTACGTCGGCAGCGTGGACGCGTTCGGCCGCCGCCTGCCGTTGCGGGCCGCGGCGATGCTGCTGCGGGTGCTGCGCGAGGCCGACGACCGTGCCGCGCCCGGGCTGGAACGGCTGGTGACGGCGTGGAGCGAGGCCTTCGCGGAGCGGTTCGGGGCGCGGTGGGTGCCGTTGGAGCACCAGGTCGAGCACCAGAGCCGGACCGTGGTGGCGGTGATGCTCGGGGCGCGGGGGGTGCGGGAGTGAGACAGAC
>NZ_POTZ01000783.1 GCF_003236365.1 Streptomyces sp. NTH33
CCCGACACTCCCCGCAGGAGCCCGCCCCCATGACCAGCGCCACCACCCGCCGCAGCGACCGGCAGATCAGTCCCGTGTTCCTCGGGATCCTGGCCGTCACCGCGGTCACGGGCTGGGCCACCTGGACCGGATACGCCCAGCAGCCGGGCGTGGCGGTGTTCCTGTTCGTGACCGCGGCCTAGATCGTCTCGCTGTGCCTGCACGAGTACGCGCACGCGCGCACGGCGCTGCACGGCGGCGACATCACCGTTGGCGCGAAGGGCTACCTGAGCCTCAATCCTCTCGCCTACACACACGCCCTGCTGAGCATCGTGCTCCCGGTCCTGTTCGTGATCATGGGCGGGATCGGTCTGCCGGGCGGCGCCGTGTTCATCGAGCGCGGCCGTATCCGGGGCCGCTGGCGGCACAGTCTGATCTCGGCGGCGGGGCCGCTGACGAACGTGCTGTTCGCGGCCGTGTGCACGGCCCCGTTCTGGCTGCACGCGCTGGACGGCGTGCCCACCGACTTCCGGTACGCCCTGGCCTTCCTCGCGCTGCTCCAGGTCACCGCCGCGATCCTGAACTTCCTGCCGGTGCCGGGCCTGGACGGCTACGGCGTGATCGAGCCCTGGCTGTCGTACCGGATCAAGCGTCAGGTGGAGCCGTTCGCGCCGTTCGGCCTGCTCTTCGTGTTCGCGCTGCTGTGGGTGCCGGCGCTCAACGTCGCGTTCTTCGACGTGATCCACACGCTGCTGCGCCACCTCGGCGTCGACGCCCTCGACCAGGCCTGCGGCTGGAACCTCTACCGCTTCTGGGAGGACACCCCCGAGATCTGCTCGGTCAGCCGGTGACGGACCGGTCCCGCCGCATCCGCCCGCGGCGGGCGTAGTACCAGGTCATGTTGGACGACAGACCCGCCAGCAGCACCCACACGATCCCCAGCCAGCTGCCCTCGACGAAGGAGACGACGGCCGCGGCCACGGACAGCAGGCAGACGATCAGGGCGTAGAGGGCGAGGCGGGGCATGGCGGTCGGCTCCTGTCGGGGACTACGGGGGACTGCGGGGACACCGGAACTTTTGAACTTCCGGGACTTCCCTTCCGGAACCAGTGTCTCCCATCGGCTCATACGTCCGTGATGCGGAGCCCCGCGTGCGCCTTGTACCGCCGGTTGACCGAGATCAGGTTCGCGACCAGCGACTCCACCTGGTGGGCGCCTCGCAGCCGCCCCGCGAAGATGCCCCGCATGCCGGGGATGCGGTCGGCCAGCGCCTGGACCGTCTCCACGTCGGCGCGCTCCTCGCCGAGGACCATGACGTCGGTGTCGATCCGCTCGATCTCCGGGTCCCGCAGCAGCACCGCGGACAGGTGGTGGAAGGCGGCCGTCACCCGTGAGTCCGGCAGCAGGGCGGCGGCCTGCTCGGCGGCGCTGCCCTCCTCGGGCTTGAGGGCGTAGGCGCCCTTCTTGTCGAAGCCGAGCGGGTTGACGCAGTCCACGACGAGCTTGCCGGCCAGTTCCCCGCGCAGGGACTCCAGGGTCTTGCCGTGCCCCTCCCAGGGCACGGCCACGATCACGATGTCGCTGCGGCGGGCGGTCTCGGCGTTGTCGGCGCCCTCGACGCCGTACCCGATCTCCTCGGCCGCCGCCCGCGCCCGCTCGGCGGCCCGGGAACCGATGATCACCTTCTGCCCGGCCCGGGCGAGCCGGTAGGCCAGGCCCTTGCCCTGCGGACCGGTCCCGCCGAGCACGCCGACGACCAGCCCGGAGACGTCGGGAAGGTCCCAGGGATCCTTGGCGGGGGCCTTGTGTGCGCTGTCGTTAGTGGTCATGCGCCGACTCTACGTCCCCAGGACGAGCGAATCCGGGCCGAAGTCCCGGTCATCGGAGTCCGCTTGCGGCAGCATGCGCACCCATGGATGCCGTACGGGTCGCATTGCTGCGCGAAGTGCTCGCCGGGACCGAGTGGCTGGGGGCCACACGGCGGTTCGCGGGGGTGCTGCGG
>NZ_POTZ01000784.1 GCF_003236365.1 Streptomyces sp. NTH33
GTCGGGCAGCGGGTGGTGGAGTTTGACCGGCGGCTGGTGGAAGGCGATCAGTGCCGGGGTGTCCCGTGGCAGCCCGGTGAGCTGGGTGTCGATCCAGTCGAGCGTCTGGGCGTCGATGGTGCGCGGAGCACTGTTCCGACGGGCACAATGGGGGTCATGAGCATGAGCAGTTCCCCGTGCCGCACCGCGAGGCGCCGGTCATGATCACCGTCACCGACCTCGTGGACTCCCTGGGGGCCGGGTTTCTCCGTACGGTCGTCCCGGCCGGCGACGCCGAGGTGCACGACGTCGCCCTCCCCGAGCCCGGCGACACCGCGGGTCAGCCGGGCGAGCTCGTCCTGGGGGTGGGCGTGACGGACCGGGCCGGGGCCCTCGCCCTGCTGGAGCGGGCCGCCGGGGCGTCGGCCGCGGGCCTCGTACTCAAGGGACCCGCCGCGCGCGATCCGCAGGTGGCCCGTGCCGTCCGGAGGCTGGCGGGTCCCGCGCTGGTCGAACTGCGGCCGCACACCTCGTGGGCGCACGTCGTCTGGCTGCTGCGCGGCGTCATCGACCGGGCCTCCGCGCCCGACTCCGGCGCTCTGGGCACCCCCGGTCCGCACAGCGACCTGTTCGCGCTGGCCGACAAGGCGGCCGAGATCATCGACGCGCCCGTGACGGTGGAGGACGCACAGTCCCGCGTGCTCGCCTACTCCGCGCGGCAGGACACCACCGACCCGGCACGGGTCTCCACCATCGTGGGACGGCGCGTCCCCCCGGAGACCCTGACGCACTTCCGGGCCAGCGGCGTCTTCCGCCGGCTCGCCCGCTCCAGCGATCCGATCTGGACCCCTGCCGGTCCTGACGGCACCCTGCCCAGGCTGATCATCCCGGTACGGGCCGGCGGTGAGTGGCTCGGCTCGATCTGGGCCGTGGTCAAGTCGCCGGTCGCCCCGGAACGCATCCGCGAGCTCGGCGACGTGGCCTCCGTCCTGGCCCTGCACCTGCTGCGGCTGCGCGCCGAGGCCGACATCGCGCGGCGGGTGTCGGCCGGGCAACTGCGGGCGGCACTGCGCGAAGGTGCTGTCCCGGGCCGGGGGCCGGGAGCGGCGGTCGCCCTGCCGGACGGCCCCTGGCGGGTGGTGGCCTTCGGGTCGACCGGTACGGCCGACACCGCCGGTGGGACCGGCGGGACCGGCGGGGCCGGCGGGGCCGAAGGCGTACGCAGGCAGCTGGACCTGTGGGAATCGGTCGCACGCCGCTTCGGCTGGCACCAGCCCCTGCTCGCCGACCTCGACGGGCTGCTGTTCGCCCTGGTCACCGAACGGCCCCCGAGCAGGCGGCGGGTCACACCCGGCACCCCGGCCGACGCCGGCGCGGGCACCCTCGACTGGCTCCGGCAGGTGCTCTCCGAAACGCGCGCGCACGACCCCGGCCTGTACGCCGCGGTGGGCCGCCCCGCCCACTCCCCCGACCAGCTGCCGCGCTCCACGGCGGAAGCCGTCGAACTCCACCGGCTGATCGCCGCCGGCCGTCTCCCCCTCCCCCACGGGACGGGGACCGTGCTGATGGAGGACGCCTGGGACGCGGTCGTCATCGAGCGCGCCAAGGCCGCCGTCGGGACCGGCACCGGCCTGCTCGGCGGCCCGCTCGCCGCGCTGCGCGCCCACGACGAGGAACACGGCACGCCGTACCTCGCGACCCTCGCGGCCTGGCTGGACCACTTCGGCGACCCCCAGAGCGCCGCACGCCTCCTCCGGGTCCACCCCAACACACTGCGCTACCGACTGCGCAAGCTCCAGGAGGCGGCCCCGGTCGACCTCTCCTCACCCCGCCTGCGGCTGGCTCTGCGACTGCAGCTCACGGCCAGGCGAGGGGTCTATCAGGAATTAGGTGTGATTCGTCTGTTTAGCCTACGAGTTGTTCGGTGGGCTGTTCGGTCTACACTCGTCCGGCGGTGAGCCGGCCGTCGAAGAGGACGTCGAACTCGTTGAGGGCGGA
>NZ_POTZ01000785.1 GCF_003236365.1 Streptomyces sp. NTH33
GCTAGTCTCGTGGGATCGGAGATGTGTATCAGAGACAGGTGTCCATGGAGGACGACGTTCCCGAGGTCACCGAATGGACCGCGACCGGCCTGCCGCAGCGCCGCAGCCGGGTCAGGACCCCGCTCAGCGAGCGCATCGCCCAGCAGGCCGCCGCCGAGCACGCCGCACAGGAGAGCGGCGAGTCCGTGTGGGACGTGCACGGGCCCGCGCCCAAGGAGAACGAACCCGAACCGGGCCTGTGGGTCGAGGCCTTCTGGGACGGGCTGAAGAAGGACAACCCCGGACCGGACCCGACCGCGTTCACGCAGGACCCGACCGCTTATCTGCACCTGATCGAGAAGCCGGCCCGCGCCGAGGCCGACGCTCAGGCCGACGACGAGGGGGACCTCAAGTGATCCAGCAGCGAGCCAACTTCGACTGGATGCTCAAGGAGCTCCACGACGGCGTACCGGGCATCGAGATGATCGTCGTGCTCTCGGCCGACGGCCTGCGCATCGCCCGCTACGGCGGCGAGCCCGACGCCGCCGACCGGGTCGCCGCCGCCTGCGCCGGACTGCAGAGCCTCGCCACCGCCGTCGCCGTCGAGATCCCCGGCAGCGACGGCCGGATGAAGCTGGTCGTCATCGAGATCGACGGCGGCTACTTCTACCTGATGTCCGCCGGGGCCAACGCCTACCTCGCGGTGCTCGCCGACATCCGCACCGAACCCGGCCTGATGAGCGCCCGCATGCGCGACCTGGTGGTCCGCATCGGCGCCCATCTGACCAGTCCGCCCCGGCGGGGTGGGCAGACCGTATGACTCCTCCGCGACGCCAGAGGCGTTACCCCCGGCACGAGCCGCCGCCCCCCAAACCCGGCAAGCAGGGCGAGCAGAAGAACCCCGAGCGCCTGTACGTGGTCGCCGGGGCGGACGAGGACGGCGCCCGCGCCGCCCTCGACCTGGTCACGCTGATCGTGGCGCGCGCCGACCCCCCGCCGTCCGCCACCCCGGAACAGGCGGCGCTGCTGCGGCTGTGCACCGCGCCCCTGTCCGTGGCCGAGCTGTCGGCCTACCTCAACCTGCCGTTCAGCGCGATGACGGTCCTGATCACCGAGCTGCTCACGGCCGAACTGGTGCAGGCCCGCGCGCCGATCGTCCGCCGGGCGGTCCCCGACCGTTCCCTCCTCGAAGCGGTGATGCATGGACTTCAAAGGCTCTGACACCCTCCCCGGCCCGCGCGCCGGGGACCATCTGCCGCACACGGCCCAGGCCGCGGTGAAGATCGTGATCGTCGGCGGTTTCGGGGTCGGCAAGACCACCATGGTCGGCTCGGTCAGCGAGATCAGGCCGCTGACCACCGAAGAGACCATGACCCAGGCCGGTATCGGCGTCGACGACAACTACGGCTCCGAGTCCAAGACGGCGACCACCGTGGCGATGGACTTCGGCCGCATCAGCATCACCGACCGGCTGGTGCTCTACCTCTTCGGCACCCCCGGCCAGGAGCGCTTCTGGTTCCTGTGGAACGGGCTGTTCGAGGGCGCCCTCGGCGCGGTCGTGCTGGCCGACACCCGCCGGCTGGAGGTCAGCTTCGACGTCATAGGGCGTCTGGAAGAGCGTGGTGTGCCCTTCGTCGTCGCCGTCAACTCCTTCCCGGACGCCCCTCGTCACCCGATCCGGGAGCTGCGTACGGCGCTCGATCTGGCCGAGGAGATCCCGATCGTCGAGTGCGACGCGCGTCGCCGCGCCTCCAGCCGGGACGTGCTGATGACCCTCATGCGCTTCCTGCACTCCCTGACCGTGACGGGCTCGCCGCGCTGAGCCGGCTCCCTGCCCGCCTTCCCTCTTTCTCCGTTTCGTCTCTCCGTTTCGTCCTTCCGTTCCGAAAGCGACCGCTGTGACGCCTGAATCCCCCTTCCCGACCGGTACGGACGACCTCGCCCCCGCCC
>NZ_POTZ01000786.1 GCF_003236365.1 Streptomyces sp. NTH33
GAAGCCAGCGCCCCGAGCGGGGGTTGAGGTGCAGCCGCGGGGACTCCTCCCGGCCGTCGCTGCCGCTCTGCCACGGATACATCGCGCCGCGCAGGCCGGCCGCGCGCGCCGCCGAGCGGGCCCGCTCCAGGCGCCGGTGGCGGTAGTGCAGCAGGGCCCGGGAGACCTCCGGGAAGTGCAGGTTCAGATACGGCAGGACGAACAGCTCGTCCCAGAAGACATGACCGCGGTAGGCCTCGCCGTGCAGCCCGCAGGCGGGCACCCCGACGTCCAGGTCGGCGGTGTGCGGGGAGAGGGTCTGCAGCACGTGGAACAGGTGCAGGCGCAGGATGCGCCCCGGCTCCCCGGGCACCTCGATGCCCGCCCGGCGCCACAGCTGGTCCCACGCCGTCAGGTGGGTCCGGAGCAACTCGTCGAAGCCGGGTGCCGCGCCCACCCGGTCGACCGCGGCCCACAGCGGGTCGCTGATGGCGGGGTCGTGGGAGGTGTGCAGCGCGGCCGTCTTGACGACGGTGACGGTACGGCCCGGCTCCAGCCGCAGCCGCACCCGCTGGACCGCGCGCGGGTGCTCGTGCCAGGTGGTGATCTCGCCCTCGCAGGTCAGGCGGGTGGCCATGCCGATCCGGATGTCGGAGGTCCGGGTACGGCAGCGCAGCCACACGGTGCCGGGGGCGGCGGTGCCGGAGTGCACATGGGTGAGGTGCCGGCCCTCCAGGTCCCGGTAACGCCGCACGCCGGCGTTGGTGACGCCGCCGTCGACGGCCGCCTCGACCTCGAGGTCCGCCGTGAAGCCGTCGGCGGTGAACTCGGTGCGCAGCGCCGCCAGGTACGCGTCGGCCATGTGCACGATCCGCTGCTGGCGCACGATCAGCGACCGCCCGTCGCCGAACCCGTACCGGGTACGGCGCTCCAGCAGGCCCGAGTCCAGGTGGAGGACCTGGTGATGGCCGAGGACGGTCGCGGTGTCCGGGGTGAGCCAGGGGCCGTCCGCGAGGCGGAAGCGCAGCGGCAGCCAGTTGGGGACGTTGACCATGTCCTCGTTCTCGACCCGGCGGCCGGCGACGCGGGAGACGAGCCGGTTGTAGCACCCGGCCACGTAGGTGCCCGGATAGTGCACCTCGTCCGCGGCGCACTCCGGCAGGGCACCGCGGGTGGCGAAACGGCCGTTGCCCAGCGTGCACAGCGCCTCCCGCAGTCGCTCCTGCGCGGGGTCGTAGCCGTCGTACGCCCACGTTTCGGCCGTCGCCGCCGTCACCGGGCCGTCACACCCGCTGCGGCACGACCGCCACCGGGCACTGCGCGTGGTGCAGCAGCGCGTGGGCCGTCCGGCCCAGCTGGAGCCCGGGGTGCCCCGCCCTGTGCCGCGTTCCGACGATCACCAGGTCGGCGGCGGCCGAACGGTCCACCAGCACCCTGTGCGCCGGCCCTTCGACCGTCGCGGGGCGCAGCCGTACGTCCGGATGCCCGGTCCTCGCCTCCCGCAGCAGCTCCTCCAGCAGAGCGGAGGCCCACTCCTCGGGCCCGCCGCGGGCCGGGCCGTCGGAGGGCGCCTGGAACGCGGGGCGGCGCCAGGCCCGTACGACGTCGAGGACGCAGCCGCGTGCCCCGGCCTCCCGGAACGCGAACCGCACCGCCTCACCGCCGGTCTCGGGCCCGCCGGCACCGAGCAGGATCCGCTCGTGCGAGCCGGCCAGGCCCGCCTTGTCACCG
>NZ_POTZ01000787.1 GCF_003236365.1 Streptomyces sp. NTH33
CACCCGCCCCGGCCCCGACAGCGTGGTGAGCTCCGAGAGGACCGCGAGGGCCAGGGTGTTGGTGCCCCGGGTGCGCAGGATGCCGTTCGGCAGGACGAAGGTGTGCTGCGGGCCCACACCGTTGACGTACTGGCCCAGGTTCCAGCCGTTGAGGAAGATCTGCGCACGGTACGCCCGGTGCGGGTCGTCCTCCAGCGTCAGCCCGACCGAGGCGTCCACACCCGGGTCCACGGCCGGCCGGAAAGTGGTCCGGTACCAGGTCACCCCCTGCCGTCGCACGGCCCGCGGGAAGCTCACCCGCTCCCAGTCGCCGTCCGGGAAGCCGGGCAGGTGCCAGCCCTCCCGCTCCCCGTACAGCCCGCCGTTGTTCAGCGGCCCGCGCACCGGGTCGGGCGCCGCCGCGCCCTGGATCCGCCACCGCACCTTCGGCGTGCCCCCGGCGAAGGTGACCGCCGTCAGCCCGCGCGCCGCCTTGTGGGTGTCCCGCGCCCCGCCGTCCTGGTCGTGCTGCATCCGCCGCACCAGCACCGACAGCACGTGCCGGCCGGAGCCGCGCAGCGACGGGTCCACCGGGAAGACCGCCGTGTCCGCCCACGTCCCCTTCCGGGCCGTGCTCCTGTCCGGAACGGGCATCCGGTGCGTGCCCAGCGGATGCCCGTCCAGCCAGGCCATGAGCAGCCCCTGCGTGCCCGTGCTGTACGCGAGCGAGACCGACTCGACACCGATGGCGTCCGTGAACGTGCCCCGGTACCAGACGTCCCCGTAGTGGAAGCCGTAGTCGTCCGCGAACAGCACCGGCTGCCCCTTCGGCACGGGCGTCGTGCTGAAGGAGGACGTCCGGTCGGCGACCTGCCAGGACGAGTCGTCGAAATGCGGCCCGGCCTCGGGGTTCTCCGTGCGCGTCCGCCAGCCGCCGAGCGCGGGCAGCCGCACCTCGGGCACGCCGGGCAGCGGCGCGTGGGCGCGCACGCTCGCCGAGCCGGTGACCGACGCCGGCACCGCGCGGCCGTTCCACGTCAGGGCGTCGATGCCGCGCGGCCCCCACACCTCCAGCCCGCTCTGTGCGACCGTGTCACCGGTGAGGTGCACGGTGGAGCCGCGCACGGTGGCGGTGCGCAGCAGCGCGGGGCCGTGGACCAGCAGGGAGCCCGACGGGGTGTCGTACGGCCACAGGCGCACCGAGGTCGCCTCGTCGGCGAAGAGCAGCATCAGCGGCCGCTCGTTGCCGTCGTCCTCCACGCGGACACCGATCAGCCCGCCGGCGCCGAGGGGGACGGTCATCCGCACCAGACCCCGGTCGTAGACGTACGCGGCCTGCTCGCTCAGCCGGGTGACCAGGGGCTCCTTGGCGCACTCCAGCACCACCCGCGCCATCTCGCCCTGCCGTCCGCAGAACACCGCGACGTCCTGCCGCCCGGCGGTCAGGAACATCATCGGCTGTGCGGTGGAGTACCGCACCCTGCGCCGCCCCAGCATCAGGTCGGTGACCATCAGCCGGGCGTCCCGGGCCGGCACGGTCACCGGCAGGTCGGCGCCGGCCGCGCGCAGCGTCGAGGAGACCTCCTTGTCGCCGTCGTTGCGCAGTACGTAGACGTGGGCGCCGGTGTCCGGGTTCCTCAGGTGGTACGCCCTGAGCCCGGGCACCTTCACGTCGGCCGCCCGGTCCAGCTTGGCGAAGTCCGGGACGCGCTGCAGCATGTGCCCGATCTGGTGCATCGGCACCAGCTTCCCGGTGGGCCGGCGGCCCTCGTCGAGGGCGGCCCCGTAGTCGTACGACGTGTAGACGACCGGCGCGGGCAGCCAGCCCCAGGAGGTGCCGCCGAAGGCCATGTAGACGTTGTGGACCGTGATGCCGTTGGCGAGGTGGGTCAGGTAGAAGCGCCGCTCGTACGCCGCGTCCCGGGTGCGCCGCACCTCGGCGTACCCCTTGCCCCCGAACGGGGACC
>NZ_POTZ01000788.1 GCF_003236365.1 Streptomyces sp. NTH33
ACCGAGGGGGGACCGTGGAGCGGCGGCAGTGGGACACCCCGTGCTCGCCGCTCCACGGGTGGACGCCGGACGTCAGCCGAAGACCGCCAGGCTCCTGGCCTTGCCCCGCTGCGCCTCCACGAGCGCGAGGAAACGGCCCTCGGGACCGAAGACGGCCACGGGGCCGGTGCCCGCGTACTCGTCGGGCATGTCCAGCCGTACGCCGTTGGTGAGCAGCCGGGCACGCCGGGCGTCGACGTTCCAGCGTGGGAACGCGGCAGCGGCCGCCTCGGCGATCGGCATCACGGTCAGCTCCTGCTGGAGCTGGTCCAGCGTCCTGGCGGAGTCCAGTTTGTACGGGCCGACGCGGGTGCGGCGCAGCGCGGTGAGGTGGCCGCCGACGCCGAGGTCCGCGCCCAGGTCGCGGGCGAGGGCACGGATGTAGGTGCCGGAGGAGCAGACCACCGACACCACCAGGTCGAGCACGGGGGTGCCGTCGTCGGCGACGGCGTCCCTGACGTCGTACACCGCGAAGGAGGAGACGGTCACCGGCCGGGCCGGGATGTCGAACTCCTCGCCCTCCCGGGCGCGCTTGTACGACCGTACGCCGTTGATCTTGATGGCGCTGACCTTGGACGGCACCTGCATGATGTCGCCGGTCAGCTTGGCGACGGCCGTGTCGACCGCGTCCCGGGTGATTCGGGAGGCGTCCGTGGAGGAGGTGATCTCGCCCTCGGCGTCGTCGGTGACCGTGGTCTGGCCGAGGCGGATGGTGCCGAGGTACTCCTTCTCGGTCAGCGCGAGGTGGCCGAGGAGCTTGGTGGCCTTCTCCACGCCGAGTACGAGGACGCCGGTCGCCATGGGGTCGAGGGTGCCGGCGTGGCCGATGCGGCGGGTCTTCGCGATCCCGCGCATCTTGGCCACGACGTCGTGCGAAGTGAAGCCCGACGGCTTGTCGACGATGACGAGGCCGTCGGGCGGGGTGGGCTTGCTGGTCATTCGGTGGTGTCGTCCGTCTCGTCGTCGGACTCCGGCTTCCGGTACGGGTCCGCGCCACCGGCGTAGGAGGCACCGGCGGAGGCCTCGCGCACCTTCGCGTCGGAGGCGCGGGCCTTGTCGAGGAGGTCCTCGATGGTCCGGGCGGTGTCCGGAAGGGCGTCCGCGACGAAGGTGAGGGTGGGGGTGAACTTGACGCCGGCCGCACGGCCGACCTCGGAGCGCAGGATGCCCTTGGCGCTCTCCAGGCCGGCGGCCGCGGCCTTGCGGTCCTCGTCGTCCCCGTAGACCGTGTAGAAGACGGTCGCCTCCCGCAGGTCACCCGTCACCCGGGTGTCCGTGATGGTGACGTGCGAGCCGAGCCGCGGGTCCTTGATCCCGCGCTGCAGCTTCTGGGCCACCACCTCTCGGATGAGGTCCGCCAGCTTTTTCGCCCGCGCGTTGTCGGCCACTGGTCCGTCTCCCGTTCTTTCTTCTTCTGCCTTGCGTGGTGTGCGTGCTGTGTCTGTCCGGGTGGTGTCCGTCCGGTCGCCCCCCTAGTCGTCCTCCCCGTGGAAGCGGCGTCTGACGGACAGCAGCTCCACCTCGGGGCGGGCGGCGACCAGCCGTTCGCACCGGTCCAGTACGTCGGTCAGGTGCGTCGCGTCGCCGGAGACCGCGGCGAGGCCGATGACGGCTCGCCGGTAGAGGTTCGTGTGGTCCACCTCGGCCGCGCTCACCGCGTATTTGCGCTGGAGCTCGGCGACGATCGGGCGGACGACGGAACGCTTCTCCTTCAGCGAGTGGACGTCGCCGAGGAGAAGGTCGAAGGACAGAGTCCCCACGTACATGTGTGTGACCGGGTTGCCCGCCGGTACGGGGTCGGTGGTCCTGCCATCCGGGCGGGCAGGGACATCAAGAACGGTACCGCGAACCTGGGCGGTGGCTCGACGGGGTTTTCCCCGCCCGCCCGGATGGCAGGAC
>NZ_POTZ01000789.1 GCF_003236365.1 Streptomyces sp. NTH33
CCACGATCATGGACCCGGTCTACGGCTACCAGGTCACCAACGTCGAGGCGTCGATGTCCTCGCCGTCCTCGCTGCTGCACTGGACCCGCCGCATGATCGAGATCCGCAAGCAGAACCCCGCCTTCGGGCTCGGGTCCTACCGGGAGCTCCCCTCGTCGAACCCCGCGGTCATCGCGTTCCTCCGGGAGTACGAGGACGACCTGGTCCTGTGCGTCAACAACTTCTCCCGCTTCCCCCAGCCCACCGAGCTCGACCTGAGCGCCTTCCGCGGCCGGCACCCGGTCGAGCTGTTCGGCGGGGTGCGTTTTCCGGCCATCGGAGAGCTGCCGTACCTGCTGACCCTGGCGGGGCACGGCTTCTACTGGTTCCGGCTGCGCAAGGACGCGGCCGGCTAGCCGGACCCGGGTGGGGCGGTTTCCTCCGCCCCACCCGTGGGCACGCGTCAGTCACACCCGACCAGCGATTGGACGCGACGCCATGTCGGAAGCCATGTCGGAAGCCGTCACACGCCCTGTCACCGTCGGCGGCCCCGGTCTGCTCGCCTCACTGGAGCCGCTGCTGCGCGAGTGGATGCCGCGGCAGCGCTGGTTCGCGGGCAAGGGACGCCCGGTCACGGGCTTCTCGCTGGTCGCCGCCACCGAGCTGCTGCCGGTCGTCGACGGGAAGCTCGGCCTGTACCACCTGCTCGTCCGCGCCCACCAGCCGCTGGCGAACGTGTCGGGCGCGGAGTCGCACCCCGGCGACTGCTACCAGCTGCTCATAGGCGTGCGCGAGGCGCTGCCCCCGCGGCTGGCACCCGCGCTGATCGGCCATGTGCACGAGGGCCCGCTCGCCGGGCGCACGGTGTACGAGGCCCTGTACGACCCCCGGCCCGCCGAGGTGATCCTGGAGGCGCTGCGCACCCAGGCCCGCATCGGCGGGCTGCGTTTCGAACGGCAGGAGGAGATACGCCCCGACCTGGTCCCCCGGCTGGTGACCGCCGAGCAGTCCAACTCGTCGGTCGTCTACGGCGACACGTTCATCCTCAAACTGCTGCGCCGGGTGGTGCCCGGCGTCAACCCCGATCTGGAGCTGCCACTGGCCCTGGCCCGCGAGGGCTGCCCCCGGGTGCCGCCGCCGACGGCGTGGATGACGGCGGAGGTGGACGGCGAGCCGTACGTCCTCGGGGTGCTCCAGCCCTTCCTCCAGGGTGCCTCGGACGGCTGGGAGCTGGCGCTGCGCGAGCTGGCCAAGGGCGAGGACTTCAGCGCCGAGGCGCGGGCGCTGGGCCGCGCCACCGCCGAGGTGCACACCGCGCTGGCCCGCGCGCTGCCCACGGCCACGCTCGGCCACACCCAGATGCACTCCATGGTGGCAGGCATGACCGAGCGGCTGGAGGCGGCCGCGCAGGCGGTGCCCGCGCTGGGGCCGTACGTCCCCGGGCTGCACTCCGCGTTCGAGGCGCTGGCCGACCTGGCGGCCGAGGGCCACACCTGGACCGCCCAGCGCATCCACGGCGACCTGCACCTCGGTCAGTGCCTGCGCTCCCCCTCCGGCGAGTGGTGGCTGATCGACTTCGAGGGCGAGCCCGCCAAGCCGCTGGCCGAGCGGCGGATGGCCCAGCCGGTGGTGCGGGACGTGGCCGGGATGCTGCGCTCCTTCGACTACGCGGCGCACTCGGCGGGCGGCCCGCCGGCACCGGAGTGGGCGGCGGCCTGCCGGGCCGCGTACTGCACCGGATACGCCGAGGTCAGCGGGGTCGACCCGCGCACCGACCCGGTTCTGCTGCGCGCCTGCGAGACGGACAAGGCGATCTACGAGGCCCTCTACGAGGCCCGGCACCGGCCCGACTGGCTCCCGGTGCCGCTGTCCGCGGTGCGTCGCCTGGCCGGCCCCGACTCCGTCTGAATCCCACCCACCGCACCTGACCTGCGCCGAGGAGGCCCCTCCCGTGAC
>NZ_POTZ01000078.1 GCF_003236365.1 Streptomyces sp. NTH33
GGATGGAGGTGGCGCCGATGCCGTGGGCCAGTCCGGGGGCGGGGTCGGTGGTCATCATGTCGCTCGGCACGACGAGGACGGCACGGACTCCTCCGTACGCCGAGGCCCGCAGCGAGACCTGCATGTTGTACGCCGAGCACAGGCGTCCCACGACCGCGAGGCCCAGGCGTGGGGTGTCGCCGAGCTCCTGCGGGTCGACACCGGCCTTGGCCGCGTCGAGCAGCCTCTCGATACGGGTGCGGGCCTCCTCGCTGAGGCTGACGCCGCCGTCCTCGATCTCGATGGCGACGCCGGTCTGCACCTCCACGGCGGTGACGTGCACCTTGGTCTGCGGCGGGGAGTAGCGGGTGGCGTTGTCGAGGAGTTCGGCCGCGGCGTGGATGACGGGCTCGACGTCGGTGCCCTTGATGTTGACCTTGGCGATGGAGTGCAGCTCGATGCGCCGGTACTCCAGGATCCGGGACATGGCGCCGCGCAGCACGCTGTAGAGGGTGACGGGGTTCGGCCACTGGCGGCCGGGGCGGCCGCCGCCGATGACGGAGATGGAGTCGGCCAGGCGGCCGATCAGCGCGGTGCCGTGGTCGATGCGCAGCAGGTCGTCGAAGACCTCGGGGCTGCGGCCGTGGTCCTCCTCCATCTCCCTCAGCTCCCTGGCCTGCTGGTGCACGATCGCCTGGACGCGCCGGGCGATGCTGACCAGGGAGCGCTGCGTGGAGTCACGCATGGTCTCCTCGTCGTCCACGATCTTGAGGATCATGCGGACGACCTCGCGCTGCGACTCGGGGATCCGGCGCCATTCGGGGTTGCCGTCGATGAGGTCGCGCATCACCTCGCGGGGGGTGTTGTTGCAGCGCAGGTGGTGGACGGCGGCGGGGATGATGTCCGTTCCGAGGCGGACGATCTCCTGGTCGTGGGCGGCCAGGCGCCGCTCCAGATACGCGGTGTGCCGTGTGTGCTCCGCCCGCTGGTCCTGGATGGTGCGGCCGCGGCGCACCGCTTCGGCGCCCGTGGCGAGGACCAGGAGGGTGGCGACGGCGCCGCAGCAGGCGACGGCGAGGCGGGCCGGGTCGGTCACCAGGGCGACGGCGGCTCCGGTGGCCGCCGCCATGACTATGGCCGGCAGCAACAGCACGCGCGTGTAGGGAAGTTCACGGCCGCCGGGGGGTGATTGAACACTCACCATGTAAGCCCTCTGAGACGAATCGGCTGGGGTTCGGGGCAGCTTCCAGTGGGGTACGTCATGGAACTGTCGGGATCTTCGGCATGTCTGCGGATGCTCGGGAACAAGCGCACGAACGCACCTCGACTCGGTGCGCCGCGGGCGAGCCTAGTCCGACCGGATCATCGCCGTGTCATATCGGGCGACTGCCTGAAACGGGGCACGGGACAGGAGTACGCTGGGGTCTTTTGCACACTCGGCTCACGTTCGAACACAGAGTGTCACGGGGTACGGGGATACGAGACCGGCTCGCCGTGACGGGGGAGGAAACACGTCAGGGCAGGGGCGGTCCGTCACCGGACCCGGGCCCCTGCCCTGAGATCGACGCGATCGGCGTGACCGGCCGACCGACGATGTGATCAGCCGACCGACGAGTAGGCCACGACTCCCCGCAGCAGCCCGTCCACCGCCTTGCGCGCGTTCCTGGCCACCGTCGAGCCCTCCGCGGATGGTGCCGCCGCCGAGATCTGGCCCAGCACGTCGATGACCTGCTTGCACCAGCGCACGAAGTCACCCGCCGGCATGTCCGCCTCGCGCAGCACCTCGTCCAGCCCCTTGCCGGACGCCCACATGTAGGCGGCCCAGGCGAAGCCGAGGTCGGGCTCGCGCTGGCCCACGCCCTCGGTCTGGTTGATGCGGAACTCCTCCTCCAGGGCGTCCAGGCGGCCCCAGATCCGCACCATCTCGCCGAGCGCGGCCTTCGCCCTGCCCGAGGGCAGCTTGGGGGCCACGGCGTCGTCGCCGACCCGGGCCTCGTAGACCAACGCCGAGACACAGGCGGCCAGTTCGGCCGGGTCCAGGCCCTCCCAGACGCGCTCGCGCAGGCATTCGCTGGCGAGCAGGTCGAGTTCGCCGTAGAGCCGGGCGAGCCGCTTGCCGTGCTCGGTCACCTCGTTGCCCCGCAGGTAGTCGAGCTCGGTGAGCAGCGCCACGATGCGGTCGAAGGTACGCGCGATGGTGTTCGTACGGCCCTCGATACGGTGCTCCAGCTGCCTGGTGTCGCGCAGCAGCCGGTGGTAGCGCTCGGCCCAACGGGCATGGTCCTCGCGGTCGTCGCACCCGTGGCAGGGATGGGCGCGCAGCGCGGTGCGCAGCCGGGCGATCTCGCGGTCGTCGGCCGCCTGGGAGCGCTGCTTGCGGTGCCGCTCCGGCGGGATGTGCCCGGCCTTGGTGCGCAGCGCGGAGGCGAGGTCCCTGCGGGACTGCGGGGAGCGGGGGTTGAAGGACTTCGGGATCCGCATCCGCTCCAACGGCTCCACGGGCACCGGGAAGTCGATGGACGCCAGCCGCTTGACCTGCCGCTCGGCGGTCAGGACGAGCGGGCGCGGTCCGTCGTGGTACTCGAAGCCGCGGTGGCCGTTGGAACGCCCCGCCGGCAGGCCCGGGTCCAGCACCAGCGCCAGGCCGGCGTACTTGCCGGTGGGCACGTGGATGACGTCGCCCGGCTTGAGTTTCTCCAGGGACACGGCGGCCTCGGCACGCCGGTGGGCCGCGCCCTGCCGGGCCAGCTCGGTCTCGCGGTCCTTCAGTTCGCGGCGCAGCCGCGCGTACTCCGAGAAGTCGCCGAGGTGGCAGGTCATCGAGGCCTTGTAGCCCTCCAGGCCCTCCTCGTTGCGCTGCACCTGCCGGGAGATCCCGACCACCGACTTGTCGGCCTGGAACTGCGCGAAGGAGGTCTCGAGCAGCTCGCGGGAGCGGTGCCGGCCGAACTGCTCGACCAGGTTGACCGCCATGTTGTACGAGGGCTTGAAGCTGGAGCGCAGCGGATAGGTGCGGGTGCCGGCCAGGCCCGCCAGGTGCTCGGGGTTCATCCCCCGCTGCCACAGCACCACCGCGTGGCCCTCGACATCGATGCCGCGGCGGCCGGCACGGCCGGTCAGCTGGGTGTACTCGCCGGGGGTGATGTCGGCGTGCTGCTCGCCGTTCCACTTCACGAGCTTTTCCAGCACCACCGAGCGGGCGGGCATGTTGATGCCCAGAGCCAGGGTCTCGGTGGCGAAGACCGCCTTGACCAGGCCGCGCACGAACAGCTCCTCGACGACCTCCTTGAAGGTCGGCAGCATGCCCGCGTGGTGGGCGGCGATACCGCGCTCCAGGCCCTCCAGCCACTCGTAGTAGCCGAGGACGTGCAGGTCCTCCGGCGGGATGGCGGCGGTGCGCTCCTCCACCAGGGCGCGGACCTCCTCCCGGGCCTGCTCGTCGTTGAGCCTGAGGCCCGCGTACAGGCACTGCTGGACGGCGGCCTCGCAGGCGGCGCGGCTGAAGATGAAGGTGATGGCCGGGAGCAGGCCCTCGGCGTCCAGCCGTTCGATGACCTCGGGGCGGCTAGGGATCCAGATGCGGGAGCGCTGTCTGCGCTCGCGCTCGCGGTCGGCCTCGCGCATGTTCCGGCCGCGCCGGCGGTCCTGGAACGCGGGACGGCTGGCCTCCAGACGGGCCATGCGCGTCAGGTCGGGGTTGACGGCCTTCTTGCGGCCCTCGCCCTCCTCGAACAGGTCGTACATCCGGCGTCCGGCCAGCACGTGCTGGAACAGGGGGACGGGCCGGTGCTCGGAGACGATCACCTGGGTGTCGCCGCGGACGGTGTCCAGCCAGTCGCCGAACTCCTCGGCGTTGGACACGGTCGCCGACAGCGACACCAGGGTCACCGACTCGGGCAGATGGATGATCACTTCCTCCCAGACGGCGCCGCGGAAGCGGTCGGAGAGGTAGTGCACCTCGTCCATGACCACGTAGCCGAGGCCGAGGAGGGTCTGGGAGCCGGCGTACAGCATGTTCCGCAGCACCTCGGTGGTCATCACGACCACCGGGGCGTCGGGGTTGAGGCTGTTGTCGCCGGTGAGCAGGCCGACCATGCCGCTGCCGTAGCGGCGGCACAGGTCGGAGTACTTCTGGTTGGACAGCGCCTTGATGGGTGTC
This sequence comes from Streptomyces sp. NTH33, assembly GCF_003236365.1. Lineage (GTDB taxonomy): Bacteria > Actinomycetota > Actinomycetes > Streptomycetales > Streptomycetaceae > Streptomyces. The sequence goes on from NZ_POTZ01000078.1 coordinate 4,139, forward strand.
GTGTAGAAGCACTTCCTGCCCTGCTGGAGGGCGAGGTGGACGGCGAACTCGCCCACGATCGTCTTGCCGGAGCCGGTGGGCGCGGCGACCAGCACGCCCTTGCCCGCCTCGAGCGCCCGGCAGGCCTCGATCTGGAACGGGTCGAGGCCGAAGTCGTACATCTCGCGGAAGCCCGCGAGCGCGGTGGCCTGCTCGGCAGCTCGCCTGCGCGCTGCCGCGTACCGCTCGGCCGGTGAGAGGTCCTGAGTCATCGTGCTTTCGAGCCTACCGGGCCGCACCGACAACGTGACGATCATTATCCCGATCGGCCCACCGACGGCTCCAGGCCGGCCGCCCGCACCGCGGGCGGCCGGCCTGGAGCCGTCGGTGGGACCGGTGGTCAGGTCGCGTCGTCGTACCCGTTGACCCGCTCCGTGCCGGTCTGCTCGGGCAGGGCGCGGCGGGAGGTGACGGGCTCGACCTCGCCGATGTCCTCGGGGGTGAGGTCCAGCTCGGAGGCCTCGTCGTCGGCGGGGCCCTCGGCCTCCCGCAGGCGCTTGCGCCTGTCGTTCATCAGGGCGAAGCCGGTGGCCATGAAGTACAGCAGGACGATCGGGGCCGCCAGCGACAGCATCGAGATCGGGTCGACCGTGGGCGTGGCGAACGCCGCGAAGATGGTGACGCCCAGGATCATGCCCCGCCACCAGCCGAGCATCCGGCGCCCGGTGACCATGCCGGTGAGGTTCAGCATCACCAGCAGCAGCGGCAGCTCGAAGGAGAGGCCGAAGACGATCACCATGCGGGTGACGAGGTTCAGCAGGTCGTCCAGCGGCAGCAGGTTGACCGCGCCGACGGGGGTGAAGTCGATCAGGACGCTGGCCGCCGCGGGCAGCACGTGGTAGGAGAAGTACGCGCCGGCCAGGAACAGGGGGAAGCCCGCCGCGACGAACGCCATCGAGTAGCGCTTCTCGTGCTTGTGCAGGCCGGGCGCGACGAAGGCCCAGAGCTGGTAGAGCCAGACGGGGCTGGCGATGACGACACCGGCGGTCAGCGCCACCTTGATCATCAGCGTGAAGGGGCCCAGGAGGCCCTCGACGGTGATGTTGCCGCAGGCGCCCTCCTTATGCTGGGCCAGCTCCGTGAACGACTTGGTGCATCCCACCGAGCGCTGGATGGGCTCGGTGAGGAGATCGATGATGTCCCGGTAGAAGAAGGCGGCCACGACCGCACCGATCACAATGGCCAGGACGGCCTTCGCGAGCCGGTTGCGGAGCTCACGAAGGTGTTCCGCGAGGGGCATCCGCCCCTCGGGGTCCTTCTCCCTCTTGCGGGCAGGCTTGGGCAACCCACGTCCTCATCTCGTGCGGCAGGCCGGAGCGGTCCGGCCGTGCGTCAGCGCTTGGTGGTGTCCGTCGGCTCGCTGACCGGGCGCGAGCTGGTGACGTCGCCGGGGGCGGCCTGGATGGTGCGCGGGGCGGAGGAGGACTGCTCCTGGTTGGCGGGCGCCTGGGCGGAGGAGTTGCCGCCGTCCTCCTTCATCGCCTTGGCCTCGCTCTTGAGGATGCGGGCGGACTTGCCGAGCGAGCGCGCCATGTCCGGAAGCTTCTTCGCGCCGAACAGCAGGACGATGACGACGAGGATGAGAATGATCTCGGGGGCTCCGAGCCTTCCGAACATAAGTCTTTACCTTCTCACCGAGGCGGCTGGGTGGGTGCTGTCCGACCGGCCGGACGCAGGTCCGGCCCATCGCTCTGCCAGCGATCGTAACGCTCAGGGGTGAACATGGGGCAATCCCTGTGCGTACGCCCGTCCACGGCCCGGGCCTCGTTCTCCGGTCCGCGACCAGCAGCGTACCTGCCGGAAGCGGCGGCACGACAGGGCGAAGCGGCCCGGGGCGCACGCTGCGCGGAGGCTCACAGCGCGTCCACGGACCGGGTGGCGCTCATGGTCGCCCGCTCCAGGTCCTCGGCCGCCCTGTTGATACGGCGCGCCGACTCCGTGACCTGCCGGCCGAGGCGCTGCGCCTCCACGAAGACCCGGACGGCGAGCACCCCGAGCACGACGAGACCCACGAAACCCGCCGCTACCGCGAACATCGGCCAGAACATGACGCCGAGCTTAGAGGGTGGAGTGCAGGCGCAGGGTGCTGACCCCGCCGCCGGTGAGCAGCTCGACGATCCGCTCGCCGGCCGGCTTGCGGACCGCGGCGCCGCAGTCGGGGCAGGTGAAGGAGTAGAAGGTGGTGCGGCTGCTGGCGCCGATGGCCAGGCGCAGCGCGCTCGCGGCGAGCTCGAACCGGCCCCGGCAGTCCGGGCAGCCCGCCCGGAACACCACCGGAGCCACGCTCCGCATCCCGGCGAACGCCGCCGCCACCGACATCCCCCGCACCCCAGCCGTCGCCGACTCGCTCAAATCCCCTGCTCCTGCCTGTCGTACCGCCCGTCGTGACCCGCGTGTGCACCCCGGGCGTCCGGCACCGCGTGGTGCCCGGTGTTTCCGGGGGTCCCGCTTCCGCCGTGCGCCGTCTCGTACGCCGCCAGGGCCTTGCGAGCCGCCTGCCTGGCGCTGGCGGCCAGTTCGCGGGGGGCGACGATGCGGCCGTCGCCGCCCAGACGGAGCGCCAGGCGCCTGAGGGAGGCCGGATCGGGGGTGCGCAGAGTGATACGCAGGCCGCCGTCGGGGAGTTCATCGGCGCTGTCGTGCGGGTAGTACTCGGCGACCCAGCGGCCGCCCGGGCCGACCTCGACGACGACCTCCGGGTCCTCCGCGGCCGGCTGCACCAGTGCCTGGGACAGGTCGCGCAGCTCCATCTCGGGCGGCGCGGACGGCTCGTCGAGGATCTTGATCTCGGCGACCCGGTCGAGCCGGAAGGTGCGGCGCGCCTCGGAGCGGCGGCACCAGGCTTCCACGTAGGTGTGCCCGACGCTGACCAGGCGGATGGGGTCGATCTCGCGCTCGGTGACCTCGTCACGGGCCGGCGAGTAGTAGCGGATCCACAGCCGGCGGCGCTCGGAGATCGCCCGGTCGACGTCGGCGAAGACGCCGCCCTCGGACTCGAAGGTCACCGACAGGCGTGAGCTGGCCCCGGCGGCCTCGCCGGCCGCGGCCTCCACCTTGGCCGTCGCCCGCAGCAGCGCCTGCCGGTCGCTCTCGCGCAGGCCCGGCAGGGTGGCCACCGCGCGGGCGGCGACCAGCAGCGCGGTCGCCTCGTCGGCGGCCAGCCGCAGCGGCTCGGCCGCCTCCGCACCGAGCGCGGCCGGGTTGTGCCACCAGATGCGCTCGCCGTCGGTGTCGATGTCCAGGAGGTCTCCGCCACGGAAGCTGGTGCCGCACATGGGCAGCACGTCGAGGTCGGAGACCAGCTCGTCCTCGGTGATGCCGAAGGCGCGCGCCACGTCCTCGATCCGGGCGCCGGGGCGCTCCCTGAGGTACGTCACCAGGGAGAGCATCCGCCGGGTCTGGTCGATGGCGTTCGTGGGCCTGACCGGTTTGCCTGCCACAGTCTCGCTCGCTCCCCCTCAGCCCTTGGCCACGGCACGCAGCCGGTCCACCACGTCCGACCGCAGCTCGTCCGGTTCCAGCACGACCACGTCCGGTCCGAACTCCACCAGCCAGGCGTCCAGCCCGTGCCCGTACGGGATGTCCAACTCGTCCCAGCCGTCGCCGAGTTCCCGTACGGCGGTGGCTTTCGCCCGAAGGGGGTACCCCGCGCCCGCGCGCAGCCGGATCCGCGCGGAGCGGTCGGCGATCTCGCCCGCCCAGCTCGCCACGGTCTCGCGCACGGTGACGACGTCGGGGACCGGGGCGGTGAAGCCGGTGCCGCGGGAGCGGACCCTGCCGGTGATCCTGGACAGCCGGAAGACCCGCTCGGCGCCCCGGTCGCGGTCGAAGCCGGCCAGGTACCAGTGGCCGCGCCAGCACTCCAGCGCCCACGGTTCGACATGCCGGGTCTCGGGGCGGGCGGCGGTGGCCTTGCGGTAGTCGAAGACGACCGGGCGGCGGTCGCGGCAGGCCAGCATCAGCGGCTCGAAGGCGGCCTCGTGCACCGGGATGCGCGGCTCCAGGGCGCCGTGGGCCTCGTACGGGTCGACGTCCTCGGGCAGCCCGGCCGCGCGCAGCTTCTGCAGGGCGCCGCTGGCCGCTCCGGCCAGGCGGGCCTGCTGCCAGACCTTGGCGGCCAGCCCCAGGGCGGCGGCCTCCTCGGCGTCCAGGGTGATCGGCGGCAGTCGGTTGCTGTCCCGGCGGGCCAGATAGCCGACCTCGCCGTCCAGGCTCTCGACGGTCTCGATGACCAGCCCGAGCTCGCGCAGGTCGTCCTTGTCCCGCTCGAACATGCGGTTGAAGGAGTCGTCGCTTCCGGCCCCGCCCCCATCCCGGCCAGAGGCCTCGACGTATGCCTCGATGGATGCGCGCAGCTCACGCTTGCTGAGCGGCCGCCGGGTCCCGAGCAGACACAGCGCCAGGTTCATCAGCCGCTCGGCCTTGGCAATGGCCATCGACGCCCTTCACCTTCCCTATGGTCCTTAGACCGACGACCGTACCGCCCCGACGTGTGGTGACAAAAGCCGAGGCCCATGCCCGAACAGGCATGGGCCCCGGATGATCGGATCCGGTCCGGCTCCGGACGGGGATCAGACCCCGAGGAGGTCCACCACGAAGATCAGCGTCTCGCCGGGCTTGATCGCCGGGGTCGGGCTCTGGTTGCCGTAGGCGAGGTGCGCCGGGATGGTCAGCTGGCGGCGTCCGCCGACCTTCATGCCCTGCACACCCTGGTCCCAGCCCTTGATGACACGGCCGGCGCCCAGCGGGAAGCGGAAGGGGGCGCCCCGGTTCCAGCTGGCGTCGAACTCCTCACCGGTGCTGAAGGCGACGCCCACGTAGTGGACGGTGACGGTCTGGCCCGCCTGCGCCTCGGGCCCCTCGCCCACCCAGATGTCCTTGATCTCGAGATCCGCCGGGGGCTCGCCGCCCGGGAAGTCGATCTCGGGCTTCTCGATGCTCACGTCTTACGCTCCTGCTCGTTCACTACAAGGGAACCACGACAACAAAACCCGCACAGTCTTGCATCCCCGCCGGGTGCGCGCCCGCGGCGGGAGACCGTGGCGTGGCGCTACATCGCCGCCAGGATGTCCACCGAGAAGACGAGCGTGGAGTCCTTCTTGATGCCGCTGCCGGGGGGCGGGTTGTCGCCGTAGCCCAGGGCCGGCGGGACGACGACCAGGACCCGGCTGCCGACCTTCTTGCCGGTCAGCCCCTCGGCCCAGCCCTTGACGACCTGCTGCAGGGAGAACGAGGTCAGGGTGTCCCTCTTGTACGTCGAGTCGAACTCCTTGCCGCCGTCCCACAGCACGCCCTTGTACTGGACGAGCACGGTGTTCTCCGCCTTGACCACGGGGCCGTCGCCCTCGATGACGTAGTCGGCCACGAGCTTCTTGGGCGCGGCGGCCTTGGGGACGGTGATGGACGGGGCCGCGCCGTCGGTGTTGGTGCCCACCTTGGGCAGGTCGGCGTTGTTCTGCGGGACCGCCTTGCCCTTGGCCGAGCTCTTGGAGTTGAAGGTGTCCTGCACGTCCACGACGAACACCAGCGTGTCGGTGCCCTTGATGCCCGCCTGCGCGTTGCCCTGCGTGCCGTACCCCCAGGTGGGCGGCACGGACATCTCGATGCGGCTGCCGGCCTTCCTGCCCGCCAGGGCGTAGCGCCAGCCGTCGATGATCGTGCCCTGGGACAGCTGGATGACCAGCGGAGCCTTGCGATCGTAGGAGTTGTCGAAGACCTTCCCCGTGACCCAGATCTGGCCCAGGTAGTGCGCCTGGACGAAGTCGTTCTCCGCGATCGTCCGGCCACTGCCCGCGATCACCGTCTTGACGGCGATGTCCTTCGAGGGTGCGCCACTGCCCTTGGCGACGGTCGGCTTCTCGCCGAACTCCGTACCCGCGGTGATCTCCGGCAGCGGCCCGGAGACGATCTTCGGCGACGGCGCGGAGGACGGGGCCGCGGCGGAGGGTGACGGGCTCTCGCTGGCCTTGCTCGAGCCGGACTCGTCGTTGCCGCAGGCGGCCAGCGTGACAAGTCCCGCGGGTACGGACAGAAGAAGTGAGCGTCGGCGCACGGTGGGGGCCTCGTAATCGGTCGATCTCGTTGATGGGGTGCGCGCAACTCTACGTCGTGAGAAGGGCGCCGTACTCGAAACGTACGGCGCCCGTGTGGCGTTCCGGCCTCTCGTGCGGAACCGGCGCCCAGGGCCTGTCCGGTGGTTCGGGCCCTGGGTCCGCCCGGCTCACATTCCGGCGATCAGCTTCTCCACCCGGTCGTCCACCGAACGGAACGGGTCCTTGCACAACACCGTCCGCTGCGCCTGGTCGTTGAGCTTCAGGTGCACCCAGTCGACGGTGAAGTCCCTGCGCTGCTCCTGCGCCCGCCGGATGAAGTCGCCGCGCAGCCGGGCCCGAGTGGTCTGGGGGGGAACCGACTTGGCCTCGAAGATTTTCAAGTCGTTGCAGATCCGGGTGGCTTGGCCCCTCTTCTCCAGCAGGTAGTACAGGCCACGACGACGGTGGATGTCGTGGTAGGCGAGGTCTATCTGGGCGACCCGCGGATGCGACATGGTCATGTTGTGCTTGGCCCGGTACCGCTCGATGAGCTTGTACTTCATCACCCAGTCGATCTCGGTGCCGATCCGGTCGAGGTCCTCGGCCTCGATCGCCTCCAGCGTGCGGCCCCACAGCTCCAGCACCCGCTCCACCGTGCCGGTGCGGATACCGCGCCGCTCGCAGAAGTCCACCGCCTTCTCGTAGTACTCCCGCTGCACCTCCAGCGCCGAGGCCTCCCGGCCGCTGGCCAGGCGCACCTTGCGGCGGCCCGTGATGTCGTGACTGACCTCGCGGATCGCCCGGATCGGGTTCTCCAGGGTCAGGTCGCGCATCACCGTGCCCGCCTCGATCATGCGCAGCACCAGGTCGGTCGCGCCCACCTTGAGCAGCATCGTCGTCTCGGACATGTTGGAGTCGCCCACGATGACGTGCAGCCGTCGGTAGCGCTCGGCGTCCGCGTGCGGCTCGTCGCGCGTGTTGATGATGGGCCGCGAACGGGTGGTCGCCGAGGAGACGCCCTCCCAGATGTGCTCGGCCCGCTGGCTCACGCAGTACACGGCCCCGCGCGGCGTCTGCAGGACCTTGCCCGCCCCGCAGAGCAACTGCCTGGTGACCAGGAACGGAATGAGGATGTCCGCGAGCCGGGAGAACTCCCCGTGCCGCGCCACCAGATAGTTCTCGTGGCAACCGTAGGAGTTGCCCGCCGAGTCGGTGTTGTTCTTGAAGAGGTAGACGTCGCCCGCGATTCCCTCCTCGTGCAGGCGTCGCTCCGCGTCCACCAGGAGTCCTTCGAGAATGCGCTCGCCGGCCTTGTCGTGGGTGACCAGTTCGATCACATTGTCACATTCGGGTGTCGCGTATTCCGGATGTGACCCCACGTCGAGATAGAGCCGGGCGCCGTTTCGCAGAAAAACATTGCTGCTGCGGCCCCATGACACGACACGGCGGAAAAGGTACCGCGCCACCTCGTCAGGAGACAGGCGCCGCTGTCCCCTAAACGTGCACGTGACGCCGTACTCGTTCTCCAGCCCGAAAATGCGGCGGTCCATGCATGAACCTTACGCCCGATCCTCTGAGCTCAAACGGGGTTCGGCAGCACGATTTGGATCATTTTCCGATGAAGCCGCAACCACCGCCCGCACCACGGGAGCTGAAAGGACCCGCCCGGTGGCCAGCAGCACCAGCAACGACACGGCTCCCGCGGCACCCGGCAGCGCGAAACCCCACAGCGCGCCACCCGCCTGGACCACCGGACCCGCGAGCCCCGTTCCCACCGACGCGCCCACGGTGATCGTCGTCACCAGCCACGAGAACGCCTCCGTCACCGTCCCGGCCGGGGCGTGCCGGTCCACGATGATGAACGCGCAGGCGATGCACGGCGCGAGGAACACCCCGGACAGCACCGCCAGCAGCACCATGGCCACCACGCCCGGCATCAGCGTCAGCGGCAGGTAACACACTGCCAGGAGAGCCACCAGCACCCGCAGTCGCCGCTCGGGCACACCACTCCACTGCCGCGCCCCGTAGACGGCACCGCCCACCAGCGCGCCCAGCCCCAGCGCGGCCATCAGCCAGCCGTAGACCGCGTCACCGCCGTGCTCGTCGGCGTACGGCACCGCCGCCACCGTGATCGAGCCCAGCGCGACCCCCACGAAGAGGAACGCGCCGAGCAGCGCCAGCAGCCCCGGCGAGCGCAGCGCGCCCAGCCAGTGCGCTTCCCGCGGCGCCGAGCGCCACGCGCGCGAGGGCGGCGAGCAGACCACGGACAGCGCGCCCAACAGCCCGAGGACGTTCAGCACCACCAGCGCCGCCTGCGCCGACCACAGCGACACGCACAGGGTCACCAGCAGCGGGCCGGCGGTGAACATGATCTCCTGCGCCACGGCGTCCATGGCGTACGCCGTGTGCACCTGGTCCGGCCGGCGCAGCACGGCGGGCCACAGGGCGCGCAGACCGCCCTCCAGGGGCGGTGCGAAGAGCCCGGCGGCCGCCACGGCCGTACCGGACAGAAGGGGCGGCTCGATGCCGGTCACGGCGAAGGCGGTCATCGCCAGGGCCGCGGCGAGCGCGGCCGGCAGCTGGACGCGGGGCTGCCCGTGCAGGTCCACCAGCCGCCCGAGCACCGGCTGGCCCACGGCGTTGGCCACGCCGTACACCGCCGCCAGCGCCCCCGCCAGGCTGTACGTGCCGCCCTGAGCGCGGACGAACAGCACGATCGCGATCGCCGCGGTGGCGTTGGGCAGCCGCCCCACCAGCGTGCCGGCCAGCAGCCGGACGGCGTGCCGCGCTCTGAGGATCTCCAGGTACCCCGCGAATCCCGCGGTCATCGCTCCGCCCTCCGTCGGCTCGCCCGAGGCGCTGGAGCAACCTCCGGTGTTACGTATAACTTACTCGGTCATACGTACCATGTGCGCTGTTCACCAGTCCAGACGAAGGAGCGGACCCGCGGTGGCACCAAGCAGCACGCGCCCCACCAGCCGTGACGTCGCCCGGGCCGCGGGGGTCTCCCAGGCCGCCGTCTCGCTGGTCCTCGGCGGCAAGTGGCGCGGCCGGGTGGCCGAGGCGACCGCCGAACGGGTACGGCGGGCCGCCGAGGAGCTCGGCTACCGGCCCAACCTCGCCGCCCGCAACCTGCGCCTCGGCCGCACCCGCACCGTGCTCCTCGTCGTCCCGGCCCTGACCACCGAGTTCTTCGCCGGGGTCTACACCGGGGCCGCCCGCGTCGCCGCCGAGCACGGCTTCGGCGTCGTGCTGTACCCCTCCCCCGAGGGCATCGGTCCGGCGAAGAACCCCTTCGCCTCCGCCCAGGCCGCCCTGGACGGCGTGATCGCCTCCTCCATGGCCGCCGACGCCCTCACCTCGATCCGCGGCGACCAGCTGCCGCTGGTCATGCTGGACAGCGACCCCGAGGGCAGCCTGGGCGCCGCGACCGTCAACCTGGATATCGCGGACGGCGTACGCCAGGTCGCCGGCCACCTGCTGGGCCTGGGGCACCGGAGGTTCCTGCACCTCGCGGCGGACGTGGCCTCCTGGACCTTCGAGGTACGGGCCCGGGAGCTCGCGGCGCGCGTGGGCGCCGTGCCCGGCGCCTCGGTGCGCACCGTCCGCGCCCCCCTCTCCATCGAGGACGCCCGGGCCGCCACCGAGGCCGCGCTCGGCGCCCCCGGCCCGCGGCCCACCGCACTGGTGTGCGACGACGACAAACTGGCCGCCGGCGCCTACAAGGGCCTGCGCCGCCTCGGACTGCGCGTTCCCGACGACGTCTCCGTCACCGGCCTGGACGACCTCGCCCTCGCCACCGCCATCGACCCCGAGCTGACCACCGTACGGCTGGACGCGGAGCTCTTCGGCGAACGGGGCATGCACGCCCTCCTCGCCGTCCTGGAGGGCCGCACACCCCAGGGCGGCGACATTCCCGTGGAGCTGGTCGTACGGGGCTCCACGGCACCACCGGGCGCCTCCTGAAACGCCCGGTGCCCCGGCCGTGTCACCGGCCGGGGCACCCGGGAGCGGGGCCGTGGGGGCGGACCTACTTCTCCTCGGAACCCTCGGAGCCCTCCTCCTCGGAGCTCTCCGCCTCCGTCGCGGCACCGCCGGCCTGCAGCAGCCGCTGGAGCTGCCGGCCCACGATCCGCTTGAACTTGCGCTTCTGCGGGCGCGTACGGTCCAGCACGGCCACCTCCAGGCGCTCGGCGGGGATCTCCCGCTCGCTGCCGTTGGTGTCGCGGGACAGGGCCTGCACGGCCAGCTTCAGCGCCTCGGCCAGGGACATGCCGTCCCGGTGGCGCTGGTCCAGGTAGCCGCTGATCTGCTCGGCGTTGCCGCCGACCGCGACCGAGCCGTGCTCGTCCACGATCGACCCGTCGTGCGGCAGCCGGTAGATCTGGTCGCCCTCCGGGGTCTCCCCCACCTCGGCGACCACCAGCTCCACCTCGTACGGCTTCTCCGCGGCGCTGGAGAAGATCGTGCCCAGCGTCTGCGCGTAGACGTTCGCCAGGCCCCGGGCGGTCACGTCGCCCCGGTCGTAGGTGTAACCGCGCAGGTCGGCGTAGCGGACGCCGCCGATGCGCAGGTTCTCGTACTCGTTGTACTTGCCGGCGGCCGCGAACGCGATCCGGTCGTAGATCTCGCTGAACTTGTGCAGCGCGCGGGACGGATTCTCACCGACGAACACGATTCCGTCGGCGTACTGCAGCACGACCAGGCTGCGGCCCCGGGCGATGCCCTTGCGGGCGTACTCCGCCCGGTCGGCCATGGCCTGCTGAGGTGAGACATAGAACGGCGTCGACACCGGTTATCCGTCCCTTTCTGTCGAAGTCACTGGATCACCCTGAACAAGAACCGGCCGCCGGCTACAGCAGCGCGGCCCGCGGGCCGTCGGGCTGCTCCAGCCGCCGCTGCAGCACCGAGCGGGCGATCCCGGAGGACTCGTCCTCGGTGAGCCGGCGGAAGCCGTCCTCGGTGATCACGGTGACGATCGGATAGATCCGGCGGGCGACATCGGGACCACCGGTCGCCGAGTCGTCGTCTGCCGCGTCGTACAGGGCCTGCACCACCAGCGTGGTGGCGTCGGCCTCGGTCAGGTCCTCGCGGTAGAGCTTCTTCATGGCGCCGCGCGCGAAGATCGAGCCGGAACCGGTGGCGGCGAAGCCGTGCTCCTCGGAACGGCCGCCGGTGACGTCGTAGGAGAAGATCCGGCCCTTCTCCCGGTCCAGGTCGTACCCCGCGAAGAGCGGGACCACGGCCAGGCCCTGCATGGCCATGCCCAGGTTGGAGCGGATCATGGTCGACAGCCGGTTCGCCTTGCCCTCCAGCGACAGCTGCGTCCCCTCCACCTTCTCGAAGTGCTCCAGCTCCAGCTGGAAGAGCTTCACCATCTCCACGGCGAGGCCCGCCGTACCGGCGATGCCCACGGCCGAGTACTCGTCCGCCGGGAACACCTTCTCGATGTCCCGCTGCGCGATGACGTTCCCCATGGTCGCCCGCCGGTCACCGGCCAGCACGACGCCCCCCGGGAAGGTCACCGCCACGATCGTCGTCCCGTGCGGCGCCTCGACCACCCCCTGGGTCGGCGGCAGCTGCCGCCTGCCCGGCAGCAGCTCCGGCTGGTGTTCGGCAAGAAAGTCCATGAACGAGGAGGACCCCGGCGTCAGGAAGGCAGCCGGCAGACGCCCGGTGCTACGAGGGTTGGGTTCCACGCGATTCCTTCCACACAAGACTGGCGGCCCCGCCGGGAGCGGCCGAGCCGATCATCAAATCCGTGCACGGACCATACCCGTGCCGACGCCGGTCATCCGTCCCGGTGCCGACCTGCTCGCCGCAGACCGGCACCGGGACGCATGCCGGGGGCTACTCTCCGCCCTTCTGAACGAACGACCTCACGAAATCCTCCGCGTTGGACTCGAGCACGTCATCGATTTCGTCGAGGACGTCGTCCACGTCGTCGCTCAGCTTCTCGTGGCGTTCCTTGAGGTCTTCCGCGGCCTGTGCGTCCTGGGCCTGCTCCTCGATCTCCTCGGTGGAGCGCGTGGCCTTCTGCTGCCCGCCGCCGGTGTCCTTCGTTGCCATAACCCTCACCCCGCTCAGTTCGCCCGACGTGGTCGGGCATGACGGCCGATCGGTGTTGATCAGACCCTACAAGGCGGGTCTGACATCGGCCCCGCAGTTTCTCCAACGTACGGGGGCCATCTCGATGATTCCCGGACCTCGGGTTTTCCACCCCGGGCGGCCGGCCCACCCGGGTACCCCTTCGTGTTCCTCCGTGTCCGGTCAGCCTCCGGACAGGACCCTGACCAGGTCCTCCGCGGTGCGGCAGCGGTCCAGGAGCTCCTTGACGTGATTACGCGTTCCGCGAAGCGGTTCCAGGGTTGGGACGCGCTGGAGCGAGTCCCGGCCCGGCAGGTCGAAGATGACCGAGTCCCAGGAGGCCGCGGCGACGTCGTCGGCGTACTGCTCCAGGCAGCGTCCGCGGAAGTACGCGCGCGTGTCCTCCGGCGGCTTCGTACGGGCCCGGTCGACCTCGGTCTCGTCCAGGAGCCGCTTCATGCGTCCGCGGGCCACCAGGCGGTTGTACAGGCCCTTCTCGGGGCGTACGTCCGCGTACTGGAGGTCGACGAGGTGGAGGCGGGCGGCGTCCCAGTCGAGGCCGTCGCGGCGCCGGTAGCCCTCCATGAGCTCCCGCTTGGCGACCCAGTCCAGCTCGCCGGCCAGGCTCATGGGGTCGTTCTCCAGGCGGTTGAGGGTGTCCTCCCAGCGGGCCAGGACGTCCTTGGTCTGGTCGTCGGCGTCCGCCCCGAACCGCTCCTCGACGTACTTGCGCGACAGCTCGTAGTACTCCATCTGGAGCTGTACGGCGGTGAGCGTGCGGCCGCTGCGGAGCGTGATCAGGCGCTTGAGCGACGGGTCGTGCGAGACCTGGTGGAGTGTGCGGACGGGCTGTTCGACGGCCAGGTCGACGGCGATGAAGCCGTCCTCGATCATGGACAGGACCAGGGCGGTCGTGCCCAGTTTCAGGTACGTCGAGATCTCGGAGAGGTTCGCGTCGCCGATGATCACGTGCAGGCGGCGGTACTTCTCCGCGTCGGCGTGCGGTTCGTCGCGCGTGTTGATGATCGGCCGTTTGAGTGTGGTCTCCAGGCCGACCTCGACCTCGAAGTAGTCCGCGCGCTGGCTGAGCTGGAAGCCGTGCTCGTGGCCGTCCTGGCCGATGCCGACGCGGCCGGCGCCGGCGACGACCTGCCGGGAGACGAAGAAGGGCGTGAGGTGGCGCACGATGTCGGAGAACGCGGTCTCCCGCTTCATCAGGTAGTTCTCGTGCGTGCCGTAGCTGGCGCCCTTGTTGTCGGTGTTGTTCTTGTAGAGGTGGATCGGCTGGGCGCCGGGCAGCTGGGCGGCCCGTTCGGCGGCCTCGGCCATGATCCTCTCGCCGGCCTTGTCCCACAGGACGGCGTCGCGCGGGTTGGTCACCTCGGGCGCGCTGTACTCGGGGTGGGCGTGGTCGACGTAGAGCCGTGCGCCGTTGGTCAGGATGACGTTGGCCAGGCCGATGTCCTCGTCGGTGAGCTGACTGGCGTCGGCGGCCTCGCGGGCGAGGTCGAAGCCGCGGGCGTCCCGCAGCGGATTCTCCTCCTCGAAGTCCCAGCGGGCCCGGCGGGCCCGGTGCATCGCCGCCGCGTAGGCGTTGACGATCTGGGACGAGGTGAGCATGGCATTGGCGTTGGGGTGGCCGGGGACGGAGATCCCGTACTCCGTCTCGATGCCCATTACTCGCCGTACGGTCATGCGGCCCTCCTTGCCCGGCGGCGCCCTCGGTCGTGGGCGGCGCTCAAGTACCGCTGATGCCCGGGTGCCCGTGCGGTGCCCGTTCCCGCACCGCGCGACCCGGCGGTAGGAAAGAGCCTAGAACGCCTTTGCGCTGGTGGGGAGATCATTTGCCTCATTGCCTGCTCCATGCGGTGGCCCCGGAAAACAGCCGGCTGCGGGTACCCCGTGGAGGGCACCCGCAGCCGCCCTGCTTTTACAGGTACTGACCGGTGTTCGCCACCGTGTCGATGGAGCGTCCGGTGTCCGCGCCCTGCTTTCCGGTGATGAGGGTGCGGATGTAGACGATCCGCTCGCCCTTCTTTCCGGAGATCCGGGCCCAGTCGTCCGGGTTGGTGGTGTTGGGCAGGTCCTCGTTCTCCTTGAACTCGTCCACGCATGCCTGGAGCAGGTGGGAGACGCGCAGGCCCTTCTGGTTCTTCTCTAGGAAGTCCTTGATCGCCATCTTCTTGGCGCGGCCCACGATGTTCTCGATCATGGCGCCGGAGTTGAAGTCCTTGAAGTAGAGGACTTCCTTGTCGCCGTTGGCGTAGGTGACCTCCAGGAAGCGGTTCTCCTCGGTTTCGGCGTACATGTGCTCCACCGCGGTCTGGATCATGGCCTGGACCGTGGCGCCCTTGTCGCCGCCGTGTTCCGCGAGGTCCTCCGCGTGCAGCGGGAGACGCTCGGTGAGGTACTTGCCGAAGATGTCCTGGGCCGCTTCGGCGTCCGGACGCTCGATCTTGATCTTCACATCGAGGCGGCCGGGTCGCAGGATGGCCGGGTCGATCATGTCCTCGCGGTTGGAGGCGCCGATCACGACCACGTTCTGCAGGCCTTCCACACCGTCGATCTCGGCGAGCAGCTGCGGGACGATGGTGTTCTCCACGTCCGAGCTGACACCGGAGCCGCGGGTGCGGAAGAGGGACTCCATCTCGTCGAAGAAGACGATGACGGGGGTGCCCTCACCGGCCTTCTCCCGGGCGCGCTGGAAGACGAGGCGGATCTGCCGCTCGGTCTCGCCGACGTACTTGTTCAGCAGCTCGGGGCCCTTGATGTTGAGGAAGAAGCTCTTGCCGGCGGCCTGGCCGGTCACCTCGGCGACCTTCTTGGCGAGCGAGTTGGCGACGGCCTTGGCGATGAGCGTCTTGCCGCATCCGGGGGGTCCGTAGAGCAGGACACCCTTCGGCGGGCGCAGCTCGTGCTCCTTGAACAGGTCCGGGTAGAGGTACGGCAGCTCCACGGCGTCGCGGATGGCCTCGATCTGGTTGCCGAGGCCGCCGATCTGCTCGTAGCCGATGTCGGGCACCTCTTCGAGGACGAGTTCCTCGACCTCGCTCTTGGGCACGACCTCGTAGACGTAGCCGGAGCGGGGTTCGAGGAGGAGGGCGTCGCCGGCGCGGATGATGACGTCCAGCAGCGGCTCGGCGAGCCGTACCACACGCTCCTCGTCGGTGTGCCCGAGCACCAGGGCGCGCTCGCCGTCCTCGAGGATCTCCTTGAGGGTGACGATCTCGCCGACGCGCTCGAATTCCATGGCCTCGACCACGTTGAGCGCTTCGTTCAGCATCACTTCCTGGCCGCGCCTGAGCTCGTCGAGCTCGACGCCGGGGCTGACGTTCACCCTCAGCTTGCGGCCGCCGGTGAAGATGTCGGCGGTGCCGTCCTCGTTGGCCTGCAGGAAGACTCCGAAGCCGGCCGGCGGCTGGGCGAGCCGGTCGACCTCTTCCTTGAGGGCCACGATCTGGTCGCGGGCCTCACGGAGCGTGTTCGCCAGCCGTTCGTTCTGGGCGGACACGCCGGCCAGGTTGGTCTGCAGCTCGACGATCCGCTCTTCGAGAATCCTCGTGTGTCGCGGAGAGTCGGCGAGCTTGCGTCGCAGGACGGCGATCTCCTGCTCAAGGTAGGCGATCTGCCCGGCCGGGTCCTCGGACCCGCGTCCCGGGCGGATGCCGCGGTTCATGTCGTCGTCGTGGGCTGCCACGGTCCTCACCTCCTCCAAGGGGAGCTGGACGCTTCCAGACCCTACCTGGGTGGGTGTCGATTGAAACCCCTAGATCACAAAGACTGTCGGGATGTGTCCGATCTTCACCCTTGCGCTCTCCCTCACGCCAGGGGAATACCCACCGAACACGATGGGAAAGCAGCCGGAGGTAGGGTCGAGTCGTTCAACACCCGTCGGAGCTGGCCGGATTCCCGTACGGCTCGACGTGATACGGCAGGAGAGATGGGCGTGCAGCAGCGGACCTCGGACGGCGGCGAGGCCCTGGAGGTCTGGATCGACCAGGATTTGTGCACCGGTGACGGCATCTGCGCGCAGTACGCGCCGGAGGTGTTCGAGCTGGACATCGACGGTCTGGCGTACGTGAAGAGCGCGGACGACGAGCTCCTGCAGGACAGCGGGGCGACAACGCCCGTGCCGCTGCCGCTTCTCACGGACGTGGTCGATTCGGCGAGGGAGTGCCCGGGCGAGTGCATCCATGTGCGCCGCGTTTCGGACAAGGTCGAGGTGTACGGACCTGACGCGGAGTGACCGGTTCGGCGCGTGCTGTGATGGCTGTCTGTTTTCTCACAGCTTCGGGGCGTGCGGTCAGACGCTGCGCGCCCCGGCGGACGTGGAGCGGGCGAACGCGCCGTTCCTCCACTGCCACTTCACGCTGTCCTTGAGGTCGGGGCAGCAATTGGGCACGTCGGGCGAGGAGTAGCCGAGCAGGGTGGCGGTGACGGCCCCTTCACGGACGGCGAAGTCCGTGACCGTGTACCGGTCCTTGGTGTCGACGAGGGTGGCGACGACGCGGGGCGCGGTGTCGCCGGCGGCCCGGGTGAGGACGTAGACCGCGTCGGGCGGGGTGCCCATGGAGGCGTCGCAGTGCACGACGGCGACGGTCTCCGGTCTGCCGTCTCCGTCGAGGTCTCCGAAGGCCTGCTTCGCCACCACGGCCTTCACGGGTCCGCAGTCGAGCGGAAACGTCACGCCGGCGGTGCCGGGGG
>NZ_POTZ01000790.1 GCF_003236365.1 Streptomyces sp. NTH33
GACGTCCATGACGCGTCCAGGGTAGGCGGGCCGGGCGGGGCGCCGGTCAATCGAAAGGTTGAGAACCGGCTGCGCCCTTCGATCCGCGCGAAGCGTGCCCGGGCGCGATGCCCGGCGGGGGCCTGCCCGCGCAGGGTGGGGGACATGTACGTCGCATGGAGAGACCTGCGGTTCGCCAAGGGGCGGTTCGCCCTGATGGGAGCCGTGGTCACACTGATCACCCTGCTCGTGGGGCTGCTGTCCGGGCTGACCGCCGGGCTCGCCGAGGAGAACACCTCGGCGGTCAAGGGCCTGCCCGCCGACCACCTCGCCTTCGCCGCGCCGCCCGGCGGCCGGTCGGTGTCGTTCACCGGCTCCTCGCTGCCGCCCGAGGCCGTCGAACGGTGGGCCAAGCGGGTTCCGTACGCGGAGCCGGTCGCGATCCGCACGCTCGACGCGTCCGCCGGGAGCCGTACGGCCGCGGTGTCGGTGTTCGGCGTCCGCCCGGACGCCGGCATCGCACCGGACGGCGTCGCGCCCGGGCGGGCGGTGCTCTCCGCCGAGGCGGCGTCCGAACTGGGCGTCGGGGCCGGGGACCGGGTGCGCCTCGGTTCCGCCTCCTGGACCGTGGCGGCCGTCGCGGGCGGCGCGTCGTACAGCCACACGCCGGTCGTCTGGACGGCGTGGGACGGGGGCCGGACGACCGTGGTCGCGCTGCGCGCGCAGGGTGCCGACGTCTTTGCCGGGGACCGGGCCGCCGGTACGAAGACCCTCGCCAAGGGCGACGCGCTGACCGCGATCGGCTCCTACCAGGCCGAGAACGGCTCGCTGCAGCTGATGCGCGGCTTCCTCTTCGCGATCTCCGCCCTCGTCGTCGGGGCGTTCTTCACGGTGTGGACGATCCAGCGGTCCCCGGACATCGCCGTGCTCAAGGCGCTCGGCGCCTCCACCCGCTACCTGCTGCGCGACGCGCTGGGGCAGGCGGGGGTGCTGCTGGCCGTCGGGACGCTGCTCGGCACCGGGCTCGCGGCCCTGGCCGGCGTGCTCGTACGGGGCGGCGCGGTGCCGTTCGTGCTGGACGTGCCCGCCGTCCTGCTGCCCGCCGCGGTGGTGATCGCCCTGGGTGTGCTGGGCGCCGGCCTCTCCGTCCGGCGGATCACCGCCGTCGACCCGCTGACCGCGCTGGGAGGCGTGCGATGAGCCTGCTTCTGGACGACATCACCCTGACCTACCCCGACGGCGACGGCAGGCTCACCGCCCTGGACCGGGTGCGGCTGGAGGTGCCGGCGGGCACGGTCACCGCGGTGATCGGGCCGTCCGGCTCGGGCAAGTCCAGCCTGCTCGCGGTCGCGGCCACCCTGATCACGCCGGACAGCGGACGGGTGTGCGTGGACGGTACGCCGACGGGTGAGCTGAGCGCCGCCGAGCGGGCGGTGCTGCGGCGCCGGAGCATCGGCATCGTCTTCCAGCAGCCCAACCTGCTGCCCTCACTGACGGCGGCGGAGCAACTGGAGGTGATGGCCCGCCTGGACGGACGCCGGGCGGCGGCCGGCCGGGCCCGGGAGCTGCTGGCCGCGGTGGACCTCGCCGACCAGGCGCACCGGCGCCCCCACCAGCTCTCCGGCGGCCAGCGCCAGCGCGTCAACATCGCCCGTGCCCTGATGAACGACCCCTCCGTCCTCCTGGTCGACGAACCCACCAGCGCCCTCGACCACGAACGCGGCGCCGCCGTCCTCGACCTCCTCACCCGCCTCACCCGCGACCGCGGCACGGCGACGGTGCTGGTCACCCACGACCGCACCCACCTGGAGGAGGCGGACGCGGTACGGGAGATGAGGGACGGCCGTCTGACGGCCCTCCTGACCGGCTGAGCGTCCTGGCCCCGGCCGGGACCTGCGCTTCGGCCGGGGGCTTGCGTCTCGGCCGGGGCCGCCCGGGGC
>NZ_POTZ01000791.1 GCF_003236365.1 Streptomyces sp. NTH33
CGGGGCGTCTTCGGCTCGCACGTCGCCCAGGTGCTGCGCCGCCTGCGCCGGCTGTGCGCGCGCTACGGCTCCTCGCCGGTCTTCCTGCTGGCCTCGGCGACCGCCGCCGAGCCCTCGGTGGCCGCCGGCCGCCTCACCGGTCTGCCCGTGGTCGAGGTGGCCGACGACGCCTCGCCCCGTGGTGAACTGGTGTTCGCCCTCTGGGAGCCCCCACTCACCGAACTGCAGGGCGAGAGGGGCGCGCCCGTCCGGCGCACCGCCACCGCCGAGACGGCCGACCTGCTGACCGACCTCACCCTGCAGGGCGTGCGCTCCGTCGCCTTCGTACGCTCCCGGCGCGGCGCCGAGCTGATCTCGGTGATCGCCCAGGAACGGCTGGCCGAGGCCGACCGGTCGCTGGCCCGGCGTGTCGCGGCCTACCGGGGCGGCTACCTGCCCGAGGAGCGCCGGGCCCTGGAACGCGCCCTGCACTCCGGCGAGCTGCTGGGCCTGGCCGCCACGACCGCCCTGGAACTGGGCGTGGACGTCTCCGGCCTGGACGCCGTACTGATCGCCGGCTACCCGGGCACCCGCGCGTCCCTGTGGCAGCAGGCGGGCCGCGCGGGCCGCTCCGGCCAGGGCGCCCTGGCGATCCTGATTGCCCGCGACGACCCGCTGGACACCTTCCTCGTCCACCACCCCCAGGCCCTGTTCGACCAGCCGGTCGAATCGACGGTCCTCGACCCCGACAACCCCTACGTCCTCGCCCCGCACCTGTGCGCGGCCGCCGCCGAGCTGCCGCTCACCGAGGAGGACGTCGAGCTGTTCGGACCCGCCTGCCCGGAGCTGCTGCCGCAGCTGGAGACCGCGAAGCTGCTGCGCCGGCGGACGAAGGCCTGGCACTGGACCCGCCGGGAGCGGGCCGCGGACCTCACCGACATCCGCGGCGAGGGCGGACGGCCGGTTCAGATCGTCGAGACCGGCACCGGGCGGCTGCTCGGCACGGTCGACGCGGGCGCCGCGCACACGACGGTGCACGAGGGCGCGGTCCACCTGCACCAGGGCCGTACGTATCTGGTGCGCTCCCTCGACCTGGACGACTCGGTCGCCCTGGTCGAGGAGGCACGCCCGCCGTACACGACGGTCGCCCGCGACACGACGGCGATCTCCGTCCTGGAGACGGACACCGCGGTCCCCTGGGGCGACGGCCGCCTGTGCTACGGGTCCGTCGAGGTCACCAACCAGGTGGTCTCCTTCCTGCGCCGGCGTCTGATCACCGGCGAAGTGCTGGGCGAGACGAAACTCGACCTCCCTCCTCGTACGCTGCGCACCCGCGCGGTGTGGTGGACGGTCACCGAGGACCAGCTCGACGAGGCCCGGATCCACCCGGAGATCCTCGGCGGCGCGCTGCACGCCGCCGAGCACGCCTCGATCGGCATGCTGCCCCTGTTCGCGACCTGCGACCGGTGGGACATCGGTGGTGTCTCCATCCCCCTGCACCCCGACACGCTGCTGCCCACGGTGTTCGTCTACGACGGCCACCCCGGCGGCGCGGGCTTCGCCGAGCGCGCCTTCCACACCGCCCGCGCCTGGCTCGCCGCCACCCGCGAGGCCATCGCCTCCTGCGAGTGCGATTCCGGCTGCCCGTCCTGCATCCAGTCCCCCAAGTGCGGCAACGGCAACGACCCACTGCACAAGCGGGGGGCCGTACGGCTGCTCACCGTGCTGCTGAAGGGGGCACCGGAGGAGGCAGAGGAGGCACCGGAGGAGAAGGAGAGCCGGGCTTAGCCCGCGGGGGTGACGGCGCCGTGGCCGGCGGGCCGCGGTCGTGGTGTGGCCACGAGAGCGGGCCTTCGCGGCGCGCGGCGAGGCCGGATCGCGGTGGGCACTCGAGGAACTGCAGGCCCGTATCACCAAGGGCGACCGGGACGGCGCACGC
>NZ_POTZ01000792.1 GCF_003236365.1 Streptomyces sp. NTH33
CCCCCGCCCTACCCTCGGTCTCATGACCAAGCCCCTCGTCGCCATCCTCAGCGGCGCCGGCATCTCCACCGACTCCGGCATTCCGGACTACCGCGGCCCCAACGGGCTGTGGCGGAAGGACCCCGAGGCCGAGAAGCTCGTGACGTACGGCTACTACATGAACGACCCGGACATCCGCCGCCGCTCCTGGCAGATGCGACGCAAGAACCGCACCCTGCAGGCCGGGCCGAACGCCGCACACCGCGCCGTGGCCGACCTGGAGCGATCCGGGGTCCCGGTCCGGGTGATCACGCAGAACGTGGACGGGCTGCACCAGCTCGCCGGAATGCCCGCCCGCAAGGTGCTGGAACTGCACGGCAGCGTGCGCAGCGTGGTGTGCACGAAGTGTCATGCGCGCGGGCCGATGGAGGACGCCCTCGCCCGGGTCGAGGCCGGCGAGGACGACCCGCCGTGCCGGGACTGCGGCGGCATCCTGAAGTCGGCCACCGTCATGTTCGGCGAACGCCTCGACCCGGAGGTGCTCGGCGAGGCGGTCGCGATCACCAAGGCGTGCACGGTGTTCGTCGCCGTCGGCACCAGCCTCCAGGTCCAGCCCGCCGCCGGCCTCGCGGGCGTCGCCGCCGACCACGGCGCACGGCTGATCATCGTCAACGCCGAACCGACCCCCTACGACGACCTCGCCGCCGAGGTCGTACGGGAACCGATCGGCACCGCACTGCCCGAACTGCTGCGCGGGATCAGCACTGAGAGCACCCTCTAGCCTCGGCCTTCCGCGGATTCGACTGGTCTCGTCGGGATGGGAACGAAAACCGCCGCGGCCCGGTGCCGGCGCTCGCGGAGCGCAAGCGGTCAGCGGCGGTAGCAGTACGAGTCCGAGGAGGCGTCGCCGCCCTGCAGGCGTGTCTGGTGTACGCGCAGGCCGAGGAAGTCCGGGCCGTGCGGGAAGAAGCGGCTGTCGACGGAGAGTCCGCCGTGCGAGGTGTCGGCGTCGAGTTTGACCATCCACGGGTCGATGCCCGCGGGATAGAGCTGTGTGTCCCAGGTGGCGTACAAGGAGTTCGTCAGGTACGCGCGCCGCCCGTCGCGGCTGAGCTCGACCATCTGCGCTCCGCCCGTCAGCGGAGTGTCCGGTTCGGCGGGGTGCGGCTGTCGGCCGACGACGCCGCCAAGACGCACGGACGCGGTCTGCCGGGGATGGAACGGGTCGCTCACGTCGTACTGGAGGAGGTCGCCGGTTCCCCATGCGGATATGTACAGCCACTGGTCATCCACCGACAGGTCGATGTCGGTGATCAACGGGGGCACGGCTCCGAACGGCTGCAGAGCCGGGGGCAGGTCCTCCGTCCGCGCGGGCTCGGCCGGAATGGTGATCACCTTGCGGACGGCGAAGTCCTCGCCCTCCCGGTTCCACAGCCACACCGACGCCGACAGGTCCTCCACGTCGACCACGGTGTTGGTGAACCCCCACGTGGCCTCGGGGTCGTGCGCGGGGCGCAGTTCCAGGACCATCTGGTTCTCGTCTCCCAGATCGACGCGCTGGAGGTGCCGTCCGGAGTCCAGCTCCCAGAAGTGCAGTGAGTGGCCGTAGCGGCGACCCAGCAGCAGTTCGGGGACGAGGCCGTCCTCGATCATCGAGGGGGTCCCCCACTCGCTGGTCACGGCGATGTTCTGGCGCAGATGCCACCAGAGGTCGTAGGCGAACCACTGCGGTCCGCGGTCGCTCTCCCAGGCGCGCAGCACCTCGAAGCTTTCGTGGTCCAGCAGCGCGACGCCGCCGGGCCCGTCCGCGCCGTCCGCACCGCCCAAGCAGGACAGGAACATTCCGTCGGGACCACAGTGGAGTGTGTGCGGACGCGAGTATCCGGCCTTGGCGGCCAGCTCCTCGGGCTCGATCACCTTGACCAGGCGGGGGCGGGC
>NZ_POTZ01000793.1 GCF_003236365.1 Streptomyces sp. NTH33
CGAGCAGGGAGGTGCCCCCACCGGCACCGGACTTCTCCGACGAACCCCGGCCCATGTCGTGCAGACGCGTGACCACTGCGCTGTTGCTGGTGCTGTGCAGCGTGTTCATCCCGCACCCCCCTCGTGGACTTCCGGAGTTCCGGCTGTTCCGTCGTACTTCCGTGCTTCCGTGCCTCTGTGCTTCCTTGCCTGTGCCGAAAAGCTTGCCTGTGCGATTTCATGGCCGTGTCCGCCGACTGTCACAGACCTGTCACAGAGGTCATGACACAGTGCTACCCGCGCGTAGCTGTTCCGGGAGTCGAAACCGTTCCTATGGACTGAGCGGGAGTAAGTCCTGGCGCCAGGACTCGTGCTCAGCCGCGTGCCCCGAACGGTTGTGGGCACACTGGTCGCCCGCTTTCGCTCCGCGTCCGGGCGGCACGGATCGTGTCCGTGGTCCGGGAAGGCGGGGGCGGGGTCCCTCACGCCCGCGGTCATCGCGTCCGGCCTGGGCGGTCCGATGCCCCGCACGATCGCTCCGGTCGTGTGGGGGCGGTGCCGTCCGTCGCCGGATACGGTGCCCAAGGGCGCGCCGTCCGATGGCCACAGCGGCGGCGTCGTGCCGCGTGGCCTTGCGCGTTGTGCTGGTCAGGGGTTTCTGCCAATGCTGGGCGCCCCAGCGGCTGGTGTAGGCCGGGTCGACCGCGACGACGGTCACACCGAGTTCGGCGGCCATGGACACCAGCCGGGCCCGCAGCCGGGCCACGGGCAGCCCGGAGATGAGCTTGCGGAACCGTTTGCGGCGGCCGTGCTTCTCCCGGGTTTTCTCCGCGGCGAAGTCCAGGTCCTCGATCGCCAGGGCCAGGCTGTGGTGGGCGGCCCAGTGCAACAGGCGGATCAGGGCGTGGCGCACCTGCGCGTCCCGGTGCCGTGCGCTGCCGGTCAGGGCGTAGTCGAAGCGGCGGGGCTCGCCGACGGGGTTGCCGTGGGTGTCCAGGCGCCAGGCGGCCAGGTGGTCGGCGTTCATATCCACCCCGGCCAGCCCGCCCGCGCGGGCCGTCTCCAGCGGCACCGTCCTGACCGGCGGAATCTGCCAGGAGGCGGTCACATACCAGCGGCCTCGGCCGGTGTCGTAGTGGAGGCGGTAGGCCACCGCACGGTTCGCCGCGACGCGGTCGGCCCACTGCGCGCCGCGGTGGCGGAAGCGGGCCCGGCAGGCGAGCACGTACCGGCCGTGCGGTGCGTTGGCCAGACCGGCCAGCGGCGCCGGGAGCTTGATGCTCACCTTCCCCTCCGGCGAGATGCGGATGGTCTCGTTGCCGTACCGCTTGCCGGACTCGCCGTCGGCCTGCAGGAACCACCGCTCGGCCCGCCACCGCAGCCGCCACTGCTCCTCGGTCAGCCCGGCGGCCTGCAGGTGGTGCCGGGTGCGGAGCAGTTTCCTGCCGCCGCGCACCACGTGCACCCGCCCGGCCTCGAAGTCGGCCCGCACCCGCTCCAGCCGGTCCTCCAGCACGTGCAGCCGCCGGGTCTTGGCGAACCACTCCCGCCGGGAGCGGTAGCCGCCCGGCGACCCCTTGACGCCCTTGGCCCCGAGGGGCTGCGCGAGCCGGCGCCTGATCGCCTCGATACCCGCCTGGAGAATCTGGAGGTGGGCGAGCTGCCCGCGCCGCGCCAAAGCCCACTGATCATGCGTGGCCCTGGTGATGCTGCCCGCCCACCGCGCGGATGACTCCCCCGTCAGCGCCCGCTTGCGCCGCGCCCACTGCTCGCCGTCGTGCTTCAGGCCCGCCGAGCAGCGCGCCTTCAGGTCACCGGCGGCCAGCGAGCCGAGCAGTCCGCCGACCCGGCGCAGCACCGTCTCGTCCTGCCCGGTCAGACCCTTGAGACCGGAGCGGACCGCCACCCCGGACGGGCCGGGCACCACGAAC
>NZ_POTZ01000794.1 GCF_003236365.1 Streptomyces sp. NTH33
ACCCCCACGCCCCCCACGGGCAACCGCGACACCCGCAGGCGCCCGCGCCGGAGGGGAAGCCGGAGGACGACCGCATGACCGGCGCGAACAGCTTCTCCGTCTCCGGATACGGACCCGAACAGGCCCGCTGGACCCGGCTCTTCGCCCGCGACTCACTGGCCCGCCGGCTCGACTGGCCGATACTGCTGTCCGCGCTCGCGCTGTCCATGATCGGTGCCGCCCTGGTCTACTCGGCCACCCGCAACCGCACCGAGATCAACAAGGGCGACCCGTACTACTTCCTGCTCCGGCACCTGCTGAACACCGGCATCGGGGTCGCCCTGATGATCGCCACCGTCTGGCTCGGCCACCGCGCCCTGCGCAACGCCGTGCCGGTCCTGTACGGGGTCTCGGTGCTCGGGGTGCTGCTGGTGCTCACCCCGCTCGGCGCCACCATCAACGGCAGCCGCAACTGGATCGTCGTCGGCGGCCTCTCCCTGCAGCCCTCCGAGTTCGTGAAGGTCACGATCATCCTGGGCATGGCGATGCTGCTCGCGGCCCGGGTCGACGCCGGCGACAAGATGTACCCCGACCACCGCACGGTCCTGCAGTCGCTGGGCCTGGCCGCCGTCCCGATCATGATCGTGCTGCTCATGCCCGACCTCGGCACGGTCCTGGTCCTGCTGACCATCGTCCTGGGCGTGCTGCTCGCCTCCGGCGCCTCCAACCGCTGGGTCTTCGGCCTGCTCACGACCGGCGTCGTCGGCTGCGTCGCCATCTGGCAGCTGCACATCCTGGACGAGTACCAGATCAACCGGTTCGCCGCCTTCGCCAACCCCAGCCTCGACCCGGCCGGCGTCGGCTACAACACCAACCAGGCCCGCATCGCCATCGGCTCCGGCGGTCTGACCGGCGCGGGCCTCTTCCACGGCTCGCAGACCACCGGCCAGTTCGTGCCCGAACAGCAGACCGACTTCGTCTTCACGGTCGCGGGCGAGGAACTCGGCTTCGCCGGCGCCGGTCTGATCATCGTCCTGCTCGGGGTCGTCCTGTGGCGCGCCTGCCGCATCGCCCGCGAGACGACCGATCTGTACGGCACGATCGTCGCCGCCGGAATCGTCGCCTGGTTCGCCTTCCAGAGCTTCGAGAACATCGGCATGACCCTCGGCATCATGCCGGTCACCGGACTGCCCCTGCCGTTCGTGTCCTACGGCGGCTCGGCGATGTTCGCGGTGTGGGGGGCGGTGGGGCTGCTGCAGTCGATCAGAGTGCAGCGGCCGATGTCGGCGTAGACCTCCGGCGGTTGAGCCGCTCCCGGATGCGGGGCGGCTCTTCCGCGCCGATCGGTACTAGATTCGGTCCATGACGGACACCAAGCGCGAAAACGAGCGCAAGTATGAGTCCGGCGCAGGTGGTCTGCCCGACCTGACCGGCGTCGGCGGGACCGCGGCCGTCCTCGACAAGGGCGTCGCCGACCTGGACGCCGTCTACTACGACACCGCCGACGAACGCCTCGCCGCCGCCGGCATCACCCTGCGCCGCCGCACCGGCGGCGGCGACGCGGGCTGGCACCTGAAGTTCCCGGTCGCCCCCGGCGTACGCGACGAGATCCGCGCCCCCCTGTCCGACACCGTGCCGCCCGCCCTCGCCGCACTCGTCCGCTCCCGCGTCCGCCGCGACGAACTGCTCCCCCTGGTCCGCATCCGCTCCCGGCGCGACATCAGCCACCTCGTCGACGCGGACGGCGCGCTGCTTGCCGAGGCCAGCGTCGACGACGTACGGGCCGAACGCCTGACCGGCGCCGGCCGCGCCGCCCAGTGGACCGAGATCGAGGTGGAACTGGCCGACGGCGGCGACCCCGCCTTCCTCGACACCGTGGAGAAACGGCTGCGCAAAGCGGGCGTACGCCCCTCC
>NZ_POTZ01000795.1 GCF_003236365.1 Streptomyces sp. NTH33
CCTGGGCCGCGTGGCGCACGTGTGACTCCACCCGGCGCAGCGCGGCCTCGGTGGCGGGTGGGAGCACGATGTCGTCCCAGTCGTAGGCGGGCTCGACCAGGCTCACGCCGGGCAGCGGGGACGGGGTGAAGGAGCGGGCGGCGACATGCCAGAGGGCGGCTGCCGCGCTCGTGGGGTCCGGGGCGGCGTCGACGGCCGCGGCGGCCCGGGCGGCCGCGGTGGCGATCCCCTTGGCATCGAGCCGGAACTGCGCGGCGATCCGGTGCACGCCGCGCCCCAGCCGGGCCGCGCGTTCGGGCCCCAGCGCGTCGGCCCACCGCCGGACGGCGGCGGCAGGACTGTCCTGCTGGGGCGGGACCACGTGGAACCCACGGGTGAGCCCGTCGGGAACCTGATGTCCCGTCAGCAGCACATGGCCGAGTACACGGTCGGCGAAGGACGCGACCGGTCCTCCCGGCGGGCAGTCGGCGGTGTCGATCACCAGGGCCGCGGTGTCCAGCATCGCCTCGCGGCTCCACCCTGCGGCGAGACGATCGCGCGACTCGGCGTCCTCGGGGATGTCGCAGGCCGCGATGCGCCACGGTGTGAGGCCCAGGGCGGCCAGGCCCCGTGCCACGTCGTCGAGCGCCGCGTCGGGCAACCACACGAGCGGCGGCAGGCCGAGCGGGCCTCGGGAGGCCAGGGACCGCGCCATGGCAACCGACAGGTCGCCTCCGTCGACGGGAGCGGCCGCGGGCGCCGTGACCGGCCCCATACGGCTGGACACGAGCGGATCCCGGACGGGTTGGCCCAGAAGCCGGTCCAGCACCGGCGCGGCCAGCGCCAGCCGGGCCTCGACCCGCGGCGAGGGCGGTTCCACCTCCACCATGCCGAACCGAACCAGCGGCAGCCCCGCCGCCAGCATCGCGGGGCGCAGTCCTCCTACGGCGCGGCAAGCCAGCCACACCGGCAGACCGCCGCCCGCCACACCGCCGTTCGCGGTCGCCGCATCGGCCGCGGCGCGTGCGACCGGCTCCGACGTGCTCGCCGCCAACAGCAGGACGACCAGCTGGAGTTCGGCGGGGGACAGGTCGAAGCCCTCGGCCATGCGCCGCAGCGGAGACGCCGGATCGGCCCGCTCCAGCCACTGCCGCAACGGGGCGAACCCGTCCGTCGGCGGCTCCCCGTGGGCGAGGCCGCCCAGGACGGACAACGACATCGACTCGGCAAGGGCGGCCAGATCCCGTTCGTGGGCACG
Source organism: Streptomyces sp. NTH33 (assembly GCF_003236365.1). Lineage (GTDB taxonomy): Bacteria > Actinomycetota > Actinomycetes > Streptomycetales > Streptomycetaceae > Streptomyces. Next base: position 1,238 of record NZ_POTZ01000795.1, read on the forward strand.
GGCGGAGGCGTCCCGGTACCCGGAGGCGTCCTGGTACCCGGAGGCGTCCTGGTGCCCGGAGCCGGCCGTGGCGGTGGTGTCGGCCGATGGCGTAGGCATCAGGCACCGCCCGTGATCGTCACCGTGTCACCCGGCGGCAGTGTTGTCGACCTTGTCGCGTTCGGCCGCACACCGACCTGAGCCGTTGTCACTTCCGGTGTGGTGGAGGGGCTGTCACCGAGGTCGAGGAACACGGTCGTCACAAGGAAGTGCGCACAGGGCCGCATCGGGGACTGCAGTGACGACCAGATCTTCGTCGACAGGTCGACGTCGACCGGCAGCTGCGACACGGTGATCCGCTGCGGTTGACTGTCCGGATGGTGGAGCGGCTCGGCAGTCAGGTGGTCGAGCAGACGGGTGGGTGTGCTGGGTACCGCGATTGCGCCGAGGATGGACCGAACGAGCGACCGAGGGACGATTCCGTGGCGGTTCAGCGCAGCGATCCCGAGGCCGAGCAGCACCTCGCGCTCAAGGTCGGCGCCGTCCACGGTGCGCGAGCCGAACGCTACGGTCTGGTAGATGGGGAAACGCCGGATCACGTTGACGCCCAGCGGGTTCACCAGGCCCTGCTCGGCGTCGGACACCTCGATGGAGGGACCG
>NZ_POTZ01000796.1 GCF_003236365.1 Streptomyces sp. NTH33
CTCCTCCTCCACGGCCCGAGCCAGCAGCTGCTCGGCGTCCACCCGGTGCCCGTCCCGCATGTCCCGTCCCCCTCCGGTGACAACTCCTTTTCCCACGAGTGTCCTTGGGCGGGGACGACAGCGCGAGAGGGCGGCGGCCGACGGACGGCCGGACCGGGTGCCGGCCGCCCTCACAGGGTGTGCGAGGAGCCGTAGGGCGATCACGTTCCGTGCCCGGCGGGGTCCGGTGAGGCAGGATGGGAGCATGCCGAACCGACTGGCTCATGAGACGTCCCCGTACCTGCTCCAGCACGCCGACAACCCGGTCGACTGGTGGCCGTGGTCGGGGGAGGCCTTCGCGGAGGCGCGGCGGCGCGAGGTCCCCGTGCTGCTGAGCGTCGGGTACAGCAGCTGCCACTGGTGCCATGTCATGGCGCACGAGTCCTTCGAGGACCAGGACACGGCCGCCGTCCTGAACGAGCACTTCGTCAGCGTCAAGGTCGACCGCGAGGAGCGGCCCGACGTCGACGCGGTGTACATGGAGGCCGTGCAGGCGGCGACCGGGCAGGGCGGCTGGCCGATGACCGTGTTCCTGACCCCGGACGCCGAGCCGTTCTACTTCGGTACGTACTTCCCGCCCGCGCCCCGGCACGGGATGCCGTCGTTCCGGCAGGTGCTGGAGGGCGTACGGCAGGCGTGGGAGACCCGGCGGGAGGAGGTCACCGACGTCGCCGGGAAGATCGTGCGGGACCTGGCGCACCGGGAGATCGACTACGGCGCCACGCGGGTCCCCGGTGAGGAGGAGCTCGCGCAGGCGCTGCTCGCGCTGACCCGGGAGTACGACCCGCAGCGCGGCGGGTTCGGCGGGGCTCCGAAGTTCCCGCCGTCGATGGTGATCGAGTTCCTGCTGCGGCACCACGCCCGCACCGGCTCCGAGGGCGCGCTGCAGATGGCGCGGGACACCTGCGAGCGGATGGCCCGCGGCGGCATCCACGACCAGCTGGGCGGCGGTTTCGCCCGTTACTCCGTGGACCGGGACTGGGTGGTGCCGCACTTCGAGAAGATGCTGTACGACAACGCCCTGCTGTGCCGGGTCTACGCCCACCTGTGGCGGGCCACCGGCTCGGAGCTCGCCCGCCGTGTCGCCCTGGACACCGCCGACTTCATGGTGCGCGAACTGCGCACCGCGGAAGGGGGGTTCGCCTCGGCCCTGGACGCCGACAGCGACGACGGAACCGGCCGGCACGTCGAGGGCGCCTACTACGTCTGGACCTCGGAGCAGCTGCACGAGGCCCTCGGGGCGGAGGACGCCGAACTCGCCGCCCAGTACTTCGGCGTGACCGAGGAGGGCACCTTCGAGCACGGCGCCTCGGTTCTCCAACTCCCGGTGCAGGAGGGCGTCTTCGACGCCGGGCGGATCGAGTCGGTCAGGCGCCGGCTGCTCGGGAAGCGGGCCGGGCGGCCCGCCCCTGGCCGGGACGACAAGGTGGTCGCCGCCTGGAACGGGCTCGCGATCGCCGCCCTCGCCGAGACCGGCGCCTACTTCGACCGCCCGGACCTGGTGGACGCCGCGACCGGCGCCGCCGACCTCCTGGTACGGGTGCACATGGACGAGCACGCCGCGCTCCACCGCACCAGCAAGGACGGCCGGGCCGGGGCCAACGCCGGGGTGCTGGAGGACTACGCCGACGTCGCCGAGGGCTTCCTCGCCCTGGCCTCCGTCACCGGCGAGGGCGTGTGGCTGGAGTTCGCCGGGCTGCTCCTCGGGCATGTGCTCACCCGGTTCACCGACCCGGAGTCGGGCGCCCTGTACGACACGGCCGCCGACGCCGAGCAGTTGATCCGCCGCCCCCAGCCGATGAAACGGGGGACGCGCGAGGTCGCCGTCGCGGTGC
>NZ_POTZ01000797.1 GCF_003236365.1 Streptomyces sp. NTH33
GACCACCGCGAACCCCAGCGCCGCCACCAGCGCGCCCAGCCGTACGACGGCCACGGCACCGAACCTGCGTACCCCGAAGTCCCCGACGGTCCGCCCCAGCAGTGTGGTGACCATGTACACGTTGTACGGCACGGTCGCCAGCTGCTCGGAGCCGCCCAGGGTGTCCTGCAGGTACTTCGCGCTCCAGTTGGAGACGGTCGAGTCCCCGATGTACGCGAACGTCATCACCAGGCACAGCGGCAGCAGCAGCTTGAAGACGACGGTCCCGCTCTCGGTCCCGGTTCCAGCCCCGTTCTCGTTCCCGCCGGTCTCTTCGGCTTCTTCGGGCACGGCTGCCGCCCGCTCGTCGACGTACCACCGGCTCCCCACCAGGACCGCCGGCAGCAGCACCGCCACCACCGGCAGGTACGACACCCACAGCGCCAGATGCCAGTGCGCCCCGGCCCAGGCCAGCGAGGCGCCCACGATCCCGCCGAGGCTGTAGGCGGCGTGGAAGCCGAGCACGATGCTGCGGCCGTACGCCCGCTGCAGGCTCACCCCGAGCATGTTCATCGAGGCGTCCAGCGCCCCCACGGCCAGTCCGAAGGCGGCGAGCGCGACCCCCAGCTCGGCCATCCGGCCGCCCGCCCCGGCACCGAGCAGGGACAGCAGGACGACGGGCTGGGACCAGCGCAGCAACCGGCTGGGCCGCACGCGCTTCACCAGCTGTTCGGTGGCCACGCTTCCGGCCCCGGCGAGAACCGGCACGGCGGCGAGGAACACCGGCAGCAGCGCGTCGGAGACCCCGTACCGGTCCTGGAGGGCCGGGATGCGCGTCACGAGAAGAGCGAAGGTGACGCCCTGCGCGAAGAAGCTGAACGCCAGCGAGGCCCTACCGCGCCGCAGCACATCTGTCATGGCGGCGAGCGTAGGGCCCCGGGCTACCCGTGGGTAGATCCGGCCGAAGGTGAATTCTGCTCAGCTTCACCGGTCGACGTCATGTCCGGCGTCATGCCAGCAGGTCGGCCAACTCCTCCATACGGGAGAAGAGTTGAGTGGCGTCCGCGAGCTTCGCGGCCGGTGTCATCGCCGTGAACCCGTACACGTCCATCCCGGCCGCGACGGCCGCCCGCACACCCAGCGGGGAGTCCTCGACGACGACGCACCGCTCCGGGGCGACGCCCATCCGCTCGGCCGCGTACAGGAACAGGTCCGGCGCCGGCTTGCCCCGTCCCACGTCCTGCGAACTGAAGATCCGTCCCTCGTCGAACCACCGGTCGAGGCCGGTCGTCCGGTGCCCCACCCGGATCCGCTCATGGCTCCCCGAGGACGCGACACAGTACGGCGTCCCCTCCACGACCAGCTTCTCCAGTACGTCACCGGCGCCGGCCACCGGCTTCAACTCCCGCTCGAACGCCGCGAAGACACGGGTGTGGAAGACGTCGTCGAAGTCGTCCGGCAGCCGCTGCCCGGTCCGCTCCCGGACGAGGTCGTGGATCCGGTGCATCGCCGACCCCATGTAGTCGCGGATGGAGTCCTCGTACGAGGTGGGGTGACCCAGCTCGGTGAGATAGGCGGCCAGGAGCCTGTTGGAGATGGGCTCACTGTCGACAAGGACGCCGTCGTTGTCGAAGATGACGAGGTCATAGCGCATGCGTACGAGCATAAACGCAGAAAACCCCGCACCGTGAGGTGCGGGGTTTTCTTCAATATTTGTTCGGCGGTGTCCTACTCTCCCACAGGGTCCCCCCTGCAGTACCATCGGCGCGGTGAGGCTTAGCTTCCGGGTTCGGAATGTGACCGGGCGTTTCCCTCACGCTATGACCACCGAAACACGGTGAAACACACCAGCCGGCCGGCCGTACGGCCGGGGCTGTTCGTGGTTTCAGAACCGAC
>NZ_POTZ01000798.1 GCF_003236365.1 Streptomyces sp. NTH33
CCCGGTGGCCGCGTCCGGCCGGACCCGGAAGTCACCACCCCGGCCCAGGTCGAACACGCAGGCGGCCGGCACCACCGGTACCACGTGCGAAGGGTCCGGTCCGACCCGCACTCCGCGCCCCTGCTCCTCCAGCCAGCTCATCACCCCCGAGGCGGCGTCCAGCCCGTAGGCGCTGCCGCCGGTCAGCACGACCGCCTCCACCGTCCGCACCAGGTTGCGCGGATCGAGGGCGTCGGTCTCCTTCGTGCCGGGGCCGCCACCGCGCACATCCACGGCGGCGACGGCGCCGCCCTCCGGCGCGAGCACGACCGTCGTGCCGGTGAGCCAGCCGCCGCCCGTACGCGTCGCATGCCCCACCCGCACACCGGAGACGTCCGTCAAAGCGTCCACTGTCATGGGCGTCAGTCTCCCCGGACGAGGGACGTCACGGGCCCCTTCGGCGGAACGGGAACGTCGCACCCCCCCGCGGAGACCAAACCTGCGGCGGGACGGCCTCGCCCGCCGCGGACCGTACCCTGGAGACATGAGTACCGCTCCCGAACCCGACCCGGAGCCCGCCCCCGAACCGCGCGGCCCGAAGACCGGGCTGGTCTTCGACGACCCGCTGAACCAGCAGTCCACGGACGACACCGACCGTGGGTGGGGCGAGCGTTCGGACGGCGACGCCGCCTCCGACCTCAAGCGCTTCCTCGACGAGAAGCCGCCCCACCACCTCTGAAGCCCGCGCGCTCGCCGGACCGCGACGGTCGCCGCTCACCGGACCGCGGCCGCTACCGCCCTCGGTCCCCCGCGCCGCGCTGCGCGATCAACTCGTCGCGTATCTGCTTGAGCACCTCCAGCTCGGTCGCCTCCGGCACCTCCTGCGCGTCCTCTCCGGCCTTCTTCCGCGCCTCCTGGCGGGCCAGGAACTTCGCCATGGGCAGGACCATCAGGAAGTAGACCACCGCCGCGGTGATCAGGAACTGGAGGGTGGCGCCGAGCACCGAGCCCCACATGATCTGGATGCCCTGGTCGCCCTCGCAGGCGGAGCTCAGGCACGAGTCGTAGTGGTCGAGGTTCTTGGTGCCGATCGCTCCGACGACCGGATTGATCACACCTTTCACCACCGAGTTGACGATGTTGGTGAAGGCGGCGCCGACGACCACCGCGACGGCCAGATCGACGACGTTCCCGCGCATCAGGAAGGCCTTGAAGCCCTGCCAGACGCTCGGGTCCTTCTTCTCGCTCACCTGGAGCCCCTCCTTGAACGTGCGGGTTGCGGAACGAACAGCTCCGCAACCTACGGCTCACCACAGGGTCACCGCCAGCTTGGCCGTCGCGCTCGCTCCGGCCAGACGTGCCGCGGTGGAGCGCGGTACCGACAGCATGACCAGCGCACCGCTGCCGGTCACCTCCTCCACGGGTTCCGGGACCTTCGCCACCCGGGCGCCGCGCGCGACCACCTCGGCCCGCCCGCCGGCGGCCGGGTCCTCCGCGGCGATCACGTCGACCCGGTCGCCGGGACGCAGCAGCCGGACCGTGGCCGCGTCCGCGATGCGCACGGGCGCGGTCACCGTCCGCTCGCCGTCCGGCTCGCGGGCCCCGGATGCCAGGTCCGCCCTGTCGGCCGGCGCCGGATGTCCACGGGCCGGCCCGCCACGAGGAGGGTCCGAAGCGGCCCGCGGGCCCGCCGCCACGAGCGCGGCCGCAGCGACGGCGAGCCCGGCCGCCACGGCCCGCCTGCGGTGCCGTACGAACCGGCGCAGCGCGTATCGCCCGCCGCGCACACGCACCGGCGCGAAGTGCGGCACCTCGCACGTGGCCGGGGCGTCCGTGCCGGGCGCACAAGGAGAGGAAGGGGAGGGGAGGGAGGAAGAGGAGAGGGA
>NZ_POTZ01000799.1 GCF_003236365.1 Streptomyces sp. NTH33
CACCCCGCCGTCCCGGATGACCCCCGGCAGTTCGCCGCCCTTCGCCACGGCCGCCGGGGCGGCGAGCCCGACGGTGGCGACCGCCGCGGCCAGCGCCGCCAGGGGCGCCGAGAGGGTACGAGCAGTACGCATATGAGCCTCCGAGGAAGGCGCCCCGGGGACCCGTACCCGGACGATCGGCGAGACAGCACCTCCCGGAAAAACCCTCGGATGCCCTGTACGGGTACGCATTTCGGCGCTCGCCCGTCCTGGTGAGCGAACGTCACCGGGAAATCACTCCGTTGAATGTTCCCGCAGGTCACGGACCGTCATGAATGACCCGTACGGCGCGACTCGGATGGCGCACGGGAAAGGGAACGGAGCACCCGTTCGCGTCCGTCCCGTCGCCGGTCATTCGCGCCGGGCTTAGCGTTCTTGTATGCGCGGATGACACGGCGACGGCCGCGTCGAGAGGGGATGGTGAAGGTCGTGAGCGAGTGGTCCCGGATCGCCCAGGAGGAGCGGGAGCCACGGAAGAAGCGTGCCCCATGGGGCGTGATAGCGCTCGTTCTGCTGACCGGACTCGCCCTCATCCGCAACGGCTCGGGGGAGTTCGACAAAGGCCCGCCGCAGCCCGCGACGGCGGCCGCGCCCGACACGGGCAACGCCCCGAGCTCCCTGACCACGGGCCCTGGCCCTCAGGCCCTGCCCCGCTCGGTGCCCGACCGGATCAGGATCCCCGTGATCCAGGTCGACGCGCCCGTCACACCGGTCGGTGTGGACGCGGACGGCTGGGTCGCCGCGCCGCCGCCGGAGGACCCGAACCTGGCCGGCTGGTTCAACGGTGCGGTCACGCCGGGGGAAAAGGGGACCGCCGTCGTCGACGGCCATGTGGACAACGCGGCGGGTCCCGCGGTGTTCTACGGACTCGGCGCCGTGCGGAAGGGGAACCACGTCGAAATCCACCGGCAGGACGGAAAGACCGCCGTGTTCGAGGTGTACGGCGTCGAGGTGTTCGAGAAGAACGACTTTCCCGGCGACCGCGTGTACGGCTCGAAGGGCACACCGGAACTGCGGGTCATCACCTGCGGCGGCGGTTACAACGAGGCGACCGGATATCAGGGAAACGTCGTCGTGTTCGCCCGCCTGGCCGGGGTCCGCTGAGCGGATCACGGCCAGGCGGGCACCGGTCGGGCGGGCACCGGTCAGGTGTAGGTCCGGCGCGGCACGGTGAAGTGGTAGCCCTCGCCCAGCAGCTTCGGAAGATAGGTGCGCAGCGCGCGGACGGTCTGCGTGCGCTCGCCCCCGGCGTCGTGGGAGAGCACCACGACCCCGGAGCCCGCTCCGCGCTCGACGCGCTCGACGATGGTGTCGGTGCCCGGGGCGGTCCAGTCGAGGCTGTCGACCGTCCAGGCCAGCGGCTCCATGCCCAGCTCGGCCTCCACCTGGAAGACCGTCCGGTTCCAGGCGCCGTAGGGGGCGCGGAACCACTGGGGCCGCTGCCCGTACGCCTTCTCGATGACGTCGCAGGTGCTCTCCAGCTCTGAGCGGACCTGACGCCGGGTGCGCTCGGTGAGCAGCGGGTGGCTCCAGGTGTGGTTGCCGACGGCGTGGCCCTCGTCGGCCATCCGGGCCAGCAGGTCCCGGTTCCACTCGGCCATCTCGCCGCACACGAAGAAGGTCGCCCGGACGTCGTACTTCGCGAGGGTGTCCAGGATGTGCGGGGTGTAGTCGGGGTTGGGGCCGTCGTCGAACGTCAGCATCATGGTGCGGCCGCGGCCGGACATGCGCAGCATCGGCGCGCGCCGTACCGGGGTGGTCAGGGGCTCGTGCGGCCGGCCGTCACCGGCCATGGGCAGGAGGCGGTAGACGGAGGGGTTGAGGAC
>NZ_POTZ01000079.1 GCF_003236365.1 Streptomyces sp. NTH33
CACCCCGGAACCGCCGACCCCGGGCACCCTGGAGGCTGCCGTGAAACTGCCGGGAAAGCTGGCATCCGCGCTGTTCGGGCCCATACCCGTCTCGCGTGACCGCGCTCTGGGCGCATCGGAACGACTGAGTGCCCTGACCTCGCTGACGTCCAGCCTGGAGTACCTGAGCCAGCGCAGCAACATGCGGAAGGGAGGGCTGAACGACTGGAGCGTCGCCCGGGACGTGCATGTTGCCTCCACCCGGCCCACCCGCCGCTTCCTCGACCTGGTGAGCAACGAGAAGACCACGACCGCCCTCCACGTCGCCCGTGTCGCCGTCAGCGCGGGGCTGCTGCTGCCCGGCAAGGCGCGTTGGCGCGGTGCGGCCAACGTCTTCCTCGGCCTCAGCAACGCCGCGCTGTACCCCCGCCACCGCTACGGCACCGACGGCTCCGACCAGGTGTCCACCCTGGTCCAGACGGCCACCGGCCTGGCCCGGCTGTCCTCCTCGGAGCAGGTTCAGGACACCCTGATGTGGTACGTGGCCCTCCAGGCCAACATGTCGTATCTCATCTCCGGCTGGGTCAAGCTGCTCGGCGCGCCCTGGCGCGACGGCTCCGCGCTCCCCGGGGTCATGCGCACCAAGACCTACGGGCACGAGGGCTTCTTCAAGCTGACGCAGAAGTACCCGGTGCCCGCCCGGTACCTCGCGCACGGTGTGCTCGCCCTCGAGTGCCTCTTCCCGCTGGCCTACGCCAAGGGCGGACTGCTCGCCCGGCCCATCATCGCCAGTGCCGCGGGTTTCCACGTGGCCAACGGTTTCCTGATGGGCCTGGGACGCTTCGTGACGGCCTTCACCTCCATGCACCCCATGGTGGCCTACACCAGTACCCCCAAGGACCATCCCGCGGTCGCCGGCCGGGACGACCGTGCCCTGGCGACCGTGCTGGTCATGGGTGCGGGCGCGGTCGCCACGGCGGCCGCCGTGGCCGGCATGCGACGGACGCGGGCGACCGACCGGTACCCGGGCACCCGCAAACTCGTCACCCGGCACGGCAACATGCTCACCTACGAGGCCCGGGTGACGGAGGAGTCCTCCGCTCCGGTCGTCGTCTTCGTCCCCGGGATGGCCTCGACGTCCGAGCACTTCGGCTGGATCACCGACACCCTGGTTTCGGAGAGCGACCTCGACATCCTCACCTACAACCGGGCCGGGTACGCCGCCAGCACCTACGCCGGGGGCCGGGAGTACACCCTCCAGGAGTCGGCCGACGATCTGGCCGACCTGGTGGCCGGGGCGGTCCCGGAGGGGCGGAAGGTCGTGATCGCCGGTCACTCGCTGGGCGGGGAGATCGCGCGCCGGGCGGCCAAGCAGCTGGGCGACCGGCTGCACGGCCTCGTCTACCTGGACAGTTCCCACCCGGGTGAGCTGATCCGCTCGCCCCAGCAGAGCGATTCCGCGAAGAAGTTCAGCGACGGCCTGAACCTGTTCGTGGGCAGCCTGCGGGCCGGCCTCGGCGTGCTGCTCGTTCGTCCGGGCTGGGTGAACAACCTGCCGGCGAACTACCGCTCGCGGGCCTTCGCCCAGTACGCCGACACCCGGCTGTGGACGGCCGGCCAGCGGGAGTGGAAGGCGACCGAGAAGGACTTCCGGTCCTTCGACGGCGAACTCGGGGAGATCGACGCCCACGCCCTGGTGATCTCGGCCCAGCAGACGGTGGACCGGGACCCCGAGCACCTGCTCATGCACCACGAGCTGGCCGACGCCCATCGCCGCCGGGGCAAGGTCGTCACCACGACCGTCATCGAGGGAGCGGACCACGACACCATGCTCACGGACGCGCGGTTGAGCACCCAGGTGGCCCGGCAGATCAAGGAGTTCGTCACCGAGATCGCACCGGCCGCGGGCACCGCGCCCCGAACCGTGAAGGAGGACGCGCGATGACCACGGCACCGAAGTCGCAACCGCTGCTGGCCCGTGCCCTGACCGGCCCGGGGGCACTCACCCGGGTGGCGACCGCGGCCCTGCTGTTCGGCACCCTGGCCGCCCAGCACCCGAACCCCGGTTTCCACCGGGTGCAGCGGCTGGACATCTTCTCCGCCCTGTTCCCGAACTGGCGGTTCTTCGCCCCCACCCCCGCCCAGCACGACTACCACTTCTTCTACCGCACCCTGGACCACAGCGGCGAGACGTCGAAGTGGAAGCTGGTCGACGTCATCTCCGGGCGGAAGTTCCGGCAGATCGTCTGGTTCCCCGGGCGGCGTCCGGAGAAGGCCGTCTTCGACATCTGCAGTGAATTGATCACGGCGCTCGACAAGGGCTTCGACGCCATCGTGCCGCTGCCCGCGTACCGCATTCTCGCCAACTATCTGCGTCATGAGATCGGGCAGACGCCGGGATCCGCCACGATCAAGGGATTCCAGTTCACCCTGACCAGGGCCACCGGATACGACAATTCGAACGAACCCGACATCATCTTCGTCTCGCCCTACACCCCGATGTCGCCGGAACACGACTCCACTGCGCGACCGCGCACCAGGGTCACACCGGTAACGTCGAGCCCGTCAAAAGTGAAGTTCTGAGTGATATGCGATGAGCCCTCGACGAAGGAATGTTCCCGGAACCATGTCTGCAGCAACGATCACCATCTTCGCCATCGCCATCATCATCGTCGCGGCGATTGCCTGGAAAACCATGAAGTAACCGAGACCAGCGTGACGAAAAACCCGTGAGCGACGAGGTAGGAGGCCTCCGTATGGACGGCGTGCAGGACATCGGCTACGGACGAATATTCGCGGGATTCTACGACCGTATCTTCCCGAAGGACGGCTATGCCGACCTGGCCGCGGAGAAACTCGCGGGTCTGCACCCCGGGGGCGGTCTGGGCACCCTCGAACTGGGTGTCGGGACGGGGCGGATCGCCATTCCGCTCTCGCAGCGCGTCGGCCCCGTCCGCGGGGTGGACTCCTCCCCGGAGATGCTCGAAGAGCTCCGCCGGGACCTCAAGGAGAAGGACGCGCCCGTCACCCCGGTGCACGGGGACATCCGCACCTATGAGGACGACGAGCAGTACGGTCTGGTCTACTGCGTCTGCGCCACCCTGTCCATGATCCTGGACCCCGATGAGCAGCGGGAGGCCATTCGCCGTGCCGCGGCCCGGCTCGCGCCGGGGGGCACGCTGGTGGTGGAGACCTGGAACCGCTCCGGTGTGCTGGAGATGTTCGAGGGCAAGGACCGCACCTCGTACTTCATTCCGTACCCGGAACCCAACACCGGTCTGCTCACCTACTCCCACCTGATCCGGGACCGGATGCTGTGGCAGGCGTCGCACATCTGGTTCGAGAACGGCTCGTCCCGTGTGGGCACCGAGACGGCGCGGCTCACCACGCCCGAGGAGGTGGAGGGCTTCGCCGTCGAGGCGGGGCTGACCCCGGGACAGCGAGTGGCGGACTGGACGGACGCGCCCTGCACGGAGAAGTCCCCGCTGTTCATCGCCGGCTATTCACGGGAGAAGTGAGCGATGGCGAGCGCAGCGGCCACGGCAACCCCGCTCCACAACGAGAAGCAGACAGTCTGGGTCATCGCGCGCCAACACCGAAAACTCCTCGTGGCCGGAGTGGTCCTGGGGCTGCTCGGAGTGGCCGCCGCGCTCGGCCAGCCGCTCGCCATCGGCGAGCTGATCAGGGCCGCCGGCACGAACGGCTCACTGACCGGGCCGATCCTGCTGATGGTGGCGCTCTTCTGCGCCGACGCGGGCCTCTCCGCGGTGCAGGCGTACATCATCGGGCGGGCCGGCGAGGGAATCGTCCACGGGGTGCGGCACCGTGTCGTCGGCCGGCTGCTCCGTTCCGACCTCGCCCGTTTCAACGAGTACCAGCAGGGTGACCTCTTCACCCGGGTGGTCACGGACACCTCCATGGCCCGGATCGCCCTCACCCAGAGCCTGGCCCAGCTGGTGATCAACGGTTTCATGGTCCTCGGCGGCGTCGTGCTCATGTTCTTCATCGACGTGTGGCTCATGCTGCTGACCCTGGGCTGCCTGGGCGTCGCCAGCGTGGTGTCGATCGCGTTCGCCCGGCGGCTGCGGAAGGTCGCCGTGCAGAACCGGGAGGACACCGGGGAGTTCGGGTCGGATCTGCAGCGCGTGCTCACCGCGCTGCCCACCGTCAAGGCCTCCCGGGCGGAGGCCCGGGAGCAGGAGCGGCTGGCCGAGCGTGCCGAGGTCGCGCGCCGCTCGGGGGTCAGGGTCAGCGCGCTCGGCGCCATGCTGACACCGACGATGAACGTCGGCATGCAGGTGTCGCTGGCCGTCGTGTTCGGTGCCGGAATGAGCCGGGTGGCCCGCGGCACGATGGCCGTGGCCGACCTCACGACGTTCGTGATGTTCCTGTTCTACCTGGTCTCACCGCTGGTGCTGTTCTTCCTCTCGGTGGGGCAGTTCCAGCAGGGACGCGCCGCCATCCAGCGGGTCGACGAGCTCTTCGACATCCCCGAGGAGACCCTGGCGACCGAGCCCGCGCAGCACGGCCCGCGGGCGGTTGTCCCGGGCACCCCCGCCGTGGAGTTCCGGGGAGTCCACTTCTCCTACGGCCGTACGCCGACTCTGACCGGAGTGGACCTCACCGTGCCGGCCCGGGGCCTGACCGCGATCGTCGGGCCGTCCGGAGCGGGCAAGACCACACTCTTCCAGCTCATCGAACGGTTCTACCGGACCGACGAGGGGACCATCCTGGTCGGCGGCCGGGAGATCTCCGGACTCTCCCTCGACACCCTGCGCGGCCTGGTCGGCTACGTGCAGCAGGACAGCGTCGCGATGCGCGGCACCATCCGGGAGAACCTGATCTACGCCAATCCGTCGGCCGGTGAGGACGAGATCCGCGAGGCCGTGGAGATGGCCGGCCTGAAGGACGTGCTGGACGCCCTGCCGGACGGGCTGGAGAGCCCCCTCGGCGAGCAGGGCAACGGCCTGTCCGGCGGCGAGCGCCAGCGGCTCTGCATCGCCCGCACCCTGCTGCAGAAGCCGGCGGTCATGCTGCTGGACGAGGTCACCTCGAACCTGGACTCCGACTCGGAACTGGCCTTCCGGCACACGCTGCGCCGGGTCTCCGGGCAGTGCGCGGTCGTGGCGATCGCCCACCGGATGTCCACCGTGGTCGAGGCCGACCGGATCGTGGTCCTCGAGGACGGGCGGGTCCGGGCCGTCGGAAGCCACGAGGAGCTGATGGAACGGGACGAGCTGTACCGCCGGCTCGCCGGCTCCCAGCTCGGCTCGGAGCACGGCGCTGACCGGGTCGCCGTGCCCGCCCAGCGAGGTGGTGCATGACGGACGCGGACGTCGCGATCGTGGGCACCGGGCCCAACGGCCTGGCCGCCGGAGTGACCATGGCCCGCGCGGGGCTGCGCGTGGAGCTCTACGAGGCGGCCGGGACCATCGGCGGCGGGCTGCGCAGCGAGGCCCTCTTCGACGACCGGATCGTGCACGACATCTGCTCGGCGGTGCACCCGATGGCCGCCGCCTCCCCCTTCTTCCGGGAGTTCGACCTGGCCGCCCGGGGAGTGGAACTGCTGCACCCCGAGATCAGCTACGCCCACCCCCTCGACGGCGGGCGGGCGGGCCTCGCCCACCGCGATCTGGACACCACCTGCGCCGGCCTCGGCCCCGACGGGGAGCGCTGGCGGCGGCTGATGGAGCCCCTGCTGGCCCGCAGCGAAGGCGTGGTGGACCTCCTCCTGTCCCACCAGCGCTCCCTTCCCCGGGACCTCGTCGCGGCCGGCCGGCTGGCGCTGCGCGTCCTCGCCCACGGCAGCCGCACCCAGGCCGGCGGCTTCACCACCGAGGAGGCTCCCGCGCTGCTCACCGGCGTCGCCGCGCACGGCGTCGGCAAGCTGCCCAGCCTCGCGTGCGCGGCCGTCGCCATGCTGCTCGGCCACCTGGCGCACGGCACCGGCTGGCCCGTGCCGCGCGGCGGCAGCGTCCGGATCGCCGAGGCCCTCGCCGACGACATCACCGCACACGGCGGCACCTTCCACACCGGCCACCGCGTCACCAGCCTCAAGGAGCTGGCGGGCGCCCGCGCCGTCCTCCTCGACACGAGCGCGAAGGGGCTGCTGGAGATCGCCGGGGACGAGCTGCCGCACCGCTATGCCCGGGCCCTGGAGCGGTTCCGCTACGGGCCGGCGGCGGCCAAGGTCGACTTCCTCGTCTCGGAGCCGATCCCGTGGGCCAACCCCGATGTGGGACGCGCCGGAACCGTGCACCTCGGCGGCGTCCGGGCCGAGATGGTCCGCCAGGAGACGTCGACGGCGCGGGGGATCGGGTCGGACCAGCCGTTCGTCCTGCTCGTCGACCCCGCCGTCGCCGACCCGGGACGCGCCCTGCCCGGCAAGCGCCCGGTGTGGGCGTACGCGCACGTGCCCAACGGCGACGACCGCGATCCCGTGGAACTGGTGCGCTCCCGTATCGAGCGGTACGCCCCCGGGTTCGGCGACACCGTCCTGGAGCAGCGCGGTGTCCCCGGCGCCGAGTACGAGACGTACAACCCCAACTACGTGGGCGGGGACATCGGGTCCGGTGCCATGACCCTGCGTCAGAGCATCGCCCGGCCCACGGCCCGCCTCGATCCCTACACCACACCGCTGCCCGGCGTCTTCCTGTGCTCGTCCGCCACCCCACCGGGGCCCGGCGTGCACGGAATCCCCGGTTGTCTGGCGGCGAGATCCGCGCTGCGCCGCCGCTTCGGCATACGCGCGGCACCGTACCTGGGCCCTCGGGCCCGGTCGGAGGCCGGATCACGGCCGGGGGGCACCTGACGGTGGAACCCGTGCGCCGGGCCCGCCCGGCCCCACCGGGAAGGACCGCGCCGTGCCGGACGGCGGCCCGGAGACGGTCCGGGCCGCGATCCGAGCGGCGTCGGAGAACAGCGGTCCGCACGGTCGGCACCCGGCGGGTAGAGGCCGCGGCTCCGTCAGATCCAGCCGCGCTCGCGGGCCAGCAGGGCGGCCTGCGCCCGGCTGCTGGCCCCCAGTACGTGTTTCAGGTCGGCGACATGGCGGCGGTAGGTCCGCACCGACACCCCGATGCTGCGGGCCCCGGCCTCGTCCTTGCCCACGGTGCACATCGCCTCGAGCACCCGTTTCTCGACGTCCGAGAGCGCCGGAAGCTCCTCGTCGCCGGAAGTGCTCGGCAGGTCCTCGGCCTGGCTCCAGATCCGCTCGAACAGCGCGATGATGGTGGAGATCAGCCCTTCCTCGCGGGCGAGCAGCGCACCGCACGCGGTGTCGTCCGGGTTCACGGGGACCACGGCGGTCCGCCGGTCGTAGACGAGGATCCGTTCCGAGATGTCGTCGGTCACCCGGATCCGCGCTCCGTGCGAGGCCAGTTCCCCGAGGTAGGCGAAAGTGGGCGGATGCTCCAGAGCGGCACGGAGCACGATGCTGCGGATCCGGACGCCCCGGCGCAGGCAGCGCATGTCCAACGGGCGGGCGTGCTCGATGTTCTCGGGCGACAGCGCTTCGTACGGCTCGACGGAGAGGATCTCCTCGCGGGCGAAGAAGGCCAGGTCGTCTATGCGGCTGCGGATCTGGTCCAGGCCGGTGAGCTGCTCGACGCCCAACGGGACGGGCGCCTCGGGGGTCCGTTCGGCCAGCAGGGAGTCGACCAGGTGCCGGGAGCGGGTGACCTTCCGCAGCTCCTGGTGGAGGTCGTGCAGCCGCATGTCCATCAGCCGGCCGACGGCGGCCTCCGGGTCGGTGGCGGCCCACCTGTCCGGGCCGGTTTCCCGCAGGAGACCCAACTCCCTGAGCCGGTCGAGCTGTTCCTTCGCCGTCCCCGGGTCCGTGTGGACCAGCAGGTGGATGGAATCAGTGGACGTATCGGGATTCCGAAGAAAATGCCGGTACATCTTCTCTTCGCCCTCGCTCACCCCGAGGATGCTCATTTCGTGAGCGCTCAAGCTCTCCCCCAGTCAATACGTCGGAACAGTGGCGTGCGTACTGGTCATGCGCTGGACGCGCGATACACCCACCAAGACAGCAAGCGGAGGATAAATAAGTACCGGCGAGTAAGAATCAAGTAAGAAACAACAGGAACGGAAATTTCACATTCCCGTGCGGGGCTTTCCTGTGGAATTCCGAACAAACCTGACGCATCCGGATTCGGTCTCCGAGCCGACGGCGTGCTCCTGGGCCGGGGCGCCCCGGCCCTCGCCGCTGTCACACCCCGGCGGTACCGTCACGTTCATGACCACGGAGGCGAGTCGTGCGGGGCAGGCCGGTGCCGGAGAGCGGCGTTCGGCCGTACTCGAGGGCGTCCTGGAGCGGATCACGTACGCCAACGAGGAGAACGGCTACACGGTCGCCCGGGTCGACACCGGCCGGGGCGCCGGTGACCTGCTCACGGTGGTCGGCGCGCTGCTGGGGGCCCAGGTGGGGGAGTCGCTGCGGATGGAGGGGCGCTGGGGGTCCCACCCGCAGTACGGCAAGCAGTTCCAGGTCGAGAACTACACGACCGTCCTGCCGGCCACCGTCCAGGGCATCCGCCGGTACCTCGGCTCCGGGCTCGTCAAGGGCATCGGGCCGGTCTTCGCCGACCGCATCACCCAGCACTTCGGGCTGGACACCCTGAGGATCATCGAGGAGGAGCCCGAGCGGCTCATCGAGGTCCCCGGCCTCGGCCCCAAGCGGACCAAGAGGATCGCCGACGCCTGGGAGGAGCAGAAGGCGATCAAGGAGGTGATGCTGTTCCTGCAGACCGTGGAGGTGTCCACCTCCATCGCGGTGCGCATCTACAAGAAGTACGGCGACGCCTCCATCTCCGTCGTGAAGAACCAGCCGTACCGGCTCGCCGCCGACGTCTGGGGCATCGGCTTCCTGACCGCCGACAAGATCGCCCAGTCCGTCGGCATCCCGCACGACAGCCCGGAGCGCGTCAAGGCCGGACTGCAGTACGCGCTGTCGCAGTCCGCCGACCAGGGCCACTGCTTCCTGCCCGAGGAGCGGCTGATCGCGGACGCGGTCAAACTCCTCCAGGTCGACACCGGGCTCGTCATCGAGTGCCTCGCCGAGCTCGCACAGCCCGCGGAGGACGGCGGCGATCCCGGCGTCGTACGGGAGAAGGTGCCGGGGCACGACGGTGGTGACCCGGTCACCGCCATCTACCTCGTGCCCTTCCACCGCGCCGAGCTCTCCCTCTCCGCCCAGCTGCTGCGCCTGCTGCGTACGGACGCCGACCGGATGCCGTCCTTCCGGGACGTGGCCTGGGACAGGGCGCTGAGCTGGCTGGGGGGCCGTACGGGGACCGACCTCGCCCCCGAGCAGGAGGCGGCCGTGAAGCTGGCGCTGACCGAGAAGGTGGCCGTGCTGACCGGCGGCCCCGGGTGCGGCAAGTCCTTCACCGTGCGCTCGATCGTGGAGCTCGCCCGGGCGAAGAAGGCGAAGGTCGTGCTGGCCGCGCCCACCGGCCGCGCCGCCAAGCGGCTGTCCGAGCTCACCGGCGCGGAGGCCTCCACCGTCCACCGTCTGCTGGAGCTCAAGCCCGGCGGGGACGCCGCGTACGACAGGGACCGGCCGCTCGACGCCGACCTCGTCGTCGTCGACGAGGCGTCCATGCTGGACCTGCTGCTGGCGAACAAGCTGGTCAAGGCCGTGCCCCCGGGAGCCCACCTGCTGTTCGTCGGGGACGTCGACCAGCTGCCCAGCGTGGGTGCCGGGGAGGTCCTCAGGGACCTGCTGGCCGAGGCCGGCCCCATCCCCGCCGTCCGCCTCACGCGCGTGTTCCGCCAGGCCCAGCAGTCCGGCGTGGTGACCAACGCCCACCGGATCAACGCCGGGCAGCACCCGCTCACCGACGGCATGAAGGACTTCTTCCTCTTCGTCGAGGACGACACGGAGGAGGCCGGCCGGCTCACCGTGGACGTGGCCGCGCGCCGCATCCCGGCCCGGTTCGGGCTCGACCCGCGCCGGGACGTGCAGGTGCTCGCGCCCATGCACCGCGGCCCGGCGGGCGCCGGCACGCTGAACGGCCTGCTCCAGCAGGCCGTCACCCCGGGCCGGCCGGATCTGCCGGAAAAGCGGTTCGGCGGACGGGTTTTCCGCGTCGGAGACAAGGTCACTCAGATTCGCAACAATTACGAGAAGGGGGAGAACGGTGTCTTCAACGGCACCGTGGGCGTGGTCACCTCGCTCGACCCGGTCGACCAGCGCCTGACGGTGCTGACGGACGAGGACGAGGAGGTTTCGTACGAGTTCGACGAACTGGACGAGCTGGCGCACGCGTACGCGGTGACCATCCACCGTTCCCAGGGCAGTGAGTATCCCGCCGTGGTGATCCCCGTCACCACCGGTGCCTGGATGATGCTCCAGCGCAACCTGCTCTACACGGCAGTCACCCGGGCCAAGAAGCTGGTCGTCCTCGTGGGTTCGCGCAAGGCGATCGGCCAGGCGGTGCGCACGGTGTCGGCGGGACGGCGCTGCACGGCACTGGACTTCCGGCTCGCAGGGGGCTGAAAAGCACCGCCCACAGGGCCGGAACCCGATTTCTGACGCGGCATCACCCAAAATGATCGATCAAGCGAGTCGTAAAGGTCACACAGCACTTCCCGTGGCCGGATCGAGCGGGCAGGATGAGCAGATTGGCGGCACTGAGTGCCGTCAATGGGCCCAAGGGTCGACCCCGAGTGCACTCTCCTGAGCCAAATGGGGGATGGTAGAGACAGTCAGGGCACCTCGAAGATGAGGCACTACGTCGGTGAGGGAAGACGTGAGCGACAACTCTGTAGTACTGCGGTACGACGGCGGCGAGTACACCTACCCGGTGGTTGACAGCACCGTCGGCGACAAGGGCTTCGACATCGGGAAGCTGCGCGCCCAGACCGGTCTGGTGACTCTGGACAGCGGATACGGCAACACCGCCGCGTACAAATCCGCCATCACCTATCTCGACGGTGAGCAGGGCATCCTTCGGTACCGCGGCTACCCGATCGAGCAGCTGGCCGAGCGCTCCACCTTCCTGGAGGTGGCCTACCTGCTGATCAACGGTGAGCTGCCGACCGTCGACGAGCTGGCCTCCTTCAAGCACAAGGTCACGCAGCACACCCTGCTGCACGAGGACGTCAAGAACTTCTACACGGGCTTCCCGCGCGACGCGCACCCGATGGCGATGCTGTCGTCGGTGGTCTCGGCGCTGTCGACGTTCTACCAGGACAGCCACAACCCGTTCGACGAGACGCAGCGCAACCTCTCCACCATCCGCCTGCTCGCCAAGCTCCCGACGATCGCGGCGTACGCGTACAAGAAGTCGATCGGTCACCCGTTCGTCTACCCGCGTAACGACCTCGGCTACGTCGAGAACTTCCTGCGCATGACCTTCTCGGTCCCCGCCCAGGAGTACGAGCTGGACCCGGTCGTCGTCTCCGCGCTGGACAAGCTGCTGATCCTGCACGCCGACCACGAGCAGAACTGCTCGACCTCCACGGTCCGCCTGGTCGGCTCCTCGCAGGCCAACATGTTCGCCTCGATCTCGGCCGGCATCAGCGCGCTGTGGGGCCCCCTGCACGGCGGCGCCAACCAGTCGGTGCTGGAGATGCTCGAGGGCATCCGCGACTCCGGCAACGACGTCGACACCTTCATCCGCAAGGTGAAGAACAAGGAGGACGGCGTCCGCCTGATGGGCTTCGGCCACCGGGTCTACAAGAACTTCGACCCGCGCGCCAAGATCATCAAGGCTGCCGCGCACGATGTGCTCTCCGCGCTGGGCAAGGAGGACGAGCTCCTCGACATCGCCCTGAAGCTGGAGGAGCACGCGCTGTCCGACGACTACTTCGTCGAGCGCAAGCTCTACCCGAACGTCGACTTCTACACCGGTCTGATCTACCGGGCCATGGGCTTCCCGACCGAGATGTTCACGGTCCTGTTCGCTCTCGGCCGGCTGCCGGGCTGGATCGCCCAGTGGCACGAGATGATCAAGGAGCCGGGCTCCCGCATCGGCCGCCCGCGCCAGATCTACACGGGCGTGGTCGAGCGCGACTTCGTTCCGGTCGAGGAGCGCTGAGGCAGGACCCTGCCGGCGTCATCGGGCCCCGTATCCGCGCGGTCGCGGCGGATGCGGGGCCTCGTGCCGCCCGTGAAGAGCCCCTGAGCGGGCGGAAGGCTCACGAACAACACGAACAACACGAAAAGCGGAAGGCGCCCTGGCACGTCGGTCCCCCCACGGGCCGACGACCAGGGCGCCTTCCCATGTCCCGGTGCGGATTCCCCCCACGGGATCCGGCCGGGCGTCCATGAGGACCAGCGCCTGAATCGCTGTGAGCACAACGAGCAGAACTCGCCGCGCCCTTCTTGTACCGCAGTCGTACTGCCGGTGCGATCTGCCGGGACAGCGCACGCACGGGAGGGCCGCTCAAAGCTTCCCGCTGTACCTGCCCCGGCAACGCATCTCCGAGGAAGTCCCCCAAGACATCCCCGGATGCCGGTCGGCGCCCCCCAAGACGCCTCCCGGCATGACATCGCCAACTTAGACCTTCGAATCCCTTCGAGGGTTACGTTCACATCGTTGTGATCTGTGTCTCTTGCATATGTCCGTTAGGTACGCAAGAGCCCAGGTATGGCGAACGAGACCCCAGCGTAAGGATGATGCGCGAGCCTTGTGAAGAGCTTATGTGAGGCGCGCGTCGGACTCCAGGGGGACTCTTACTTCCGTCAGAAGTGGCACGTGCTCAACGGAAGGTACGCAGTCGCAGACTGTTCGTCACCACGAACACCGAGGAGAACGCCATCGCCGCCCCCGCGATCATCGGGTTGAGCAGGCCGGCGGCGGCCAGCGGCAGCGCGGCCACGTTGTAGCCGAAGGCCCATACCAGGTTGCCCTTGATGGTGGCCAGTGTCCGCCGGGACAGCCGGATGGCGTCCGCGGCCACCCGCAGGTCGCCGCGCACCAGCGTCAGGTCGCCGGCCTCGATGGCGGCGTCCGTGCCGGTCCCCATCGCCAGGCCCAGGTCGGCGGTGGCGAGCGCGGCGGCGTCGTTGACGCCGTCGCCGACCATGGCCACGGTCCGCCCCTCGGCCTGCAGCCGCCGGACGGCGTCGACCTTGTCCTGCGGCAGCACCTCGGCGATCACGTCGTGGGGGTCGATCCCGACCGCCCGTGCCACGGTCTCGGCGACCGCGCGGTTGTCCCCGGTCAGCAGGACGGGGCGCAGTCCCAGGTCGCGCAGCTGCCGTACGGCCTGAGGGCTGGTCTCCTTGACCGCGTCGGCCACGGCGACGACACCCCGTGCCGTCCCGTCCCAGCCGACGACGACCGCCGTACGGCCCTCGCTCTCGGCCTCGCGGCGGGCGCGGGCCACCTCGTCCGGCAGCTCGGCGGTGAGGTCGGCGAGTCGGCCCACGGCCACGTCGTGACCCTCCACGCGCCCGCGTACGCCCCGTCCGGGGACGTTCTCGAAGTGCTCGACCGGGGGCAGCGGCCCCACCCGCTCCTCGGCGCCGGCGGCGACGGCCTTGGCGATCGGGTGCTCGGAGGCGTGCTCCAGGGCGCCCGCGAGGCGCAGCAGCTGCTTCTCGTCGGTGCCCTCGGCGGCGTACACCTCCTGGAGGGTCATACGGCCCGTGGTGACCGTTCCGGTCTTGTCCAGCACGACGGTGTCGACGCGGCGGGTGGACTCCAGCACCTCGGGGCCCTTGATCAGGATGCCGAGCTGGGCGCCCCGGCCGGTGCCGACCATCAGTGCGGTCGGCGTGGCCAGGCCCAGCGCGCACGGGCAGGCGATGATCAGCACCGCGACGGCCGCGGTGAAGGCCGCGGTCACGTCACCGGTGACGAACAGCCAGGTGAGCAGGGTGCCCAGGGCGATGACCAGGACGACCGGCACGAAGACCGCCGAGATCCGGTCGGCCAGCCGCTGCACCTCGGCCTTGCCGTTCTGTGCGTCCTCGACCAGCTGCGCCATGCGCGCGAGCTGGGTGTCCGCGCCGACGCGGGTGGCCTCGACGACCAGGCGGCCGCCCGCGTTGACCGTGGCGCCCGTGACGGTGTCGCCGGCGCCGACGTCCACCGGCACCGACTCGCCGGTCAGCATGGAGGCGTCGATTGCCGAGGTGCCCTCGACGACCGTGCCGTCGGTGGCGACCTTCTCACCGGGCCGCACCACGAACCGGTCGCCGACGGCCAGCGCCGACATCGGGATCCGCACCTCCGCCCCGCCCCGCAGGACGGCGACGTCCTTGGCGCCCAGTTCCATCAGCGCCCGCAGCGCGGCCCCCGCCCGCCGCTTGGAGCGGGCCTCCAGATAGCGGCCGAGCAGGATGAACGCCACGACTCCGGCGGCGACCTCCAGATAGATCGTGGAGGCCGCGTCCGTCCGGGAGACGGCGAAGCTGAACCCGTGGCGCATGCCGGGCATGCCCGCGTCACCGAGGAACAGCGCCCACAGCGACCAGCCGAACGCGGCGAGGGTGCCTATCGAGACGAGCGTGTCCATGGTGGCGGCGCCGTGCCGGGCGTTGGTCAGGGCCGCCCGGTGGAACGGCAGGGCGCCCCAGACGACGACCGGCGCGGCGAGGGTCAGCGAGAGCCACTGCCAGTTGTCGAACTGCAGGACCGGGACCATGGCCAGCAGGACGACGGGGACGGCGAGGAGCGCGGAGACGGTCAGGCGCTGACGCAGGGAGACCAGCTCGGGGTCCTGGGGCGCCTGCTCCCCGGCCGGCCGCGCTTCCGGTTGCGGCGGCGGGGGTTCCTCGGCGGTGTAGCCCGTCTTCACCACGGTGGCGATCAGGTCGTCGACGGATACCCCCGCCGGGTAGGCGACCTTGGCCTTCTCCGTGGCGAAGTTGACCGTCGCGGTGACGCCGTCCATGCGGTTGAGCTTCTTCTCGACGCGGGCCGCGCAGGACGCGCAGGTCATCCCGCCGATGAGCAGCTCGACCTCGGCGAGGTCCGGCCGGTCGGTCATGGGCGTCTGTGTGGTGGCGGGGGTGTTCATCCGTGGGACTCCAGACGGCGGACGGGGGAGGGAGGGACGGTTCGGCCGGTCTTCCGTCAGGCCGTGCCGACGAGCTCGAAGCCGGCCTCGTCCACGGCGGCGCGCACCGCCTCCTCGTCGAGCGGGGCCGCGGAGACGACGGTGACCTCGCCGGTGGAGGCGACGGCCTTCACCGAGCTGACGCCGGGCAGCTCGGAGATCTCGGCGGAGACGGACCCCTCGCAGTGTCCGCAGCTCATCCCGCTCACCTTGTAGACGGTGGTGACGGTGTCCGGGGTGCCGGTCCGGTCGGTCATGTCGTACTCCTCGGTCGTGATGGACGGGGTGCACGGGGCCATGGGGGCCTCGCTTCTCTTCAACACTATACCCCTAGGGGGTATTCCTCCAAGGAGCCGCGCCCTGGGGCCCGGGGGCCGCGTACTACGGTTTCGCCGGAAGCGGCGAGCCGCGGGGAGACCCCGGCGGAAGGCGAGGCGGCGGATGCGGGCTGTGGTGTTCGAGCGGTACGGGGAGCCGGCCGAGGTGCGCGAGGTGGCCGACCCGCGGCCCGCGGAGCACGGGGTCGTGGTGCGGGTCGAGGCGACCGGTCTGTGCCGCAGCGACTGGCACGGCTGGCAGGGCCACGACCCCGACATCACCCTGCCGCACGTGCCGGGGCACGAACTCGCCGGAACCGTCGAGGAGGTGGGTCCGCGGATGACCCGCTGGCGGCCCGGCGACCGGGTCACCGTGCCCTTCGTCTGCGCCTGCGGCACCTGCCCCGCCTGCGCGGCCGGCGACCAGCAGGTGTGCGAGCGGCAGACCCAGCCCGGCTTCACGCACTGGGGCTCCTTCGCCCAGTACGTGGCGCTCGACCACGCCGACGTGAACCTGGTCGCCGTACCCGGCGGGCTGTCCTCCGCGACGGCGGCCTCGCTCGGCTGCCGGTTCGCCACGGCGTTCCGCGCGGTGGTCCAGCAGGGCCGGGTCGCCGCCGGCGAGTGGGTCGCCGTGCACGGCTGCGGGGGCGTGGGCCTGTCGGCGGTGATGGTCGCGGCGGCGTCGGGGGCCAGGGTGGTGGCGGTGGACGTGTCCGCCCGGGCCCTGGAACTGGCGCGGAGATCCGGTGCCGAGCAGTGCGTGGACGCCACCGGTGTGCGGGACACCGCGGAGCGGGTGCGCGAGGTGACCGGCGGCGGCGCCCACCTCTCGCTCGACGCGCTCGGCTCGCCCGCCACCTGCGCGGCCTCGGTGAACGGTCTGCGCCGCCGGGGCCGCCATGTCCAGGTCGGCCTGCTGCCCTCCCCGACGGGCACCACCCCGGTGCCCATGGCGCGCGCGATCGCCCTGGAGCTGGAACTCCTGGGCAGCCACGGCATGGCCGCGCACGCCTACCCGCGGATGCTCCAGCTGGTGGAGGCCGGTGTGCTGCGGCCCGATCTGCTGGTGACGTCGACCATCCCCCTGGCCGCCGCCCCGGACGCGCTCGCGGCGATGGGGACGGCACCGGGGTCCGGGGTCACGGTCGTCGAGCCGTGGGGCTGACCCGGTTCGGGACGGAAGCGGAGCCTCAGTCGGCTCTGCGGCCGCGGTTGCCGGGCCGGGCGGCGACCCAGGCGCGGACGGTGTCGGCGTACCAGTAGGGCTTGCCGCCCTCCACGTGATCGGGCGGCGGCAGCAGCCCGTGCTTGCGGTAGGACCGCACGGTGTCCGGCCGCACCCGGATGTGCGCCGCGATCTCCTTGTACGACCAGAGCCTTCGGTCGGTCATGTACACCTCCCCACGCGCGCCACGGCGGCGGCCGGGGAGGCCGTCGGGGGAGCCGGGCGCTGCACTGGTGATCACCAAGCCTGTGCTCGGTCAACGACGCTCCGTGCACATCGGCAAGCGCCTGTCGTCCGGGTGTGACCGAGGGCGCGCACAGGTGCGACACGTGTGACACGGCCGAGGTCTTTGTGACACATCTGAGGCGATCCCCTCTCACTTTCGTCCGAATGTCCGGACAAACCATTGACATGGCCCGTGCCCGGCACTAGAACCGGTGTGGACGGCCGGTGGACGGTACGGACACACGGACGCACGGCCGCACAGAGGACGAAGAGTTCCCCCTCCCGGGCGGCGAGGGCACGGTGGGCGAAGACCCACGCGCCCCCGCGGCGCCCGGACACCGATCGCCTCCGGCGCGGGAGGCCGCTTCGCCCTGGCAGGAGCGAAGTGCGAGCGTCGACTCCCCGCCCGCTACGGCCCCGCGCCGGAGGTCCCCGACCAGAGCGCAGGGAGCGGGTGCCGCATGCCGGGCAGGTACAGGATCCGTACGAAGGCCTCGCCGTGGCGTGCGCCGCGGACACCCCCACATGTGTCTATGCCGAAACGGAAACCGCAGACACAGTGTCGGGCGCGCCCGGCGCGCGAGGCTGGTGGGATGTACGTGTGGCCGACACCGCGGCCCGACCGCCGGCGGTCCACGGCACATGAGCTGTACGAACGGCAGGTCTCGACCCGACGCCGCCATCTGTGAAGGAGTAACCGGGCATGACGAAGATCGTCAACCACTGGATCGGCGGGAAGACCGCCGAAGGCGCCTCGGGAACGTACGGGCCGGTCACGGACCCGGCGACCGGCGCCGTCACCACGAAGGTCGCGTTCGCCTCCGTCGAGGAGGTGGACGCCGCGGTCGCCGCCGCCAAGGACGCCTACGCCACCTGGGGGCAGTCCTCGCTGGCCCGGCGGACCTCGATCCTGTTCAAGTTCCGCGCCCTGCTGGACGCCCACCGCGACGAGATCGCCGAGCTGATCACCGCCGAGCACGGCAAGGTGCACTCCGACGCGCTCGGCGAGGTCGCCCGCGGCCTGGAGATCGTCGACCTGGCCTGCGGCATCACCGTGCAGCTCAAGGGCGAGCTGTCCACCCAGGTCGCCACCCGTGTGGACGTGGCCTCGATCCGGCAGCCGCTGGGCGTGGTCGCCGGCATCACGCCGTTCAACTTCCCGGCGATGGTCCCGATGTGGATGTTCCCCCTCGCCATCGCCTGCGGCAACACCTTCGTGCTCAAGCCCAGCGAGAAGGACCCGTCGGCCGCGATGAGGATCGCCGAGCTGCTGGCCGAGGCCGGGCTGCCCGACGGCGTCTTCAACGTCGTGCACGGCGACAAGGTGGCCGTCGACCGGCTCCTGGAGCACCCGGACGTCAAGGCGGTCTCCTTCGTCGGCTCCACCCCGATCGCCCGCTACATCCACACCACCGCCTCCGCCAACGGCAAGCGCGTACAGGCCCTGGGCGGCGCCAAGAACCACATGCTGGTCCTGCCGGATGCCGACCTGGACGCCGCCGCCGACGCCGCCGTCTCGGCCGCGTACGGCTCGGCGGGCGAGCGCTGCATGGCCATCTCGGCCGTCGTGGCGGTCGGTGTGATCGGCGACGAGCTGGTGGAGAAGATCCGCGAGCGCGCCGAGAAGATCAAGATCGGCCCCGGCAACGACCCGGCCTCCGAGATGGGCCCGCTGATCACCGCCGCCCACCGCGACAAGGTCGCCTCCTACGTGAAGGGCGCAGCCGATGAGGGCTGCGAGGTGGTCCTGGACGGCACCGGCCACACCGTGGAGGGCTACGAGGACGGCCACTGGATCGGCATCTCGCTGCTCGACAAGGTGCCCACCAGCGCGAAGGCCTACCAGGACGAGATCTTCGGCCCGGTGATGTGCGTGCTGCGCGTGGACACCTACGAGGAGGGCGTGGCCCTCATCAACGCCTCGCCGTTCGGCAACGGCACCGCGATCTTCACCCGGGACGGCGGCGCCGCCCGCCGCTTCCAGCTGGAGATCGAGGCCGGCATGGTCGGCGTCAACGTGCCGATCCCGGTCCCGGTGGGCTACCACTCCTTCGGCGGCTGGAAGGACTCGCTCTTCGGCGACCACCACATCTACGGCAACGACGGCACCCACTTCTACACCCGCGGCAAGGTCGTCACCACCCGCTGGCCGGACCCGTCCGAGGCCCCGGCGGGCGTGGACCTGGGCTTCCCGCGCAACCACTGACCGTCACCGCAGGCGACGAGGCCGTCCGGCATCCGGACGGCCTCGTGCGCGTGGCGGCGCCGCGGAGCGGGGGCGTGTACCACGGCCGCGGTATGCCGCGGCGGGCCCGTACTCCCCGGGGAGGGGCCGGGGTTCGGTCCGGAGGCGGCATCGGTCGCCGGCGGTGGCCCGTACGGTGGAAGGCATGGATCTTCGACTGCCCGGACTTCGTGGGCTGCTGCGGAGGCCCCGGCGGCTGCTGGCCGCCGGGGCCGCCGTCGTCGTGCTCGCCGGTGCCGGTACGTGGGCGGCGGCCGTCTCCGACGGCCCGCCCCCGGTGCGCCGCGCCGACCAGGTCATGACCATGGGCGACGGGGTGCGGATCGCCACCTCGTACTTCACCCCGGCCGGTGCCGGACGGCACCCCGCGGTCCTGATCGGGCACGGCTTCGGCGGCAGCAAGGACGACGTACGGCGGCAGGCGGAGGACCTCGCCGCGGACGGGTACGCGGTGCTGACCTGGTCGGCGCGCGGCTTCGGCGGATCCACCGGGAAGATCGGGCTGAACGGCCCCGACGCCGAGGTCGCCGACGTCTCGAGGCTGATCGACTGGCTGGCGAAGCGGCCCGAGGTCGAGCTGGACGGGCCCGGCGACCCGCGCGTGGGCGTGACCGGTGCCTCCTACGGCGGCGCGATCTCCCTGCTCGCCGCCGGGCACGACGACCGGGTGGACGCCATCGCCCCGGCGATCACGTACTGGAACCTCGCGGACGCCCTGTTCCCGAACGGCGTCCTCAAGAAACTGTGGGCGGGCTGGTTCATCAGCGCCGGCGGCGGCTGCGCGAGGTTCGAGCCCGCGCTGTGCCGGATGTACGAGCGGGTCGCCGAGTCCGGGAAGCCGGACGCCGAGGCCCGCGGGCTGCTTCAGGAGCGGTCGCCGTCCGCCGTCGGCGACCGCATCAAGGTGCCGACGCTGCTGATGCAGGGCCAGTCCGACTCCCTCTTCCCGCTCGGCCAGGCCGATGCCGCCGCGAAGGCGATCCGGGCGAACGGCGCCCCGGTCGACGTCGACTGGATCGCCGGCGGCCACGACGGCGGCGAGCCGGAGACCGACCGGGTACAGGCGCGCGTGAAGACCTGGTTCGACCGCTACCTCAAGGGCGACAGGAGCACCGACACCGGGCCCGCCTTCCGCGTCACCCGCACCGGGGGCGTCGACTCCACCGACGGCAGGGCCCTGCTGCGCGGCGCGAGCGGCAGCGCGTATCCGGGACTGGGGAGCGGGCAGCGGTCCATCGCCCTGAGCGGGGGCGAACAGCGCCTGGAGAACCCGGCGGGGGCCAGCCCGCCCGCCGTGTCCTCGCTGCCCGGCCTCGGCGGCTCCGGCTCACTGTCCCGGCTGTCCTCGCTCGGCGTCGGCGTGTCGCTGGACTTCCCCGGCCA
The DNA here is from genome assembly GCF_003236365.1 of Streptomyces sp. NTH33. Classification (GTDB taxonomy): domain Bacteria; phylum Actinomycetota; class Actinomycetes; order Streptomycetales; family Streptomycetaceae; genus Streptomyces. The sequence goes on from NZ_POTZ01000079.1 coordinate 20,396, forward strand.
GTACGCGAAGTTCGACTCCGCGCCCCTCGGCGGCGACCTGCGCGTCACCGGGTCGCCGACGGCGACCGTCCACGTCAGGTCGACGAGCGACGACGCGGTGCTCTTCGCCAAGGTGTACGACGTCGGGCCGGGCACGGCGCGTCCGGTGCTGCCCGCCCAGCTGGTGACCCCCGTGCGCGTCGAGGGCGCCAAGACCGGCAAGGACGTCACCCTCACCCTCCCGGCGATCGACCACGAGGTGCGCAAGGGCCACCGGCTGCGCCTGGTCCTCGCCGCCACCGACCTCGGCTACGCCTCCCCGACCGCCCCGGCCACGTACACCGTCACCCTCAGGAGCGAGCTGAAGGTGCCGACCGCACCCGGGGTGACCACCGCGGCGGCGCCGCTGCCCGCTTGGGTGTGGTGGCTGCCGCTCGCCGGCGCGGTGGCCGCGCTCGCCCTGCTGCCGGCCGCCCGCCGCCGCACGGCCGTGCCC
>NZ_POTZ01000007.1 GCF_003236365.1 Streptomyces sp. NTH33
GCGGGTGCCACATCGCTGCGCGATGTGCAAGCGAACACCTCCGCTGCGCGGAGGTGTTGCGCTCCCGCTCCGCGGGAGCGCTGGCGGGTGGCTGCGCCACCCGCGCAACCCCGATGCTACGCATCGGGGTTGACGCTCCGTCCGCTGCGCTCCCGGAGCGGCGAGACTGCGTCTCGCTACTGGGCTTCCGCTGCGCTGCAGCCCGGGCCGGCGGATCCGCTGCACTCCCCCGCCTGACGGTCCTTCCGGCTGCGCCTCCAGGATTGTTGGGGCCCGCTGATGCAGGCCGGGCTGGCTGCGAGGGTGAGGGGTTGCTCGTTCGTTTCGGGTGCCGGTGTAGTGGGTGCATCAGTTTGATGCAGCATGTAGTGTTGGTGGAAATACGGGACACCCCTCAACCACCCGATGTGGGCCCAGATGCCCGCGCCTTTCGGAAAAGGGAAAACGCATGTGGAGTGCTCAGGACGTGGCGCGGGATCAGGTCCGGCGTCAGGCGAATGGCCTGGACGTCGCCGCCGTTGCGGAAAAGGTCGCGGAGGCCGCTGTCCGTGAGCGGGAAACCGCGGATCAGTTGAGGGGAAACGGTTCCTTCTACGAGTTCGAGATGGACCGGGAGCGGTTGGCTGTCATTTGGCTGGCCCAGCACGCTGAGTGGCGGCGCGTCAGGGACTTGATGGCTGCAGCCGGTTGGGGCGTGTACGAGCCGGAACGGGACGCTCAGGGCTCGGTGTGGGCTCGCGAGCGTGAGGAACGGCTTGCTGGTGCTCTTGCGGGACAGGCCGCCTTGGGGGAACGGCAGGGGGAGGAAGCGGATGAGCTGCGGGCGGAGGTCTGGCTGTCCGCCGCGCCCGGTCGGCTGGTCCGGGCGGTGGCCTACCGGGCGGGGCTGCGCCCCTCTCAGGTCCTGGCCGAGCTCGCCGAGCGGATCGTCGTGAGCGAGGACGGCACGGTGTCTGTGCCGCCTTTCACGCCGTCCCTGTGATTTCCGAAGCGAGCGGAAAAGAAGGCAGAGGAGGAGCGGGGAGATGCTGGGTATTCGGCTTCGGGAACACCAGGTGGCCCAGAAAGCGGCTTTCCGTCGGTGGGTGGGATTCCCTGCAAGATCATCTGTGTCCCCTCAGGGGGCCCGGGGCACGATCGTGTCCGCGACCGGATCGGGGAAGACGATCACCGCCGCTGCGTGTGCACTGGAGTGCTTCCCGGGCGGACGGATCCTGGTGACCGTTCCGACCCTGGACCTGCTCGTGCAGACCGCCCAGGCGTGGCGGCTGGTGGGCCACCGGGCGTCGATGGTGGCGGTGTGCTCGCTGGAGAACGACCCCGTGCTCAACTCGCTGGGGGTACGCACCACCACCAACCCCATCCAGCTCGCGCTGTGGGCCGGGAAGGGACCGATGGTCGTGTTCGCCACGTACGCCTCGCTGGTGGACCGCGAGGACATCGACGCACCCGAGGGCAAGGGCAAGGTTCGCGGGCCGCTGGAGGCCGCCCTGGCGGGCGGGGAGCGCCTGTACGGGCAGCAGATGAGCGGGTTCGACCTCGCGATCGTGGACGAAGCCCACGGTACGGCGGGTGATCTCGGGCGGCCGTGGGCGGCGATCCACGACAACCAGCGGATCCCGGCGGATTTCCGGCTGTACCTGACCGCGACCCCGCGCATCCTCGCCGCGCCCCGCCCGCAGAAGGGCACGGACGGGAAGGAGCTGGAGATCGCGAGCATGGCCGACGACCCGGACGGGACGTACGGCGCGTGGCTGGCCGAGCTCGGGCTCTCGGAGGCGATCGAGCGGGGCATCCTCGCCGGATTCGAAATCGACGTCCTGGAGATCCACGACCCCTCCCCCGTCCTCGGGGAATCGGAGGAGGCGCAGCGGGGCCGACGCCTCGCCTTGCTGCAGACCGCACTCTTGGAACACGCAGCGGCGTACAACCTGCGTACGGTCATGACGTTCCACCAGAAGGTGGAAGAAGCAGCCGCGTTCGCGGACAAGCTGCCCCAGACCGCAGCCGAGCTGTACGCAGGCGACGCCACCGGCGACGACCTGGCGGCCGCGGACCGGCTCCCCGCCTCGTCGATCGATGCCGACTTCTACGAGCTGGAGGCCGGCCGCCACGTACCCCCGGACCGGGTGTGGTCGGCGTGGCTGTGCGGCGACCACCTCGTCACCGAACGGCGCGAGGTGCTGCGGCAGTTCGCAGGCGGCATCGACGTCGGCAACCGGCGCGTGCACCGGGCGTTCCTGGCGAGCTGCCGCGTGCTCGGGGAAGGCGTGGACATCACCGGCGAGCGGGGCGTGGAAGCCGTCTGCTTCGCCGACACCCGCACCTCCCAGGTCGAGATCGTGCAGAACATCGGCCGGGCGCTGCGGCCCAACCGGGACGGCACCACGAAGGTCGCCCGGATCATCGTGCCCGTCTTCCTCCAGCCCGGCGAGGACCCTACCGACATGGTCGCCTCTTCCTCGTATGCGGGACTGGTCGCTGTGCTCCAAGGCCTGCGCTCGCACGATGAACGACTCGTGGAACAGCTCGCCTCCCGCGCCCTCACCAGCGGACAGCGCACAGTGCACGTCCGGCGCGACAAGGACGGGCGGATCATCGGCGCCGGCGGCGACGGGGAGGACCAGGAACAGGACGACACCCAGGCCGCCGCCGAATCGGCCCTGCTGCACTTCTCCACACCGCGCGATGCGGCCACCATCGCCGCGTTCCTGCGCACGCGGGTCTACCGGCCGGAGTCCCTGGTGTGGCTCGAGGGCTACCAGGCCCTCATCCGCTGGCGAGCCGAGAACGGCATCACCGGCCTGCACGTCGTCCCGTATGACGTTGAGACCGAGGTCGGCGTCACGAAGGACTTTCCGCTGGGCAGGTGGGTGCACCAGCAGAGAAAGGCCCTGCGGGCGGGGGAGCTGGAACCGCGCCGCAAGGAGCTGCTGGACGCGCCGGAGGCCGGGATGGTGTGGGAGCCGGGCGAGGAGGCCTGGGAGACCAAGCTCGCCGCGCTGCGCTCCTACCGGCGGGCCACCGGGCACCTCGCCCCCCGGCAGGATGCGGTCTGGGGCGAGGACGGGGCGATGGTGCCCATCGGGCAGCACATGGCCAATCTGCGCCGCAAGGGCGGCCTTGGGAAGGGCCCGGAGCGGGCCCGGGTGCGCGCGCAGCAGCTGGCGGCGATCGACCCGGACTGGAACTGCCCCTGGCCCCTGGACTGGCAGCGCCACTACCGCGTGCTCGCGGACCTGGTCGACGCCGACGGCAGCCTGCCCGACATCGCCCCCGGCGTGCTGATGGACGGCGATGACATCGGGCGGTGGCTTCAGCGGCAGAAGCAGCCGGGCACCTGGACGCAGTTGTCCACCGAGCAGCAGGAACGGTTGGAGAGGCTGGGCGTCAAGCCCGCCCCGGCGCCGCCTGGCGCCCCGGCAGCCGGGCGTGCGGCGAAAGGCACCAGCAAGGCGCAGCAGGCATTCCAGCGCGGCCTGGCAGCCCTCGCGCAGTGGGTGGAACGGGAGGGCTCGTACCGGCCGGTGCCAAGGGGTCACAGCGAACAGATCACGGTCGACGGCGAGACGGAGCCGGTGACCGTGAAGCTGGGCGTATGGGTCTCGAACACCCGCGCGAGGCGCGACAAGCTCACCCAGGAGCAGCGGGCCGCACTCGCCGAGCTCGGGGTGGGGTGGACGTAGCAGCCTTGTCGTCGGCGCTCCTCGGGCTCTCGTAGCCGACGCCGGCTGGTGCTGTCTCGCGAATACCGGAACCGGCGGTCAAGAGTGGGCAGCGTGGGAGAACTGACGCTATGGGCCGCAGGATGCCGGCCCTGTCGGCTGGCCGCTTGGGGAGGCGGACGTGGGGCAGATCGAGCAAGGGCTGGAGCACGCGTTACGCACCCGGCCCGTTCCCTCAAGCACCGAGGCCCGTCTGCGGTTTCTGCTGGCGACACACCGGCATTCCACCCGGAGGGTGGCCGCCGTGCTGGGCGTGTCACAGCGCACCGTGCAGCGGTGGGTGACACAGAAGCCCGGAGCGCGGCGCCCGCCGGGCCCGCTGCAGGTGGGGGCGATCGAGGAAGCCGTCCTGGCCCGGTGGCAGCCCCGGATACGGGCCCGCCGGCGTGCCCAGGCCGAAGCGGAGGGCTTCGTCTTCCACACCAGGGCGCGGTTCGGGTTCGCCGCACCGGCAGGGTCCTCGGACGATCCGCGGGTGCGGTGGATCACCCAGTACCTGCCGGGAGAGGTCGCCCGGGAGTTGTTCGCCGCCCGGGACGCCGGCGCGGGCGAGCAGCAGCAGTTGGCGATCCTGGCCCGCGCGCTGGGGCACGCATATTTCCGCGACGGGGGCCGACGCGCCCACGGACTGCACATCGCCTTCAGTGACCTCGAGTTCGCCGACTTCTCGATCGGATGAGCCCGCCCTTTCGATCGGGCACATGGCCGATCGGACGCGTCAGGGCGTTCAGCGCCGCGAGGGCCTAGCGCGTACGGCCAGCATCGCTTCGTACCTGTTGGCCTCCTGCCGCTCGCGCCAGTCCCACTCCACACGGCCGGCCGGGCCTTGACGGCGGGCCGCGGGCGGCTGGGGCGGGCGCAGCCTGGCCGTCTCCGCCACGCGCAGCAGGAGTGCACGGTTGCCTGGCGTGGCGAGCAGTTCCTGGTCCTGCCCGGATACGAGTCGGGCGAAGCAGGCCGCGGCCCGCAGGAAGACGCCCGCCCAGGGCGGTACGGGGTAGGCGGCGCAGCCGTCGGTGTAGCGGGCGCGGTCGTGCAGGGCGAGCGTGGCCGCGTCGTCGTCGTAGTCGCGGGGGCGGGCGGTAGCGAGTTGCTGGAGGGACGCGCCGGTGAACAATGCGGCGGCAATGGTCGCGGCCAGGCGAGGGTGCGCACTCGCCCCGTGAAGCCGGTGGGCGACTCGCTGGGCGGTGTGTGGGGTGAGAGGCGCGGGCGGCGGACGGTGCCGCCAGACGATCGGCGGCGGCGTGCACACGGCGGCGCAGGGGGCAGGGCTGTCGTAGGAGACGAGGCGGTCCAGTGCAGGCAGGGTGAGCCATCGGCTGGCTGGCCGGGCCGGTTGGTCCGCAGGCAGGGGTTCGGCGCAGGGCGTGCCGTAGTAGTGGCGGCGGGCGGCCTGGAAGTCGGTGGTGATGGTGTGGTCGGCCGTCTGCAGGGCCTGGTGCAGGGCGGCGGGCAGGTGGGGGCGGTGACAGACCAGGGTCAGGTGGATCCCGGTGAGTGTGCGCAGTTTCAGGAGGCGCATCGCGCGGCGGGCGGTGAGGCGGTGCGCGCGCAGCACGGTCAGCCGAGTGACGGGAAGGGCAGTGATCCAAGCGGTGGCGGCTTCCCAGGCAGGCTGACGACCGCTGGGGAAGCGGCCGGGGAGCAGGGACGGTTTGCCCAGGGCGGCGAGAAGGTCGTGGGCGAGGCCGGTCTCGCTGGTGGTACCCGGGCCGGGGTGCAGGGTGATCCGGCCGGACGGCAAGTGGTGGGCTGCCAGGGCGGTGTGCGTGTAGAGCGCGTCGTCGTGGCGGTCGATGACGACGGTGACGGGCGGCAATGGCATGGTGGTCAGGCGAGGCGGCTGAAGGCCCAGCGCAACAGCTCCTGGTCCACGCGGGCACGGCCGGTACGGGCCAGGGCGGTACGAGCGTGGGCGGTCAGCTGGGCCCAGGCGCGGAAGTTGCCGTGCGTGGCGTGGCTGTCGGCGAACGTGATGTCGTCGGGGTCGGCGTCGGCCCAGACCGGGTGGAACAGCGGGATCACCTCGAGGACCTCGCTGGGGGTGAGGCGGGTGAACTGCTGCCAGATGAAGACGCGGGAGGAGAGCATCGGTTCGCGGCGCAGCACGGTGTGGCAGCCCGCGCCGCCGACGAAGATGATGGCGAGCTGGGTTGAGGGTTCGTCCCACAGGTAGCGGAAGTATTCGAACGCCTCCCCGTTGAGCCACTGGGCCTCGTCGACGAGGAAGGTGCGGGGACGTTCGGCCAGGGCGGTCTTCAGCAGGCGGTCGAACTCGCTGGGATGGCGCGGTGGTTCGCCGGCCAGGTCGAGCGCGGTGAACAGTTCGTAGCGCACCGCGCGGGCGGTGGGCCGGGCCCGGAAGGTGATCTTGCGGACGTCCTCGCCGGGTTCGAGTTCGCGCAGGCAGGTGTTGACGGCGAGGGTCTTGCCGAAGCCGGCACCACCGTGGATGCACATCATGGCCCGCGCGGCGACCGTGTCGGTAATGTTCTCCCGGGCCGCCAGCAGCGCGCGGGTGGTGACCACGCAGGCGTCGGGCAGGTCGACGTACTGGTAGGTGGCCGCGGTCACGAGGCGCCTCCGTCTTCATCGGTGGTGAGACGTGTAGCCCGCCCGTCCGGGCCGTCCGGGGCAAAAGCGCCATCACTCCCGGACGGGACCGGGGCGGGCCGGCCTGGCGTGGTCAGCGCGGTCAGGGAAGCAGGGGTACGCCACCCGGCCGGAGGCGCGGCGGGCGGGATCAGATCGGGCAGCGCCCACTCGGCCGCATCCTTCAGCCGCTCCTGATCGGCGGCCCGGTCGGCCTCGGCCGCGCTCAACGAGCCCAGCCGCTCGGGCGGCTTGGCCTCGGTGACCGCGGCGTACCGAGTGCGGGTGTGCTCGGAGGCGGCAGACAAGGCGCGGGCCAGGCGCCGCTTCTCGGCATCCTTGCGCCGCCGGTGTGCCCTGCGCTGCTCGGGCGTGGCCTCATCCGAAGGGTGCGCCGGCCCCAGGTACTTTCCGGACGCAGCCTCGAACACCTCGATCTCGTGGTCGTGGTGCGGGATGTAGCGCAGGCGGACCTTCGTCCCCGCATCCGCGCCGCCGTGCATCCACTCCCCCACGTAATACCGATTCCTCCAGCGCACCCCGCTGGTGGTGAGCGTGCGCATACGTCCGTCGTCGGCGAGCGTGAACCGGTACAGCAGGCCCGGGTCCACATCCTCGATCGGAGTGGGATCGTCCCGCCACGCCTCAAGCGGCGTACGCCCGCCAAGGGCCTGCGAGGTGTGCTCTGCGTTCCACCACGTGACCCACTGAAGCAGCAGGCGGACGAACTCGGCGAACGGCAGCGGCTCCGCGGCGATGGCATGCTTGCCGCGGGCGCCGGGGCGCAGCCGGGTGGACGGGGCGTGGGTGTAGCGGGGCAGCGAGGCGAAGAGCATCTTCTCCGCGCACCTGTTCAAGTTCTCGATCGATCCCTTCAGATCCGGCCGATACGGCGGGAGCGGCTGCACTGGCACGGCGAAGTGACCCAAAGCGTCGGCGACGGTGGCCGAGAGGAAATCGGCGCCGCGGTCGATGCGCACCAGCGAGGGCAGGCCGCCGATCGGCCCGTACGGGCCGGTGGGGTCCTCATTGCGCGAGAGCGCAATCCGCAAGCTGGCGAGGATCGCGTCTCTGGAGGGCTGGTGCGGGGTGACCGCCGCGCCCGGAATCGTCTCGGTGGCACAGTCGATGAACCACGTCACCCACGGGAACACCAACTCGCCGTCCAGCAACACCTCGACCGGCACATGCTTGTGATCCGCCTCCCAGCAGGCATTCCGCCACTGACGCGGACGCCGCAGATGCACATCATGACGGCGCCTGGCGCGCTCCCCACCGACAAGGGCCGCACGCTGCCCGGCGTTCAGATCCAGACGAATCGCCCGGTGCAGCGTCGCCAACGACGGCACCGGATCCACCTCACGTCCCTCGGCGACGGCTGCGGCATACTCGCCCACCAGCTCCCGGTGCAGCGCGGCCGCGTTCCCGCACCACGCCGCAAGACGTCCATGCAACTCGTCCGTGATCCGAAACCGCTGGCGCCCGGCCGGCTCCATGCGCCCCTGGCGGCCATCGTCCAGCCATCGCCACACCGTCCGCAGCGACACCCCCGCCGACCTGGCGACCAGCTGCGCGTGCTCCGTGGTCAACTCCCCGCGCCCGTCCAGCGCCAGCAACCGTGCGAGCGCCTGCTCACGCCCCAGCGCCCGCGACACCAGCGAGACCTCCTCGGCCCCTGCCCCGTTCTCACCCGGCCCGGCCATGACGTACCCCCTGGCACCGACGCCGCGTACCGGCGCACATCAAGCACGTTCCCCGTCAACCCCCAGACACAGTCCGGCAGTTCACACGATCCGGGACAGACAAACCAATCCTGGAAACACGCGGCAAGCCGAGCGCTATACTCCCCCACCGCTCCGGAATCTGCACCACACCGACCAGCGGACACTCATCCCCGTGTCACCAACAGCGCATCACCCCGATGACACCACCCGCTGCATCACCCCAGACCAGACGCCCGCAGCCACCCAGTGACACCCACCGCAGAACCAGTGACACCCTCATTCAGATTCGCACCCCCATGGTGGCGGTGTGCTCGCTGGAGAACGACCCCGTGCTGAACGAGCTGGGGGTGCGCACCACCACCAACCCGATCCAGCTCGCCCTGTGGGCCGGGCACGGGCCGGTCATCGTGTTCGCCACGTACGCCTCTCTCGTGGACCGCGAGGACTTCGATGACCCGATGGGTCAGGGGCGCGTTCGCGGGCCGCTGGAGGCCGCTCTGGCGGGTGGAGAGCGCCTGTACGGGCAGCGGATGGACGGTTTTTCGCTCGCCATCATCGATGAGGCCCACTCAACCGCAGGCGATCTTGGCAGGCCATGGGCGGCGATCCACGACAACGCCCGCATCCCCGCCGACTTCCGGCTCTATCTCACTGCCACCCCACGCATCCTGGCTTCCCCCCGGCCGCAGAAAGTCGCGGACAGCGAGGAACTCGAGATCGCGTCAATGGGCCAGGTCTCGGAAACCTACGGGCCCTGGCTTGCCGAGCTCGGGCTCTCGGAGGCGATCGAGCGCGAGATCCTCGCCGGGTTCGAGATCGACGTCCTGGAGATCCGCGACCCCTCCCCCGTCCTCGGGGAATCGGAGGAAGCACAGCGAGGCCGGCGCCTCGCTCTGCTGCAGACGGCGCTCCTGGAGCACGCCGCAAGGTGGAACCTGCGCACCGTCATGACGTTCCACCAGAAGGTGGAAGAGGCCGCCGTGTTCGCGGAGAAACTGCCCCAGACGGCTGCGGAGCTGTACATCAACGACGCCTCCCACGACGACCTGGCGGCCGCGGACCGGCTCCCCGCATCGTCAATCGACGCGGAGTTCTACGAGCTGGAGGCCGGACGCCACGTACCCCCGGACCGGGTGTGGTCGGCGTGGCTGTGCGGCGACCACCTCGTGTCCGAGCGGCGCGAGGTCCTGCGCCAGTTCGCCAACGGCATCGACGCGGCCGGCCGCCGAGTCCACCGCGCCTTCCTCGCCAGCGTTCGCGTCCTCGGGGAAGGCGTGGACATCACCGGCGAACGGGGAGTCGAGGCCGTCTGCTTCGCCGACACCCGCGGCTCGCAGGTAGAGATCGTGCAGAACATCGGCCGCGCGCTCCGCCTCAACAAGGACGGCTCCACCAAAGTCGCGCGGATCATCGTGCCGGTGTTCCTGGAGCCCGGCGAGGACCCGACCGACATGGTCGCCAGCGCCTCGTTCCGCCCCCTTGTAGCCGTCCTCCAGGGCCTGCGCAGTCATGACGAACGACTCGTCGAGCAGCTCGCCTCCCGCGCGCTCACCAGCGGCAAGCGCAAGGTACACATCCGGCGCGATGAGGAAGGACGGATCGTCGAGGCCGGCGGCGCGGTGGGCGCGGACCAGGAGCAGGACGACACCGACGGTGCGGTCGAGTCGGCGCTGCTGCACTTCTCCTCCCCCAGGGACGCGGCGACCATCGCGGCCTTCCTGCGCACGCGGGTGTACCGGCCGGAGTCCCTGGTGTGGCTGGAGGGCTACCAGGCCCTGCTGCGCTGGCGTGCGGAGAACGAGATCACCGGGCTCTACGCCGTCCCCTACGACGTTGAGGTCGAAGTCGGGGCGACGAAGGCGTTTCCACTTGGGCGATGGGTCCACCAGCAGCGCAAAGCGCTGCGGGCGGGCGAGCTGGAGGAGCGGCGCAAGACCCTGCTGGACGCGCCGGAGGCCGGCATGGTCTGGGAGCCGGGCGAAGAGGCGTGGGAGACCAAGCTCGCCGCGCTGCGCTCCTACCGGCAGGCCACAGGCCACCTCGCCCCCCGGCAGGACGCCGTCTGGGGTGAGAGCGAAGCCGAGGGCCTCGTCCCGGTCGGCCAGCACATGGCCAACCTCCGCCGGAAAGGCGGCCTCGGGAAGGACCCCGAGCGCGCCGCGGTGCGGTCCGCGCAGTTGACCGCCATCGATGAGGACTGGGACTGCCCGTGGCCGCTCGACTGGCAACGGCATTACCGCGTCCTCGCCGACCTCGTCGACGCCGACGGCCACCTTCCCGACATCGCACCTGGCGTGACCTTCGACGGCGACGACATCGGACGATGGCTCCAGCGGCAGACCCAGCCGACCGCCTGGGCGCAGCTGTCGAGCGAGCAGCAGGAGCGGCTGTCAAAGCTGGGCTTGAAGCCCGTTGAGGTTCCGTCTCCGGCCCCGAAGGCCAAGCGCTCGGCAAAGCCGAGCAAGGCGCAGCAGGCATTCCAGCGCGGCCTGGCGGCCCTCGCGCAGTGGGTCGAGAGGGAGGGCCAGCGGTCGGTCCCGCGTGGCCACAGCGAAGAGATCACGGTCGACGGCGAGGCGGAGCCGATGCTCGTGAAGCTGGGCGTATGGATCTCCAACACCAAGCAGCGCCGCGGCAAACTCACACAGGAACAGTGCGACGCACTGCGGAAGCTGGGCATCGACTGGATCTGACGGTCGTCGGCGAGGACCCTCTCGTTTGGCAATGATCCGAGGCTGGGTCAGGGGCGCGGGGGCGGGGTGGTGAGGTACGGAGCGAGTTGGGCTTCAAGGTCGGCGATGCGTTTGTCCATGAAGCGGTTGTTCTGGCGGGCGCTGGTCAGTCGTTCTTGGATCTGCTGGTTGTCCTGGGTGAGTTGTCGTACGTGCTGCTTCAGCGTGGTGTTCTCCGTGACGATGCGCTGAAGTGAGCCTTCGGGGAGATCGTGTTCGAGGTCGCGGATCTTGCCGAGGAGTTCTGCGATGCGGGTGCGCTGGGTGCGGATTTCGCGCTGGGCTTGGGTGAGTGCGTCTTCGGCGTTGAGTGCACGTTCCTTCCAGGCGGACTGTGCGCGGCTGCCGCTGTTGGAGACTCCGGGATGGGGTCTGCTTGCTCGGTTGGCCTGCTCGATCAGGGCTCTGGCCTGCTGGTTTTGATAGAGGAAGGTGCGTGAGACGCGGGCGGTACGGGCAAGGGCTGCGACGGTGACAGGCGTATGGTCGCGTGCTGCGCCCGCCAGGGCGGTCTGGAGGCGTTCGAGCATCTCCTGGGTGGCTTGGCGGCGGGCTTGGACGGCCGCGTCGGTGCGGGAACTGCTCATGGCTGTCCTGTGGCGTGGTCGGGGGCCTGCAGTGCGGCAAGGTCTCGGGCGCGGAAGGCGGTGCTCCAGGTGCGGTGGAGGTAGTCCTGGGGGCGCCGCAGGTCCAGGGTGAGGGCTTCGTCGAGGATGCCGAGGGCGGCCAGGGCCTGCTCGAGTCCTTTGATGGCCTGGGCGGTGGGCTCGAAGACGGTGTGGAGGTAGTCGGCGGTTGCGTCGTCTGGGGCGTTCTCGGCGATGGAGCGCCACTGTTCGGCTTTGCGTCGCCAGTAGAGGAGGTCTGCGCCGGAGAGGACGAAGTTGTCGCAGTTCTCGCAGTCGAGTTTCCAGGGGCAGGATCCGCCGTCGACGACGGGTTGGTAGGTGCAGAATCCCCCGTCGGCGGGGGTACTGCGGCGGGAGAGGTCCAGGGCCAGGGCGAGGGCTGTCTCGCGGTCTATGAAGCTGTTGTCTTTTCGATCTTGAGCGGTGGCGGTCGAACGCGGGTTCCCGGTTGGGTGATCCTGCCGTGGCCAGCGCATGAAGACGGGGCCTCCTGAACAGCTCGTGGGTGTCGAATCCATAGAGCAACAGGAGGCCCCGATGCCGCAGTCTTCCGTGCCGATGGCCGGGCAGTCCAACTCGGCTGCTCCATCGTGTGATTGCCTCGCGCACGTGTACGGCAACGCGGCCGACGGGCCGCCCGAGCGGCAGCGCCGGTATCCGACGGACATGACGGACGCGGAGTGGGCCGAGGTCCGGCCGCTGCTGCCGGTGCCGGGCTGGATGCAAGGCCGGGGCGGCCGGCCCGAGGGGTACTGCCACCGGACGATGCTGGATGCGATCCGCTATCTCGTGGACAACGGAATCAAATGGCGGGCCATGCCCGCCGACTTCCCGCCGTGGGACCGGGTGTACGCATTCTTCCGCCGCTGGCGCGACCACACCCTGATCAAGGAGTTCCACGACCGGCTGCGCGCGCAGGTCCGCACGATGCTGGGGCGGGATGCGGAGCCGACGGCCGGGGTGATCGACTCGCAGTCCGTCAAGGCGGACGCCGTCGTCGGCGCGGACAGCCGCGGCTTCGACGGCGGCAAACTGGTCAACGGCCGCAAGCGGCACGTCGTGGTCGACACCCTTGGCCTGCTGCTGGGCGTCATGGTCACCGCCGCGGACATCGGCGACCGCACCGCCGCCCAGGACCTGCTGCGGCAGGTCGCCGACACCCACCACCGCCTCGCCCTCATCTGGGCCGACGGCGGCTACACCGGCAACCTCGTCGAGCACTGCCTGGCCAGGCTCGCCCTGGTCCTGGCGATCGTCAAGCGCAGCGACGACGTCAAGGGGTTCGTGGTGCTGCCCAAGCGGTGGATCGTCGAGCGCCTCTTCGCCCACCTGATGCGCAGTCGCCGCCTGGTCCGCGACGTCGAACGCCGCACCACCAGCGCCGAGGCGATGGTCTACTGGTCGATGACCCTGCTCATGACCCGCCGCCTGGCCCGGACACGCCCGCAGCCAGCGTGAACCGGCCCGGCGCCGGCTCGGCCAGCCAGCCGCGCGCGACCAGGCGCTTCGCCTTCGACCGCAGCGCCTCCACCCGCGCCGGCACCACGTCCATACCGAACGCGGCGGCCATCTCCTGGCAGGACAGCGGCCCTTGATGGAGCCGGACCCGATCGGCGAGGACCTGCAGGATGCGCTGGTAGTCCACCGACAGCACCGACCAGGCCAGCCCCTCACGCCACACCGGCACCTGCGACTTCGGCTTCGCCGCATCCCCGGCCGCCGACCGCGTGTCCGCGTCCCGCAGACCCCCGGTGACCTCCATGTCGATGGTGTTGCCGCGGTCCGGGGCCAGCACCGTATCGACCCGCCTGCGGGCGATCGCCCACTCCTGCCACTCCTGCTCGGCCGCGGCCAACTCGGCCTGGATGCGGTCGGCCTCCTCCCGCAGCTCGTCCACACGACGACGGGCAGCGAGCTCGTGCTGTTCCAGCAACCCCACCACCGACGGCATCCACGACCTCCACGGGAACGACGACACGACAGGCCACCACTCCCACCAGACCGCCGCCGCTATGCCCGACCAGCGAAAACGCCGTCCTCAAGCCCGGAAAGACAACAGCCTCTCAGGAGTTCACGGCAGAGCCGGACTCAGGAGTTCACGGCAGGGTCGAGCTCGGTCTCCTTCTCGGTGAGGGCGTCGCCCTCACCGCCGTACTTCTTGAGGATGTTCTGGTATTCTCCGGACGCTATCACCTTGCGCAGCGTGTCCCGCAGCAGGTTCGCCAGCTCGGTGTCGTTCTTGTCGACGCAGATGGTCAGCACGGACCGGTCGATCGCCTTGTCGACGAAGTCGAAGGTGGAACCTCCGTTCGCGGTCTCGGCGACGTGCTTGAGCTGAATGCCGATGCCAACAAAGGCGTCGATCTTGCCGCTCTGGAGCTGCAGCAGCCCGTCCGCGCTCTTGTCGTACAGCTTCGGCTTGATGGGCTTGAGGCCCTTGCTCTCACACACGTTCTTCTGGAAGGCGTTGAGTGCCATGTGGCTGTTGCCGCCCCGGACGATGCCCACGGATTTGCCGCACAGGTCGGTGGCGTCCTTGATGCCGGCCGGGTTCCCCTTCTGGACGATCGGTGCGCTGGCGGTGCGGATGAATGGCACCATGTGCACCGATTCCTCCCGCTCCTTGGTCGGGGTCATCGCGCTCCAGGTGACATCCACACGGTGGGACTTCAGTGCCGAGACCTGGTTAGCCATGGGCGACTCGACGAACTCCACCCGCACGCCCAGGCGTGCGGCCATTGCATGGGCGAGGTCCGGGATGAGACCCGTCACCTCACTGCCGGGCTTCTCGGTCAGCGGGGAGGTCGAGGTCACGGTTCCTATCTTCAGGACACCCGAGTCTTTGACGGACGAGGGCAGACGCTCGTGCAGTGCGGGGTCGGTCGCCTTGTCGGTCGACGCGCCCGCGGCTTCGCTGCTTCCGCCGCAGCCGGTCGCAAGGAGGGCGCAGGCTGCGAGCAGAGCGCCAAGGGCAAGGTGAGAACGTGCGGTGGCACGACTCTTGGGGGCGGTGGTCATTGCGGTGGCTCCTCGCCGTCGAAGAAGTCCGTCGACTCTTGGTGGGTGTGGTGTCCTGTGTTCGTAGAAGGACCAGCGGGCACAGTGCCCCCGCCGGACCCTGAGGCCCGTGCCTGCCCGGGCGGGCCTTGGCCTGCGTCAGCGGGCCTTGACCTCCATCGTCAGCTCGCCTATCGCCGGGATGGTGAGGACCACCGTGTCCCCGGGCACGATGGGGCCCACGCCCTCCGGGGTGCCGGTGGCGATGATGTCGCCGGGCTGGAGGGTCATGACCTCGGAATAGGCGGCGATGAGCTTGGCGATGGACCAGATCAGGTAGGAGGTGTTCGACTTCTGCCGGAGCTCTCCGTTGACGGTGAGCCAGAAGTCCAGGTCCTCCGGGTCCTCCACCTCGTCGGCGGTCAGGATGTACGGGCCGATCGGGGTGAAGGTGTCCATGGACTTGCGGAACGAGCGGTCCTCGTCGCCGCGCAGTGTGATGTCCATCAGGGGCGTGTAGCCGAAGACGTAGTCCAGGGCATCCTCCTCCAACACACCCTTCGCCTCCCGGCCGATAACCGCGCCGATCTCCGCCTCATGGTCGAACCGCCGGTCCGGCCAGGGCAGTTCGATCGCTCCGTCCGGCCCCACAATGGAGGTCACCGCCTTCAGGAAGCCCTTGCGGACCTCGACGGTCAGGATCTTGCGGTCCTGGTAGACGCCCTTTTCGCCACCCATCTCCGCCTGGTGCTTGTGGTAGTTGACGGGAGCGGCGAACAGGTCGCGGGGCTGGGGCTGAGGGGCGCGGATCCTTGCGTCGGACAGCGGCGTGCCGCCGCCGGCGGCCGCGCGCCGTGCGGCCTCGCCCTTCACCTCGGGCCATGCCTCGATGAGGGCGTTCATCCGCTCCTTGGGCGCCGTGTGCTCGGAGACGAGGCCAGTGATGTCGACCAGGGTCTGGTCGTGTGCCTCGACCCCGAGACGGTAGTCATCGAATACGTAGAGCTTCACGCGCTCGCCTCCGTCCGCCCGAGGCCGAGCGCCTCGACAGCGGGCCTGTCTGTGTAGGAGAAGAGAAGGGCGTCCTCGCCCTCCGGGTTGTGATGGCTGTGCTCGCTCCAGAGCGGAACGGCGAAGGTGTCGCCCTTGGTCCATTCGTACCGCTCTCCGTCGATCACGGAGTGTCCCGAGCCGCGCACCACGTGATACACGGTTCCGTGGGTGTGGCGGTGGGACTTGGTGTCGACCCTCGGGCGGATGAGCTGCAGGTAGGCCGCGATGTTCGTCATCACCGGCCCGTCGGTGCGGGGGTTGCGGTACTCGACGACAATGTCGTCGTACGGGTCGCCTGGGAGGGCGCGCAGGTGGTCGATGGCTTCGAGAGCGTCCCTGAGCTTGAACATCAGCGGCTGGGCGACGTCGGCCGGTGCCGCGTCCCAGGCGGGCGCGACGGTCCCGTTGAGGAGTTGCTCCGGCACCGGCCGCTGCACCGGCTGCAGGGTTTCGGTCTCCTGGATGGTGTAGAGGCTGAGCTTGTTCACCAGGGGTGAGTCCAGGCCGTCCAGCCAGATCATCGGACCCTCGCCGGTGTGACCGTGCTCGTGCCAGTGGCCGCCCGGCGTCAGGAGGAAGTCGCCCTCCTCCATGGGCACACGCTGCCCGTTGACCACGGTGTAAGCGCCTTCGCCTTCGATGATGAAGCGCAGGGCGGACGGAGTGTGGCGGTGCGGCGGCGCGATCTCTCCCGGCAGCACGAGCTGCAGGGCCGCCCAGAGGCTGTCCGTGGCGGCGGTGCGCTGCCCCGGCGGGCAGCCGGGGTTGCGGAAGCCGAGGACGCGGCGCGCGGCGTCCTCCATGGAGACGATCTCGCCAGCCTTCATGAGGTGGTCCCTGGCGTCGGCGTATCGCCACAGGTGAGGACGCATGGTGGTGCTGGGCTTCTCGCCGATTCCCCCCATGAGCTGCCAGAGGGGAGAGAGGTGGTTCTCCTTCAGTTCGGTATAGAAGCGCTCCTCCGGCGTGGCCGGTGACTCCGGCCCAACGGTATGGGTTGTCACAACCACTCCAAGCATTCTGCGAAATGGCCTCGTGTTCTGGAGCGGAGAATTTCAGGCGCCTCGAGGTGTGTCAAGAGGGTGCCGCGTCCTCTATAAAGGTTCCATGTCGCCTTCTCAGGACACGTCCCCCGCCGCCCCGGCCTATCCCATCGGTTCCGTGGACAAGGCCCTGCGCCTTCTCCTCCTCGTGAGCGCGCGCCCCACTGGCGTGCGGGTGAACGAGGCCAGCGCCGAACTGGGTGTGGCCCCCTCCACGGCGCACCGCCTGCTTCAGATGATCACCCACCACGGCCTGGCGGTTCAGGACCCGGACACCAAGGCCTACCTACCCGGGCCGGCCTTGTTGAAGATCGGCAATTCCCGCGAACAGTGTGTCGAACGCGCCCGCCCCGTGCTGCGCGACCTGGCCGACGAGACGCAGGAGACCGTGCACCTCTCCGTGCTCGAACAATCGTTCTCAGTCACCCTGTTCACCGCGGAAGGCCCCCACATGCTGCGCGTGGGCGACCGGTCCGGGCATGCGATTCCGGTATGGATGGGCGCCATGGGCCGCTGCCTGCTGTTCGACCACGACGACGCGGCCGTGCGGGAGCTGCTGCCAAGCGGCCTGAGAGGCCCTGGTGGCGCGCCCATGGCCGACGCGCTCATCGAACAGCTGCACTCCGACCGGGAGCACGGTTTCGCCCATCACGACGGGGTGGTCGAGCCGGGCGTGAGCGTCGCCGCGGTACCGGTGCGGGGAACGCTCGGCACGGTCGAGTACGCGATCGGCATGACCTATCCGACTTCTCGCGTCCCCGCTGAACTGCTGCCTTCTGCTGTGACGAAGCTGCAGGCCGCCTCCGCGGCGATCACCGCTTTGCTTCCCCGGTAGCGGGCCGCCTTCTCCCCGGCAGCAGGACCGCGGGGCCTTTCGGCGCCAACTCGGCTCCGGGGGCCCCTTTTCCTGTGCTCTCGCCTCAAGGACTTGCAGGTCTCCGCCAACTTCACCGTTGACGACACGGGCCGCCCATGCTTAGCTCAGTTGCAGAATCAGCTTCCACTATGCAGAACGACCCTGAAACGCTCGTCCGAGCCCGGGGCCGTGGACGAGGAGTGTGCAAGTGAGTGAGGACGCAGCGGCCATCGAGGTCGAGACCCTGGTCGTCGGCGGGGGAATCGCCGGTCTGGCGGCCGCCCTGGGCCTGGGCCGGGCGGGCAAGGCCGTCCATGTGCTTGAGCGCGCCGCGGAGTTCGGGGAGGTCGGCGCCGGCATCCAGCTCGCTCCCAACGCGATGGCGGTTCTGGACCGGCTGGGTGTCCTGGACGCCGTGATGAAGGACGCCGTCTTCCCGCAGCGCAAGCTGTACATGGACGCAGTCACCGGGCAGCGGATCGCGTCGATCGACCTGGGCCCGCGGTTCGTCGAGCACTACGGATACCCGTACATCGTCACCCACCGCGCCGACCTGCACGGTTGCCTGCTGCAGGCCTGCCAGGAGCAACCTTCGGTGACGCTGGAAACGAACCGGGGCGTCGAGTCCGTGCACAAGGTGACGGACGGCCGGGTGCGGGTGGTCTGCTCGGACGGCTCGACCTATCTGGCGAAGGCGCTGGTGGGCGCCGACGGGGTGCGCTCCGCGGTCCGGCCGTCCATCGTCCCCGACGAACTGGTTCCGTCGAAGTACGTCGCCTACCGCGGTACCGTGCCGATTGAGGTCGTGGGTGAGGAGGCCGCCGAGTCGCCGACAGTGCTCTGCTGGCTGGGGCCGGCGATGCACCTCATCCAGTACCCCTTGCGGGGCGGCAAGCTCTACAACAACGTCGCGGTCTTCCGTTCCGACCGTTACTCGCCGGACCACGACGACTGGGGCACCGAGGAAGAGCTCGATGAGCGTTTCGGCGCATGCTGTGACCATGTCCGCGCGGCGGGCCAGTACCTCAACCGGTCCATCCGCTGGCCGATGTACGACCGTGAGCCCGCGGACCGCTGGGTCGACGGCAATGTGGCCCTGATCGGGGACGCGGCCCACGCGATGCTGCAGTACCTGGCACAGGGCGGCGCGCAGTCGCTGGACGACGCCCTGGTCATGGCCGAGGAGTACGTCCGGGCCGACACTCCCGAGGACGCCTTCGTGCGCTACGAGGAGCGTCGTCTGGCACATGCCGGCAACGTGCAGCGACTGGCTCGTACGGCCGGTGAGCTGTTCCACTTCGAGGGCGTGGGACGCCACCTGCGCAACCACTTCTTCAAGGACCACGACCCCGAGGACTACACCCACCTCGACTGGATGTTCATGCCGGTCGACCGGGCGCCCGCGACGCGCAGCTACCCCGTCTGACCGCGCGCCTCCGTCGCCATGGACCGACCGCCCGACGCGAACCGGTCGGCCGCCGCGCCTTCGAGACCCCCCGATTCCGCATCCACTCCATCTCCGAAACGGGACACAGTCTTGAGCACACAAGTTCTCAAGTCGGTGCGGACACAGCCCGTGCCGCCTCGCAGCGAGTACAAACCGGTCCGGTCACCGGGCCAGATCGTCTTCGTCGTCGTCGGCCTCGTCGTCGCCGCCTGGATCCTCGCCCTGCTGGCAGACAACAAGAACATCGATTACGGGCTGATCGTCAAGAACATCTCCAACTCGATGATCCTGAAGGGCCTCCTCAAGACCTTCGAGCTGACCTTCGTCAGCATGGTGATCGGGACCGTGCTCGGCGTCGGCATCGCGATCGCCAAGATGTCCGGCAACCGCGTGCTGACGGCACTGGCGGAGTTCTACATCTGGTTCTTCCGCGGCGTTCCGCTGCTGGTCCAGATCATGATCTGGGGCAATTTCGCCCTTCTCTTCCCTCGGCTGGGCCTGGGTGTCCCGTTCACGGACGTCATGCTGTTCTCCGTGCCGACCAATTCGGCCATCACCGTGTTCACCGCCTCCGTCCTGGCACTGTCCCTGCACGAGGCGGCCTACATGGCGGAGGTCGTCCGGGGCGGCATCCAGGCTGTCGACAGCGGCCAGGAGGAAGCGGCCAAGGCCATCGGCATGACCCGTCGCCAGATCCTGCGGCGCGTCGTCCTCCCGCAGGCGCTCCGTACGATCATTCCGCCCACCGGCAACCAGCTCATCTCGCTGCTCAAGGCCAGCGCGATGGTGTCGGTGATCGCCGGCGGCGAGCTGATGACCGTGGCCAACGACATCGGCTCGGTCAGCTACAAGACCCTGGAGATGCTGACCGTCGCCACCTTCTGGTACCTGGTCATCGTCTCCGTCATGACCGTCCTGCAGCGCTACCTCGAGCGCCGCCTCGCGAAGGGAAGCCGTCGATGAGCTCCACCACCACGTCCGACGCCCTTCCCAGAACCGAAGAGCCGCTGCTCGTCATGCGGGACGTCCACAAGCGCTACGAGCAGAACCACGTTCTCAAGGGCATCGACCTGGAGGTCCGTGCGGGCGAGGTGGTGTGCCTGCTCGGCCCGTCCGGCTCGGGCAAGTCCACCGTCCTGCGGTGCATCAACCAGCTCGAACTGGTCGACGAGGGATCGATCACCTACGAAGGCCAGTACATCGGCGTCAAGAAGACCAAGGGCGGCTGGAAGGCTCTCAAGGAGTCCGAACGTGCCGCTCAGCGGAGAGACATCGGTATGGTCTTCCAGCGCTTCAACCTCTTCCCCCACATGACCGTTCTGGAGAACGTGGTCGAAGGACCGGTGCGGGTTAAGAGGACGGCGCCCGACGAGGCCCGCCGGATCGCGGTCGACGTCCTGCAGCGTGTGGGAATGGACGGTTTCCAGGACCGCTACCCGTCCCAGCTTTCGGGCGGTCAGCAGCAGCGGGTGGCCATCGCACGGGCACTCGCCATGGACCCGCCGCTCATGCTGTGCGACGAGCCCACTTCCGCGCTCGACCCCGAGCTGGTCGGCGAAGTCCTCGACGTCCTGAAGAAGCTGGCCCACACAGGCCGCGCCATGATGGTCGTCACCCACGAGATCGGCTTCGCCCGCGAGGTCGCCGACCGCATCGTCTTCATGGCCGACGGCGTCATCGTCGAGAGCGGTCCCGCCGACCAGGTGATCGGCTCACCGCGTGAGGAGCGGACTCGTCAGTTCCTCTCGGCCGTCATCCACTGACGACCCGGGCCAGCACCAGAACCAACCATGCTTTGTGAGGAGTTGATCAGTCATGGCCGAAGGGCTGCTCGCCGGCGTCACGGTACTTGACATGACGAACGTCCTGGCCGGTCCCTTCGCCGGTTATCAGCTGGCTCTGATGGGGGCCGACGTCATCAAGGTCGAGGTGCCCGGGACAGGTGACCTCGCCCGCCAGCTCGGCGCCGATCCGGACCTGAGCCGGGAGAACCTGGGTGTCTCCTTCCTCGCGCAGAACGCGGGCAAGCGCTCGGTCACCGTGAACCTCAAGAGCGAGGCCGGAAAGGAGGTCTTCACCCGCCTGCTCGACCGGGCGGACGTCCTGCTTGAGAACTTCCGCCCCGGTGTGCTTGAGCGTCTCGGCTTCGGCAGGCAGCGGCTCCACGAGCTGAAGCCCGGTCTGGTCTACTGCGCCGTCTCCGGCTTCGGGGCGACCGGGCCCCTGGCCCAGCGTCCGGCCTACGACCAGGTCATCCAGGGCATGTCCGGGATCATGAGCATCACCGGGACACCGGAATCCGCCCCCCTGCGGGTCGGGTTCCCGGTCTGCGACAGCTTCGGCGGGCTGGCCGCGGCGTTCGCGGTCGCCTCCGCACTGCTGCGGCAGCGCCGTACGGGAGAAGGTGCCTACCTCGACGTCTCCATGCTCGACGCCGCACTGACGGCAATGGGCTGGGTCGTCTCGGACCATCTCGTCGCGGGCCGGGAGCCTGGGCCGATGGGCAACGAGAACGTCACGTCAGCCCCCTCAGGGACGTTCCGGACGGCGGACGGCGCCCTCAACATCGCGGCCAACAAGCAGGAACAGTTCGAGACCTTGTGCCGGGTCCTGGAGAGGGAGGAACTCCGCACCGACCCGCGGTTCGCTACCAGGGACGACCGTAAGCGCAACCGGCACGCCCTCCGCGCCGAACTGGAGATCACGCTCAAGAGCCGCACCGCCCAGGAATGGGACGAGATCCTGCTGCCCACCGGTGTGCCCGCCGCCCCGGTCGTCACCGTGCCCCAGGCGCTGCGCTCCGCGCAAATCGCCCACCGGGGTCTGGTCACCGAGCTCCCCCTGCCGCAGGCCGGCACAGAGGCCGACGAGCAGGCCCGCCAGGACCCGCTCAGGGTCGTCGGCCTGCCGACGCAGATCGACGGTGCCGCAGTCCGGCCGGCCGGACCACCTCCCCTGCTCGGCGAGCACACCGCCGAGGTGCTGCGCGACCTCGGCTACGACGACGCGGGCATCGCCCGGCTCCGCGAGGAGAGGGCCGTATGAACGACGCACGCGCGACCGCCCGGGCCGCGGTCGACAGCCGGGCGGTGACCGACTGGTGGTCGACCTCCGTGTCCGACATCGAGCCGGGTGTCGTCCGCCTACGCGGCTACCCGGTCGAGTCGCTGATCGGCGAGGTCTCCTTCGCCGAAATGATCTGGCTGATGCTCCGCGGCGAGCTGCCCGCTCCCCACCAGGCTCGGCTTCTCGAAATGACGCTGGTGGCCGCGGTCGACCACGGCCCGCAGGCCCCGTCCATCGCCGCCGCCCGGATGGCGGCGACCTGCGGTGTCGGGCTGAACGGCGCGGTGGCCACCGGTGTCAACCTCCTCGGTGACGTGCACGGTGGTGCCGGCCAGCAGTGCCTGGAGATCCTGGTGTCACTGCGGCGGTCCTGCGACAGCGGCCGTACCAGCGTCCCCGAGGCGGTGGCGGAACTTCTCGCCGAGTACAAGGCGGCCGGCCGCTTCGTGCCGGGCTTCGGCCACCGCTTCCATCCGCGCGACCCCCGCCGGGACCCCCTCCTCGAGGCCGTACGGGCCGAGGCGGACGCGGGTACGGTGGACGGCGGCCACCTGGAGGTCGCGCTGGAGCTGGAGGCACAACTCGCCACCGGACGGCCCCGCCCCGTCCCGATGAACATCGACGGAGCGACCGCTGTCGTCCACGCGGAGCTGGGCTTCGAACCCGAGCTCGCCCGCGGTCTGTTCGTCCTCTCCCGCTCGGTCGGTATCCTCGCGCACGCCTGGGAGGAACACGGCGCCGGACGCCGTATCAAGGGCCCAATCCCGCCGCCGCTGCTGCCCACGTACACAGGCCCTGCGCCACGTGAACCGAAGTCCACCTCCAGGGAGCGGCACAAGTGAACGCTGACACCCGAACCGTCGGCCCGGTCGTGGACACCACCACTCTGCGCAGGCCGCTCCCCGGCCACCCGGAGGTGGACTTCGTCTCCCTGCCCGCCGCGCAGGAGGCCGGAGCCGGTCCGCTGAGCAAGCTGCCCTACTCGTCGCGGATCCTGGCGGAGCACATCCTGCGGACCGAGTCCCCCGCCGAAGCACGGGAACAACTACGCCACCTCGTCGCCGCCGCGACGGACATCACCACCCTGCCGGGCACCGTCGCGCTGCGCCCCCAGCGGGTGCTGTTGCAGGACGCCTCCGGCATACCGGTCCTCGCGGACCTTGTCGTCCTGCGAGAGACCGTCGCCGCGGCGGGAGGCGATCCGGCCCTGGTCGCACCCCGCATCGGCATGGACCTGGTGGTTGACCACGCACTGGAGGTCGACGAGTACGGTCATGCCGGCGCCGCCGCGCGGAATCTGCGGCTCGAGCGGGAACGGCATGCCGACCGGTACCAATTCCTCGACCAGGTCGCCGAACGGATTCCCCGCCTGCGGGTCGTCCCGCCCGGGCTCGGCATCTGCCATCAGCTCAATCTCGAGGTATTGGCGCAAGTGGTGTGCCTCGGCGAGCCGGCGAACGGGCGCCGGCTCGCCGGATTCGACTCCGTGCTCGGCACCGACAGCCACACCACCATGATCAACGCGCTGGGCGTGGCGGGCTGGGGCGTCGGGGGCATCGAGGCCACCGCCGCCGTGCTGGGTCAGCCGGTCACGTTCCCCGCCCCGCAGGTGGTGGGCGTACGTCTGTCGGGCCGGCTCGGTGAGGGGGCGCTCGCCACCGATATCGCGCTCCGCCTGGCCGAGATGCTACGCGCGATCGGCGTCGTGGGCCGTGTTGTAGAGTTCACCGGCCCCGCGGTCGGAACCCTCACCGTGGGCGACCGGGCGACCATCGCCAACATGGCGCCGGAATACGGTGCCACCATGGCGTTTTTTCCGTCCGACCGCGCGACCCTGGCCTACCTCCGCGCGACCGGACGCCCCGAGCAACATGTCGCCTTGGCCGAGGCGTTCCTTACCGCGCAGGGCATGCTCGCCACGCCCGGCGCTCCGGAGCCGCGGTTCGCCACAACCGTCGACCTGGACCTGAGCTCGGTGGGCCGTTCCATGGCCGGCCCGGCCCGGCCCCATCAGCGGCTCCGCCTGGACCAGGTGCCGGCCGGTACGGGATCCCCGCGGACGGACGCAGCCAGGGCCCGCACGCGGCTGCGCGACGGCGACATCGTGATCGCCGCGATCACCAGTTGCACCAACACGTCCAACCCCCGTGCCATGGCGGCCGCCGGGCTGCTGGCCCGCAACGCCGTGGCACGCGGAATGGCGGTGCCGCCATGGGTCAAGACCTCCCTGGCGCCCGGTTCGCACTCCGCTTCCCGCATGCTGGCCGGCACCGGGCTGCAGGAGGCCCTGGACCGGCTCGGCTTCCATGTGGTGGGGCACGGCTGCGCCACCTGCATGGGGAATTCCGGTCCCCTGTCCGGCGACACCGAGGAAGAGATCGTGGCACGGGACGTGGCCGTCGCCGCCGTCCTGTCCGGCAATCGGAACTTCCCCGGCCGCGTCCATCCCCGCGTGCCGGCAGCCTATCTGGCCTCACCACCGCTGGTGGTGGCCGCGGCGCTCGCCGGATCCGTCCTGGTCGACCTCGAGAGAGATCCTCTCGGATTCGACGCTGCCGGACGACCGGTCCACCTCCACGAACTGTGGCCCTCCGCCCAGGAGATCGACAGCCTCGTGGAAAGCCCCGTGGCGCGTGCGGCACTGGGCGCCGCCGCACGACTGCTGCCGGTCGCCCCACACGTCCCCACCGACTCCCCCCACTTCACCGAATCCCTGCACTCCGCCGACTCCACCGGTGAGAGGGGCCGCCTCTGGGGCGACGTGAGCGGCAGCATCCGTCGCCCGCCGTTCGCCGACCTGGCGGCCGCGGGATTCGGGCAGGTCGGCACGGTCCACGGCGACCTGCTCGGCGCCCGGCAGCTGCTCCTGCTGGGCGACGGTGTGACGACGGACGACATCTCCCCCGTCTCACGCATCGCCCCCGACTCCGCGGCCGGACGCTGGCTGCTCGAGCGCAACGTGGCTCCGGACCAGCTCGGCAGCTTCAGCAGCCGGCGCCTCAACCATGACGTCATGCTCCGCGGCGGTTTCGCCAACCACCGGCTGAACAACAGACTCACACCCGGTCACCCCGGTGGACTCACCCGCGTCTTCCCCGAGGGAAACATCGTCCCGGTGCACGAGGCCGCCGCCCGCTACCGTCGTCGGGGCGAGCCCGTCGTGGTCGTGGCGGGCGCGTCCTACGGGGCGGGCTCCGCACGTGACTGGGCGGCGAAGGTCACCCGTCTCCTGGGCGTGCGCGCCGTGCTCGCCGCGGGCTTCGAGAGGATCCACCGCACCAACCTCGTGGCCCTGGGCGTCCTTCCCCTGCAGATCGACCCGCAGACGGTCACGTCACTGAGCGGCTCCGAGACGCTCGATCTCATCGGCATGGACGCCGGTTCCGTCCCGGGCGGCACAGTAACGGTACGCATCCACCGGGGCAACGGTGTGGTGGACGAGGTGATCGCCCGAGCCCGGATCGACACACCCACGGAGGCCGGCTGGCTACGGTCCGGCGGCCTGATACCCGGCCTCGTCGCCGAGGCGGCAGACCGCCCCGCGAAGGACAGCCGGCCCTGACCCGCAGGACGGAACGTTCACCACAGGAGTGAGTTGATGGCCCATCACGCAGTGGAACACGACGATGCCAAGCGGACCGTCCTCGGCCGCGCGTTCGAGATCCTGGACTGTCTTGCCGGCGGTCATGAGATGACGGTGGCGGGGATCTGCGCGGACACCGGGCTGCCTCCCGCGACCGTGCACCGGCTGCTGTCCGCTCTCGTGGAGTGGGAAGCCGCCGAGCGCGTGGCGCGCGGGCAATACCGCCTCGGGCCGCGTATCTGGCGGCTCGGCATCGGCGCCCCGCAACCGCGGCGGCTGCGGGAGCTCGCCCAGCCCTACCTCGTGGAATTGCACCTCGTGACGCGGGGCACCGCGTACCTCGGCGTGCGCGACGGAGCGAACGCGATGTTCGCCGACCGCATCACCCGGGTGAAATCCACGCCCGGCTCGTCCCGGGCGACCCGGAGGATGCCGCTGCAGGCAACCGGCTGCGGGCTGGTGCTGCTCGCCTACAGCGACGACGCCTGGGGGGAGTTGTGCGACGCGGCGGCGCACTCCGATCAGCTCGCCGCCACGCTGCCCGGCCTGCGGGGCCTCCTTGACGAGATCCGCCGTCAGGGCTTCGGTGTCTCCCGCGACGACGGCCTGCCCGGACGCACCTCGGTGGCAGCGCCGGTCTTCGGTGAAGACGGCGGCGTCGCCGCCAGTGTTGCGGTCTCGTTCCCCGAGACGCGGATCCCGGACCCGCGGACGGTTGTGCCGCGCGTGCTCGGCGCCGCACGTGCCATCAGCGCGGACCTGGCGCATCGGTACGGCCACGCCGCGTCTCCCGGTGTCACCGCAACGCTTCGATGAGCGACGTACGGAACCAGTCGAACTCCGCGGAGGGCAGTTGCCGGCGGACCGTGTAGAGCGCCGACTCGCTGATCGGCACGTCGAACGGAAGCTTGAACTTCCGTAGCAGGCCGTTGGACTCGAAGCGCTGCGCCACGATCTCGGGTGCGAACGACAGCAGCTCGGTGTCGGCCAGGACGGCCGGCAGCCCGGGGAACGACGGCACGACGACCGAGACCGACCGGGCGATCCCGAGCTCACTGATCCGCAGGTCGTAGGAGCGATGGCCGGTTTCCGCGGCCACGCCGACGTGCTTCTCCGCCTCGAATTCCGCGAGGGTGGGGGCAGCGCTGATCCGGGGGTGGTCGGGGGCGCAGACGCCGACGTAGGCCTGGGTGAACAGCGGTTCGCGCAGCAGGTCGGGGGCGTCGATCCGGGTGGCGCAGATGACCGCGTCGGCCTGTCCGGACCGTAGCTCCTGGACCACGGTCGAGATGGTCAGCGCTCCAACATCGATCACCACCTGCGGCGCCTCGGCCCGGATCCGGTGCAGGATCCGCGGCAGAAGCCCGGTCACCCCCACATCGGTCAGGCGCAGGCGGAAGGTCCTCGTCGAGTTCTCGGGCCGGAAGCGGGACGCATGAGACATCACGTCGTCCATGGACTCGATGAGCTGCCGCAGCCGGGGGTAGAGGTCCTCGGCGACGGCGGTCGGTTCCAGCCGGTGTCCGCGCCGCAGGAACAACGGGTCATTGAACAGGTTCCTCAGCCGCCGCAGGGCGTAGCTCACCGACGGCTGACTGATGTACATGCGCTCGGCTGTGGCGGTGACGCTGGCGGTCTCATAGATGAGCACGAAGGCGCGGACCATCCCGAGGTCGTAGCTGGCCATGGCATGCAACATAGATGTCATCTATGCAGGGTTCAAGATTTCGTTGTTGGGCCGGATATGACGCGCTCTTAACCTTGCCGAAACGAGGCGCACCAGGCCCGTGTGAGAGGGAGATCAATGACGACCATTCGGGACGCGGCGTTCAGTCTGCTCCGCCGTCACGGCATGACCATGATGTTCGGTAACCCGGGCTCGAACGAGCTGCGCTTCCTCCAGGACTTCCCGAGCGACTTCCGCTACATCCTCGGTCTGCACGAAGGCGCCGTGATGGCGATGGCCGACGGCTACGCCCAGGCGAGCGGCCGGGCGCCCCTGGTGAGTCTGCACTCGGCTGCCGGCACGGGCAGTTCGATGGGCGTGCTGTCCAACACTGTCTATTCGAAGTCGCCGGTCGTGGTGCTGTCCGGGCAGCAGGTGCGGGACACGGTCGGCCAGGAGGTCATGGTCGCGAGTCATGACGCCGCCCAGTTGCCGAGGCCGCTGTCGAAGTGGAGCACCGAGCCGCTCAGTTCCGGCGATGTCGTCCGGTCCCTCGCCCAGGCGATTCACCTCGCCAACCTCGCTCCGAAGGGCCCAACTCACATCTCTGTTCCCTACGACGACTGGGACCAGGACGCCGGCGAGAACCCCGACTTCGTCGTCCGGCGCGCCGTCACCGACGCGACGGCGCTCGCCGACCGGCACCTCGCCGAGATCACCGCGAGTCTCGACGCCGCCCGCAGTCCGGTGCTCGTCCTTGGGCCGGAGGTCGACGCGCGACATGCCAACGGTGACGCCGTGCGGCTGGCCGAGCGTCTTGGCGCGCCGGTCTGGATCGCGCCGTCCCCGGCGCGCTGCCCGTTCCCCACGACGCACCCACTGTTCCAGGGCGTCCTGCCGGCGAACGTCACCGGGATCGCGAAACTGCTGGCCGGCCACGACGTGGTGCTCGTCCTCGGCGCTCCGGTGTTCCGGTACCACCACCAGCACCCGGGCCGGTATCTGGCCGACAGTTCGCGGCTGATCCACATCTCGGACGACCCGTCGGAGGTGACCCGCGCACCGTTCGGGGACGCCTACCTGGCCCCGGTCGACGATGCCGTGGCCCGCCTCGCCGACTCGGTCGCACCCCGGAGCACGCCTCCTCCGACGCGCGCCGACCGCACCGCCGGGCTCGACTGCCCGGACCGCATGCACCCGGACACGGTGTTCCGCACGATCTCCGCGCTGGCCCCCGAAGACGCGATCCACGTGGTCGAATCCACGTCGACGGCAGAAGCGTTCTGGTCCAACGTCGCGATACGGCACCAGGGCTCGTTCTACTCGGCGGCCGCCGGCGGCCTCGGGTTCGGGCTGCCGGCTGCTGTCGGTGTGCAGCTCGCACAGCCCGGACGACACGTGGTCGCGTCCATCGGCGACGGCTCAGCGAACTTCGGGCTGGTCGGTCTGTGGACGGCGGCCCGGTACCGGATTCCGGTCACCTTCGTCATCCTCCGGAACGGCACGTACGGTGCCCTCGAGGGATTCGGACGACGGCTTTCAGCCACCGGACTCCCCGGCTTCGAGCTGCCCGACATCGACTTCGTCAGGCTCGCGAACGGCTACGGCGTCGCGGCCGAGTCCGTCTCCACGGAGGCGGACTTCCGCGACGCGCTGACGAAGGCGTTCGCCGCCGATGAGCCGGTGCTCATCGAAGCCCAGACGTTCTACGCGTAGAGAGGCCTCCCCATCAGGATGAAGATCACCATAGAGAACCTTCAGCTGCGGTACGGCGGCGTCGCTGCGATCAAGAACATGGATCTTGAGATCGGTGACCGTGAGTCCGTCGTGCTGCTCGGCAAGTCCGGCTGTGGCAAGACGAGCACGATGCGGTGCATCGCGGGGCTGGAGGAACCGACGGCGGGACGTATCACCATCGGCGACACCGTGGTGTTCGACGCCGAGGCCGGGATCAACCTCCCGCCGAACAAGCGCAACGTGGGCATGGTCTTTCAGTCATACGCCGTCTGGCCGCACATGACGGTGTTCGAGAACGTCGCCTATTCCCTGAAACTGCAGAAGGTCGCCAAGGCCGAGATCAAGCAGCGGGTGGCCGAGGCCCTGGAGCTCGTCGGCCTGGAAAGCTTCGCGGACCGTGGGGCGAGCCTGCTGTCCGGTGGCCAGATGCAGCGGGTCGCGCTCGCCCGGAGCCTGGTCATGCGGCCTTCGGTGCTGCTGCTCGACGAGCCGTTGTCCAACCTGGACGCGCGGCTGCGCGATCGGCTCCGGGTCGAACTGCGCGAGATCCAGCTCCGGCTGGGCCTGACCACTGTCTATGTGACCCACGACCAGCTCGAGGCGTTCGCACTGGCCGATCGCATCGCGCTCATGCAGGACGGCGTGATCGTGCAGATGGACGCACCCGACGCGATGTACAACTCGCCGGCGAGCGCCTCCATCGCGCACTTCCTCGGTGTGGCGAACGTGCTCGACGTCGACGTCGCCAG
Organism: Streptomyces sp. NTH33; assembly: GCF_003236365.1. Lineage (GTDB taxonomy): Bacteria > Actinomycetota > Actinomycetes > Streptomycetales > Streptomycetaceae > Streptomyces. The sequence goes on from NZ_POTZ01000007.1 coordinate 29,603, forward strand.
CACCGGGACCGGGACCTGGACCCTGGCCGGCAGCGGCCTGCCGATCACGTCGACGGCTCCCGAACCCGGCCGCGGGAAGGGCGGGCTCAAGGCGTGCGTGCACAGCGAGGACGTGCGCCTGTCCGCGGAGCGGCCGGCCGGCCGCAACGTGTATCCCGCCACCGTCCTCGTGGCCGGCTTTCAGGGCGCGAGCACACGCTACGCGGTGAGCATCGATGGGAAGCTCGAGCTCGACGTACTCGCCTCGGCCCGCGGCAACACCCGGTTCGAGGTCGGAGCGCGGGTGTGGGTCTCGATCGATCCCGCCGCGGTCCAGGTCCTGCCGGAGACGGCTGTGGCTCCCGCGGCTCCCGGTGCGACGCGGCCCGCCGCGACCCTGGAAAGAGTGGGCTCATGACCTCGGCCCGCTCGGCGCTGACGCGCGCCCGTCGCGAGATCCCCGGCGGCATCATCGCCGTGGTGCTGGCGCTGCTGATCGTGCTGCCGGTGGCGTTCATCGTCGTCGCAGCCCTGACGACCGAGGTGCCCCGTCCCGGAAACGCGGGAATCGGCTCGTTCACGTCCGGCAACTTCGGGATCCTGGCGACGCAGAACGGGGTACGGAGCCTGCTGAACTCGGTGGGGATCGGCGCGGGCGCGGCGGTCGTGTCGCTCGTCATCGGCGCAAGCCTCGCGTTCATCGCGGCGCGCACCGACGCCCCGTGGCGGCGCTTCATCTTCATCGCGGGCATGGCGCCCATGTTCCTGCCGTCCATTGTCGGCTCGCTGGCGTGGTCCCTCCTGGCCAGTCCCACCGCTGGCTACCTCAACATCGCCCTGCGTGACCTCGGCGTCCCGGTCACGTTCGACGTCTACTCGTACGGCGGGCTCGTCTTCGTTCTCGGCGTCTACTACGCGCCGTACACGTTCATGCTCACGCACAGCTCGTTCTCCATGATGAACGCCGATCTGGAGGAAGCGTCCGCGGTCCACGGCGCGAGCCTGTGGAGCATGCTGCGCACCGTGACGCTGCCGCTGGCGGTCCCGGCCCTCGCTGGCGCGGCGATCCTGTCGTTCGCCCTGTCGTTGGAGAACTTCCCGGTCAACGCCATACTCGGGAACCCCGGTGGCATCGAGACCCTCCCGACGTACATCTACCACCTGATGGCCGCCTCACCCGTGCGGGCCAACGCCGCCGCGGGCATCGCCGTCGCGCTCACGGCCGCCCTGCTGGTCGCGACCTACCTGCAGCAGCGGGTGGTCAACCGGAAGCGGTTCACCACGCTCTCCGGAAAGGGGAACCGGCCGCGTCCGGTGCCACTGCGGTGGGGACGCCGGGTCGCGACGGGATTCGCGGTGCTGTATTTCGTGGTCTCCGTCGTGCTGCCGGTGCTCGCGCTGATCGTCACCTCGACATCGGGATCGGTGTACGTCAACCACATCGCCGACATGTTCAGCCGCGGGTTCACGCTGGAACGGCTGTCCGAGGCCATCGGCCAGCAGGACTTCCTCACGTCGACCGTCAACTCGGTCGTGGTGGCCGTCGTCGCCGCGGTCCTGGGCACGACGATCGCGTTCTCCACATCGTACATCCGCTACCGGACGACATCGCGGCTCGGTCAACTGCTGGAACAGGTCAGCATGTCACCGCTGGCCATCCCTCAGGTCGTGCTCGGCATGGGCATCCTGTGGGCCTGGCTGATCCTCCCGGTCTCCTTGTACGGGACGATCGCGCTCCTGGCCGTCGCCACCGTCGCGGTGACGATGCCGCAGGCGTACCGGAGCGTGTCCTCGTCGATGCTGCAACTGGATCCCGACCTCGAGAACAGTGCCGTCCTCCTGGGCGCCCGCCGGTTCCGGGCCATCCGGAACGTCACCGTGCCGCTGATGCGCACCGGCATCGTGTCGACGCTTCTGCTCCTGCTCATGCTCGGCATGCGGGAGATGAGCGCCGTGCTGTTCCTCTACACCTCCGACACGCGGGTGCTGTCGATCCTTGTCTTCCAAAGTTTCGAGAACGGCAGCCTCAGCTTCTCGGCGGCGATCAGTCTCGTCTTCGTCGTCGTCATCGCCGTGATCGCCGTCTCCGCACAGCTGGCCGCGGCCAGAGAGCGGCGCTTCAACGGTGCAGGCGCCTGATCCGACGAATAGAGCATCCCCACCACCCAACCCGAAGAAAGGCAGATCCATGCGAATCCGTAACGGTGCGCTCGCCTCTGCGATCACGCTCGCTCTGACAGCCGGGCTCGCCGCCTGCGGTGCCGGCGACGGCACCAGCGCTGTCGTCAGTGACGACGCCAAGGTCGACTCCAGCAACGGCCTCGTCATCGACGGAGAGACCATCGCCGACAAGAAGACCTACGAGGCGGCGAAGAAGCAGACACTCACCCTGTACACCTCCTACCAGGAGGCGAACCAGAAGGCGTTCAACGACGCCTTCACCGCCGACACCGGTATCGAGGTGAAGATCGTCCGCGACGTCACGAACAAGCTGTCCGAGCGCATACGCTCCGAGGCCGGCGCCGGCCGACTCCCGGCCGACGTCATCATCACCTCCGACTACGCGGTCGCCGACACCTTCGACAAGGAGGGCATCTGGGCGTCGTACACACCGGCGCCCGTTAAGGGCCAGGACGGTCTGCTGCTGAACGATGCCGCCTTCGTCAAGTTCGCCAACGTCGTGGTGACCTTCGCGTACAACACGCAACAGGTGGCGAAGAAGGACGCCCCGAGGTCCTGGAAGGACCTGCTGGACCCGAAGTACTCCGGCAAGGTCGGTCTCGTCACCGGCACCGCCGGCGGGTCGTCGATCGCGCTGAACCGTTTCATCCAGGAGAAGGTCGACCCCGACTACTGGAAGAAGCTCGCGGAGCTGAAGCCCACGATCTTCGACAGCGGTGGTGAGCGCCAACAGGCGCTGGCCCGCGGTGAGCTGGCGGTGGCCACGGCCGGGACGGCGGCCGTCAACGTGGCGGTCACCAAGGACGGCGCGCCCATTCAGTACGTCGTGCCGAAGGAAGGCCTGGTCCTGTTCAGCTTCTTCGCCGGAAAGGCGGCGACGGCGAAGAACCCGGAGGCGGCGAAGGTGTTCCTCAACTACGCGCTCTCCAAGCGTGGCCAGAAGGTCATCAGCCAGGTCGGTGACTATTCCGTCCGTGCGGACGTCGCCCCGCCGGTGGCCACCGGACACAAACTGCCGGCTCTGGACTCCGACCAGGTGTGGCTCATGCCCGCCGAGGCGGAGGTCAAGCACGGTGAGGCCGACGCCGAGATCTGGAAGACCGCCTTCGGCCGCTGACCATTCCTGACGCACGGCCCCGCCGGCCCGGCGCAACCGGGCCGGCGGGGCCGTGCCATGCCCGCTTCTCCACGGCCGGCGCGTTCGGGCCCGGGGATCACACCTTCCGCATGCGAGCGACGGGTCCGGCCGCGGCCAAATTCCACTCGGTGAAAGCTTCGCTACCCCGCCCTCCCACGGTCCGGTTTGCTGACGAGCGGGACAACAGACCGGAAGGGGCGCCCCATGACAGACCTCATCGAGTCCTCGGCGTTCAGCCTGACCGAGGAGCAGATCGCGATCCGCGAGGCGATCGACGCCCTGTGCAAGCCGTTCGACAACGACTACTGGCGCACCCTGGACGAGGAACGCCGGTACCCGGAGGAGTTCGTCAACGCGCTCTACGAGGCCGGCTGGATGAGCATGCTGATCCCCGAGGAGCACGGCGGCGGCGGCGCGGACATCCGCGACGCGGCGGTCGTGCTGGAACAGCTCGAACGGCGCGGCTGCCACGCCGGCGCCGCCCGCGCCGGCATGTACACCATGGGGGCGATCCTTCGGCACGGATCCCCGGAGCAGAAGGCCGAGTGGCTCCCGCGGATCGCGTCCGGTGAGCTCCGCCTGCAGTCGTTCGGCGTGACCGAGCCCGACGCCGGCAGCGACACCACCCGCATCCGTACCTTCGCCCGCCGCGAGGGCGACGAGTACGTCGTGAACGGCAACAAGATCTTCATCTCCCGCGTGCAGCACTCGGACCTGCTGCTCCTGCTGACCCGCACCACCAGGCGCGAGGACGCCGCCAAGCCGACCGACGGCTTCACCGTGCTCCTCGTGGACCTCCGCAAGGCGCTGGCCGACGGCACGATCCGCGCCACCCCGATCAAGACCATGGTCAACCACGAGACCAACGAGCTCGCGATCGAGAACCTCCGGGTCCCAGTCGCCAACCGCATCGGTGAGGAGGGCAAGGGATTCCGCGTCATCCTCTCCGGGATGAACTCCGAACGGGTGATCGTCACCAGCGAGTACATCGGCGCCGGCTTCTACCTCATCGGGCGCGCCGTCGAATACGCCAACGAGCGTGAGGTGTTCGGCCGCAAGATCGGCATGAACCAGGGAGTGCAGTTCCCGATCGCCCAGGCCTACACCAACCTCCAGGCCGCGTCGCTGATGCGCTGGCGGGCGGCGGAGATGTACGCGGCCGGCGACAACCCCCGGTTCGAGGTCAACGCGGCCAAGCTGCTGGCCTCGCAGGCACTGTGGCAGGCCGCCAACGCCGCGTTCGACACCTTCGGCGGCTACGCGGCGGCGGAGGAGTACGGCATCGAGCGTAAGTTCCGTGAGGCCCGACTGCCGTCGACGGCGCCCATCAGCAACAACATCGTGCTGGCCGGCATCGCCCACGGCACGCTCGGCCTGCCGAAGTCCTTCTGACCGCCATGACACCGACACCTGCCATTTCCCATCGACTCGGGGAGACGGGCGTCACCGAGGTGCTGGCCGGCTTCGCCGTGGGCGCGGACACCGCCCGCGGCGACCACACCGCCGAGGTGTCCCGGGCTCTCGTCGACACGGTTGCCGTGTCGATCGGGGCCGCGGGCACGGAGGGCGAGCGCATCCTCAGGACCTGGGCCGAGAACGAGGCCGGCACCGGACCCGCGACCCTCTGGACGTCCGGAACCGCCACATCGGTCTCCCTCGCGGCTCTGGTGAACGGCACCGCCGCGCACCTCCTCGACTACGACGACATCTCGCCCAGCATGCCGCTGCACCCGAGTGCCGTGCTCCTGCCCGCTCTGGTCGCGGTGGCCGAGTCGCGCGCCGTGCCCGCCGACCGCTTCGTCGCGGCCTACGACGTCGGCGCCGCGACATTCCGCGCCGTCGCCGAGGTACTGCCCCAGCACGTGCATTACGCACGCGGATGGCACACCACCTCGACCGTCGGCCGGCTCGCCGTGGTGGCCGCCCTCGTACGGCTGACCGGCGCGCACGTGGATGTCGCCCGCAACGCGCTCGGCATCGCCGCGTCACTGGTGGCGGGCAGCCGCCCGAACTTCGGCTCGATGACCAAACCGCTGCACGCCGGCACGGCCGCCCGCGACGGTGTCATGGCCTTCGAACTCGCCGAGGCCGGATTCACCGCGAACACCTCCGAGCTCGAGGCCCCGGGCGGTTTCCTCGAGCGCTACGGCGACCCCGACCTCTCGCCGGTGGGCTCCGTGGCCGACACGCTCCTCGAGCGGCTCGAGTACTGGACGGACGCCTGGGTCGGCGACTGGGGAATCAAGCGGTACCCCAGCTGCTACGCGACCCATCGCGGCATCGACGCGATCCTGCAACTGCGGGAGCACTCGGCCGGACGGACGCCCGCACGGATCACCGCGACACTCCACCCACGCGGCACTAAGCCGCTGCGGGACAGCGCACCGACGACGCCGACGCAGGCGAAGTTCAGCCTCGAGTACACACTGGCGGCGGCCTGTCTGCGCGGCGACGTGACGCTCGGCGCCTTCACGGACGAGGGATTCAACGACCCCGCGGTACGGGCGCTGATGGGCTCGGTGACCGTGCGGGAAAGCGCCGTGCCGCCGACGGGGCCGGCCGGATTCTCCACCGGATACACCGTCGTGGAACTCGCCTTCGACGACGGAACGACCACGTCGGAACGGGTCGACGTCACACACGGTCAGTCGGCTGACCCCCTCACCGACACCGAGATGCGCGCGAAGTTCGACGACTGCTGCGCGGCCGGCGCTCTGCGCGCCGCGGAAGCCGACCGACTGTTCGATGCGCTCGCCGGCCTGCCCGGTGCGGCGTTCACCGCATCCATCCCGAGGAAGGAGTACCGATGACCACCGGCCGACCGACCGTCGTCGTGCAGGAGGAGGGCATGCGCGAGGGCATGCAGATCGAGAGCGCGGACATTTCCGTCGCCGACAAGATCCGCCTCCTCGACGCGCTGTCGAAAACCGGCCTCCGGCACATCGTCGTCGGCGCGTTCGTCAGCCCCAAGTGGGTCCCGCAGATGGCCCAGGTCGAGGAGGTCATCAAGGGATTCACCCCGGTCGACGGGGTGCGCTACACCGCGCTCGCGCTGAATCCCAAAGGCGCCGAACGCCGGGCGGCATACGCGGACAAGCTCACCCTCCCGGACCCGTCGCTTGGCCGGACCAAGGTGCACCTGTGCGACGTCTTCGTGCGGCGGAATATCAATCGCAGCCAGGCCGACGAGATCGCCGCCATCCCCAAGATGATCGAAGCGGCGCGGGCGGCCGGGGCGACCCACGCGGAGATCTCGATCAACGCGGCGTGGGGCTCCAACTGGCTCGGCGAGTTCGACGAGGACGAGCGGATGCGGCTCCTCCAGCTGCAGTACGACGCATGGTCGGCGGCCGGAGTCCCGGTCACCCGGATCCACCTCGGCGACCCGATGAGCTGGAACACCCCCGCAGCCGTCCGGTCGATGTTCCGCCGCATCCTCGCGACCTGGCCCGAGATCCGCGACTTCCACCTGCACCTGCACGACGCCCGGGGGATGGCCATGCTCTCGGCCTACACCGCGATCCAGGAGCTGGACGACCGGCACACTGTGCTGGTCGACACCTCCGTCGGCGGCATGGGCGGCTGCCCTTACTGCGGCAACGGCCGTGCCACCCGGATGATCCCGACCGAGGACTTCGCCCACCTCATGGAGGCCGAGGGCATCGAGACGGGCCTGTCCGTGCCCGCCCTGGTCGAGGCCGGCGTGATCGCGCAGGAAGTCGTCGGGCACGAACTGTGGTCGAAGGTGACGGCGGCGGGACCGCGCCCGACCGGCCGCGAAGTGTACCCCATGGACATGCCGTTCGTGGAGACGTTCGAACAGGCCCAGCACTTCCGGTGTGGGCCGTCGGTGTACGAGGGTGCGCTGTCACCGTGGCGGGAGCCGGTGCGGTCGGCGGCCCGGGACGAGTACGAGGCGCGGCTCACCGCGCGGGAAGGGGTGCGGGCGTGACCGCGCATTCGCTGGACGACATCCGCGTCGTCGAGATCGGGACCAGCATCGCCGTACCGTACGGCTGCCAGATACTCGGCGACTTCGGCGCCGAGGTCATCAAGGTCGAGCGGCGGGGCGGCGGCGACGAGGCGCGGCGCTGGGCCCCGGTACGCGACGGCGTGTCGGTGACCTTCCTCGCGTTCAACCGGAACAAGAAGTCCGTCGTCGTCGACTACAAGGACACGCGGGGCAAGAAGGTCCTCGAGAACCTGATCGCGTCGGCCGACGTCCTCGTGCAGAACCTCCGGCCGGGCGCCCTCGCCGCCGCCGGGTTCGACTGGGACTGGCTCCACGAGCTCAACCCGCGGCTGATCTACGTCGAGATGACCGGCTACGGCCGGACCGGACCGCGCCACCTGCAGCCGGCCTACGACGCGATGCTGCAGGCCTACTCCGGCGTCGTGGCGATGACCGGCTCCGACGACGGACCGCCGGCCCGTGTGCCGTTGTCGATGATGGACATGAGCACGGGCATGTGGCTGGCGCTCGGCGTGTTCGAGGCGCTGCGCCGCCGGGAGCGGACCGGGGAGGGCGTGCACATCGAGGTGTCACTGCTGCAGTCCGCACTCGCCTGGGTAGCGGCCCCGCTGATGGGCGTGGCGGCCGGTGAGCCGGTGCCGGAGCGCCTGGGCTCGGGCTTCAGGGGAAACGTACCCAACGGGGCATTCCCGACGTCGGACGGCTACATCTTCCTGTCGGCGGGCAACAACGACACCTTCCACCGGCTCCTCGACGCCATCGAGGCGACGGAACTCGTCGGCGAGCCAGACTTCGAGGACAACCTGGCCCGGGTGAAGAACCGGCGCCTGGTCAACGAGCGGCTGGGCGCCGCGACCTCGCGGTTCACGACGGACGAGCTGGTGAAGCGGCTCGAGGTGGCCGGTGTGCCGCACTCCGCGGTGCACACGCTCGACCAGGTACTCACGGATCCTCAGGTCCAGGCCCTGGGCCAGGTCATGGCCGTCGAACACCCGGCACTGCGGAACATGACGGTGGTGAACACTCCCATCACGTTCGACGGCGAGTACCTCGCACACCGCAGCCACGCACCCGAGCTGGGCGCCGACACCGGGGACGTGCTCGGTTCGCTCGGCCTTGCCACTGAAGAGATCGACGCGCTGATCGAGGCCGGTGTCATCCAGGCCGCGCGGGAAGGAGACCGGCCATGACCGACGGACTCACACCGGCCGAGGAGAACGAGGTCCTCTACGAGGTGCGCGACCGGGTCGCCCGGATCACGATCAACCGGCCGCACCGCCGTAACGCGATGAGCCGGAACACGGTACGGCTGCTCACCGAGGCGTTCGTCGAAGCGGGGGAGGACCCTGACGTGTGGGCGGTCGTCATCACCGGCACCGGCGACAAGGCGTTCTGCGCCGGCGGCGACATGAAGGAGATGGACGACATCGCGCGTGCGGGCCGCCAGGTCCACACGCCGATGACCGGCACCTACCGAGCCCTTCTGGAGGTGATGCTCGAGACCTACAAACCCGTGATCGCCGCCGTCAACGGCCATGCGATCGCCGGAGGGTGCGAGATCGTGCTCGCCTCCGACGTGCGGATCGCCGTGGAGGGAGCCACCATCGGGCTGACCGAGGCCCGGCGGGGCATGGGCGCCAACTTCGGCTCGGTCGTACTGCCCCGGCTTGTCCCGCGTGCCGTGGCGATGGACCTGCTGTACACGGCCCGCACGATTCCGGTGGAGGAGGCGCGGGACCTTGGGCTGATCAACCGGGTCGTGCCGCGTGAGACGTTCACCGACGCCGTCGAGGCGTATGTCCAGGAGATCGTCGCCAACTCCCCGGTGTCCCTGCGGCGTTACAAGGAGATGGCGACCAAGAGCTGGGGGCTTCCGATGCCGTCGGCCCTGCGGCTGAACGCCGGCCCGAATCCGTACACGAGCGAGGACCGCGCGGAGGGCGTCCGCGCATTCCTGGAGAAGCGCGCGCCCCAATGGAAGAACCGGTAGGAGGAACGGTGGACCTGCTCGACCCCGAGATGTGGACTGGCCGGATCGGTGTGGACGGGTGGAAACCCGGCGAGGGTGCCGCCCTCGCCGCTCGCGAGGCCACGACCGGCGATCAACTCGGAACACTGGGCACCGCGTCCGTCGACCAGGTCGCGGCGGCGGCCACCGGGGCGCGGTCGGCGCAGCGCTCCTGGGCGGCGCTGCCGCCGGCGACGCGGTCGTCGGTCCTCCGGGCAGCGGCCGACGTGTTCGAGCGGGAGACCGAAAAGATCACCCCGTGGATCGTGCGTGAGTCCGGCGGATCCTGGACGAAGGCACGAAGCGAGATACTGGCCGCCGTCGCGGAATGCCGGGAGGCAGCGGCGCTGCCGAGTCACCCCCACGGTCAGGTGCTGCCGAGCAACAAGGAGCGGTGGTCTCTCGCGCGACGGGTGCCGGCCGGTGTGGTCGCGGTTATCTCGCCGTTCAACTACCCGTTGACGCTGGCCATCCGGTCCGTGGCGCCCGCGCTCGCACTCGGCAACGCAGTGCTGCTCAAGCCAGATCCCCGTACTTCGGTGTGCGGCGGGGTCGTCCTGCAGCGCGTCTTCGAGGAGGCGGGGCTGCCGGCCGGCGTTCTGCAGTTCCTTCCCGGCGGCGCGGAGGTCGGCGCGGCCGTCGTCGAGGCTCCCGAGGTCCGAGTCGTCTCCTTCACCGGCTCGACGGCGGCCGGACGCCGGGTGGGAGAGGCCGCCGCCCGGCTGCTGAAGCGGGCTCATCTCGAACTCGGCGGCAACAACGCGATCCTGGTCCTGCCCGGCGCCGACATCGAGCGGGCGGCCGCAGCAGGCGCGTACGCCTCGTTCCTCCACCAGGGCCAGATCTGTCAGACGGCCGGCCGCCATCTGGTGCACGAGTCGCAGTACGACGCCTACGTGACGGAGCTCGCCCGGATCGCGACGTCGCTCACGGTGGGAGATCCCTACCGCGAGGAGGTCCAGCTCGGCGCGATCATCGACGACACCCAGACAGCCCAGATCCGGTCGATCGTCGCCGATGCGGTTCGGGACGGCGCCAGGGTTCTCGCCGGCGGCGACGTGACCGGGCGTTTCGTCCGGCCGACCGTACTCGGCGCGGTGTCGACCTCGATGCGTGCGTGGCGGGAGGAGATCTTCGGCCCGGTCGCGCCGGTGGTGCCGTACCGCACCCTCGACGAGGCGGTGGACCTGGTGAACTCCTCGAAGTACGGCCTGTCGGTCGGCCTGCTCGGTGATGTAGGCACCGCGCTCTCGATCGCGGACCGTATTGACAGCGGCAAGGTACACATCAACGAGCAGACGGTCAACGACGAGGCGAACGCACCGTTCGGCGGCGTCGGCGCATCGGGAAACGGTGTCCGCTTCGGCGGTCCGGGCGCGAACATCGAGGCCTTCACCGAGACCCAGTGGGTGACAGTGCGGCCCGAGATCGAGGCCTACGCCATCCAGCCGTAGCCCCGGCCGACAGACGCCGGCGACGCCGGAAGGTTGCGGCCAGCCTGGTGCCACCGAAGATCAACCAGCTGAGGTGGAGAACGCTGCCCGGCTGAGGGACTGTACGGTCTTCGGTGAGCAGAGGTCGTGGAGAGCCCGGTACGTCGAGAGGCGTAGCCGGGTTCGGCGAGCGGCCCGGAGAAACGGACCGGTGGCAGCACCGGCGCCGCGCTCCGTGTCGGCTCAACCAGCGCATAGTCCAGCGTTTGCGGCCTGCCCCTGCCGATAACCTCATCCATGCAGGTGGGAGTGGGTTTCGGCGCCGACCGTGGTCACCCGCGTCGGTGCTCTCGCTCGGGGGACGGTGGAGGCGGCATGATGATCGGCCGTGCTGTTGAGACTGGTGTACCTGGGTATGACGAACGCCTTCGCGATGCTGCGACTGCTGCCGATGAGCGACCGGGAGAAGGATGTCGAGATCCTGGCCCTGCGTCATCAGAT
>NZ_POTZ01000800.1 GCF_003236365.1 Streptomyces sp. NTH33
CCCCGTCACCCCGGTCCTCTCCGTCTGCGCCTCCTTCTGGCTGATGGTCAACCTGCCCGCCGAGACCTGGCTCCGCTTCGCCATCTGGATGGTCATCGGCTTCGGCGTCTACTTCTTCTACGGCCGCACACACAGCAGGCTCGCCCAGGACAGGGCCCGGACCCAGCCCCAGGGCCAGGGCCAGGGGCAGGGGCAGGGCTAGAGGCTGCGGTGGTTCGCGGGGCACCCCTTGGGCGGTCGGCGTTCGCCCGGCCGGTAGTGTGCGAAAGAGGTACGAGGACGGACGGGCCCCCACGGCGACAGCGGGCCGGGGAGGATGCACGTGACGACCCTGATCACCGAGGTCGCGCTGATCATCGCACTGGCGTCGTTCGCGCAGGCGCTGAGCGGCTTCGGGTTCGCGCTGGTGGCCGTGCCGCTGCTGACCCTGCTGACCAGTCCCCAGAACGCCATCGTCGTGGTCACCGCGCTGGGCGGAGTGCTCTCGCTGGCGGTCTGCGTCCACCAGAGGGACCACGTCAATGTGCGCATCGCGGGCCTGGTGAGCGGAGCGGGACTCGTGGGCATGCCCCTCGGGCTGCTCGCGATGACGGTGCTCAGCGCCCCTTCGCTGTCGGTCCTCATCGCCTGCGTGGTGCTGGTGTTCGCGTTCCTGATCGGCCGCGGCATGACCTTCCGGCGCGGTGCGGGCCCCACCGTCGTCTCGGGTGTCGCCAGCGGGGCGCTGCTGACCTCGACCGGTATGAACGGGCCGCCGCTGGTCGCCGCCTTCCAGGCCATGGGACTGGCACCCCGGGAGTTCCGGGCGACGCTCCAGGCCACGTTCTGCGTCCAGGATGCCCTGGCCCTCGCGGGCTTCCTCGCCGTCGGCCGGCTGACCGTGGACGGTCTGCTGCTGGTCGGCGTGGGGCTCCCCGGTCTGCTGGTGGGCTGGTGGTGCGGGGACCGCGTCTTCGCCCGTACGGATTCGGCGCGCTTCAAGAAGATCGTCCTGGGGGTGCTGGTCGCCAGCGCCTGTGTGTCGCTGTACCAGGCCGCGCTGAACTGACGCGCGAGACCGGCTGCGAGCCCGCCACACCGCGGACCGCCCTGGCGACCGGCCCGGGGCCGGATCCGCGCCGACCCTGCCCCGGGCCCTGGGCTGTTTCCGGACCGGATCCGCGCTGACCCTGCCCCGGGCCCTGGCCTGTTTCCGGATCGGATCCGCGCCGACCCTGGGTCGGACCCCGGGCTGTTTCCGGGCCGAAGTCTGGCCTGTTTCCGGGCCGGGCCCCGGGCCGTTCCCGGACAGGTTCCTGGGTCGGACCTTGGACCGGGGCCCGGATCGGGCCCTGAGCCGACTTGGGCCGACCTGGGCCGGCCCCGGGCCCAGCCCGGGCCTTACCCCGGTCCGGATCCGGCCCGTGATCACTTTCCCTGGCCGGAGGCGTCCCGGCCGCCGGAACCGGGACCTGCGCCGGGACCGGAACTCGCGCTGGGACCGGAACTTGCGCCGGGACCAGTCCCTTGGCCGGAGCCGGGGCCGTACACCGCGCGTGGTCCCACCGTGCCGGCGCCCGCCGCGGTGACCCGGTGGCGCAGTTCGCGGTCGGCGGTGACGACCACCCGGACCCGGTCCACCGCGGCGGCAGCCAGCCGGACGATGTGGTCGTCGCCGCTGCCGGCGGCCTCCTCGACCCGTACACCGGGCACGGACGGCACGCCCCGCGCGGCGCCCTCCAGGACCAGCACGATCTCCAGCGGGCCCGTCGGGGCCGCGACCATGTCGGCGACCGTGAGGGGGCCGAGCGTGGCGTAGAAGGCCTCCTGGGCCCGGCGCAGGGCGCCGCGCAGGCGGCAGTCGGAGCTGAGGGGGCAGGGCGTG
>NZ_POTZ01000801.1 GCF_003236365.1 Streptomyces sp. NTH33
GGGCGCGGACGACCTCCCCCGCGGCCTCGTGTCCGCCCGGCGCGTGGTCGACATCCTGGCGCTCGCGCCGGAATCCGACCGGCACGGCGCACGAGTGGCGGCGCCCGCCAAACCCGCCCCGCTCCACCCACCGGTACAGCTCGTCCAGCCGCTGCGCCGGCTCGCCCCAGTCTCCGAGCGGAAAGGGCCGCCCGGTCAGGTCGCCCGGCCGCAGCCCGGCCGCGCCGTCGTCCCGTCCGTCCTGAGGCGGACGCTCGGGCTGCATCTCCGGCTGACCCACCCGGCACTCCCTACTGATCACGGTCCGTGACGCTGGCTGACACGCCGGACCCTTCCTACCCCCCAACGGGTGGCGAAGAGGCGAAAAGCGCGGCCTTTCCGCTCGGAAGGAGGCGTTGATCAGGTATAGGGCTCATCCGAGAGTCACCCGAAAGAGTGGCGGGGCGCTGGCTGCCCGGACCACGTAGGCTCGTGCCAGCGGGAAACCGGAGTCGGTCCCCGCCCGGCGGACAGTCGTACGAAAGCAGGAGCTGATCGTGATTCCCGGTGGTGGCCAGCCCAACATGCAGCAGCTGCTCCAGCAGGCCCAGAAGATGCAGCAGGACCTGCAGCGGGCGCAGGAGGAACTGGCGCGGACCGAGGTCGACGGGCAGGCGGGCGGCGGCCTGGTCAGGGCCACCGTCACCGGCGCCGGCGAGCTGCGCGCGCTGAAAATCGACCCGAAGGCGGTCGACCCCGAGGACACGGAGACCCTCGCCGACCTGATCGTCGCGGCCGTCCAGGCGGCCAACGACAACGCCCAGACGCTCCAGCAGCAGAAGCTCGGTCCGCTCGCCCAGGGCCTGGGCGGCGGCAGCGGCATCCCGGGCCTGCCCTTCTAAGAAGGGCGCCGGACAACTACCGTACGTACCGAAGCGAGTCAGGAAGGACGGCAGTCCGTTGTACGAAGGCGTGGTCCAGGACCTCATCGACGAGCTCGGGCGGCTGCCCGGCGTCGGTCCCAAGAGCGCGCAGCGGATCGCCTTCCACATCCTGCAGGCCGAACCGGCGGACGTACGGCGCCTCGCCCAGGCCCTGCTCGAGGTGAAGGCGAAGGTCCGCTTCTGCGCGACCTGCGGCAACGTCGCGCAGGAGGAGCTGTGCGGGATCTGCCGCGACGCCCGCCGCGACACCTCGGTGATCTGCGTGGTGGAGGAGCCGAAGGACGTCGTCGCCATCGAGCGCACGCGTGAGTTCCGTGGCCGCTACCACGTGCTCGGCGGGGCGATCAGCCCCATCGAGGGCGTGGGCCCGGACGACCTGCGCATCCGGGAGCTGCTGGCCCGCCTCGCGGACGGCACGGTCACGGAGCTGATCCTGGCCACGGACCCGAATCTCGAGGGCGAGGCGACGGCGACGTACCTCGCCCGCATGATCAAGCCCATGGGCCTGAAGGTCACCCGCCTGGCCAGCGGCCTTCCGGTGGGTGGCGATCTGGAATACGCGGACGAGGTCACCCTCGGCCGCGCCTTCGAGGGGAGACGACTGCTAGATGTCTGATGCCACGCTGCACGCCGTCGGTCAGAACCCGGACGACTTCGCGGTCCAGATCGCCGACCAGATCGAGAGCTTCCTGGTCGCCGTCACCGAGGTCGCCAAGGGCGACGAGCCGGACTCGGCGGTGCCCTTCCTCCTGCTGGAGGTCTCCCAGCTGATGCTGGCCGGCGGCCGCCTCGGCGCGCACGAGGACATCGTGCCCGAGGAGCGGTACGAGCCCGACCCCGGCCCGGAGCAGGACGTGGACGCCCTCCGCGAGAACCTGGCCCGCCTGCTGGACCCGGTCGACATCTACTCTGAGGTCTTCGACCCCTACGAGCC
>NZ_POTZ01000802.1 GCF_003236365.1 Streptomyces sp. NTH33
CCCACGGGCAGTGGCCCCCCGGCACACCCGCCCTTCATGCCCCCGGAAGCTACACGCTTGTTCGACGTCGCGCTGCCCCTACCGGCGAGAAGTGCCCCGGATCGGCGGACTTTTTGGGATTCCTGTCCATCGGTGATCAATCGGGGGTCATGGGGGTCATGGGGGCGGCCGTCAGCCGCTCGTGCCGAGGACCATCACCAGGTACTGCTTGCCGAAGACCGCCGAGGACGACTTACGGGCGTAGGTGTCCGCCAAGTAGAGGCGTCCCTGGGAGTAGAGGATCTCCGAGTAGTCCGGGGACATGGTCCTCTCCACGTTCCGCACGTTCTGGCTGGAGGGGTTCTCCAGCAGCTTGGTCTCCTTGAAGCCGCTGCCGTCGATGCTCACGACCTGGCCGCCCTTGTCGTAGGGCGGGGTCTTGTAGGCGATGACGTTCCCGCCGTCCATGCGCAGCGGGTAGAGCTGGTAGCCGTCGCCCGCGTCCGCGCGCTGGCCGGTCTGCTTGCCGGTGCCGAGGTCGAAGGCGATGATCTCGTTGGTCTTGGTGAACTCGCCGGTGCCGTCGTGCCTCTCGGTGGCCAGGTACAGCCGGTCGTTGCCGACCGCGAGGCTCTTGCAGTCCTCGATCGCGCTGATGCGGTCGCAGCGGAACGTGTACTGGTCGCGGGGCGCCGTGATGTGGGCGCGCATCCTGCCGGTCTCGTCGACGGAGAAGAAGTCCGAGATGCCTCGGGAGTCGCCGACTTCGGCGCCCACGACGAGCGGGGCGGTCGAGACGATCGCCGCGTACTCGATGCCCCGTGCCATCTTGTACTCGGAGATCACCTTCCCGGACTTCGGGTCGATGGTCTGGATGTGCAGCTGACGCTGGTCGTACGAGCCGCACTTGCGCACCGCGACCAGCTTCTCGCCGCCGCCGTAGCCGGCGTCGTAGCAGGTGTCGTCCGGCTTCGGGAGCCACAGGGCCTTGCCGTCGGCGATGTCGAAGGCGGCGCCGCCCCTGAGGCTGCCCACGGCGACCGTGCCGGCGCTGACGGTGACGTTGTCCAGGTTGGTGATCTGGTCACCGGACTTGACCGTCTGCGTCCACAGCTTCCTGCCGGCGTCGAGGTCGATCGCCGCGATCCGGCTGCAGCCGTGGGAGGGCTCGGCCTTGGTCGGCATGGCGGGCTCGTGGAGGATCGCCGTCCTGCCGTCCGCGGTGATGTGGCGGCTGACCTGGCACACCGGGCCGGGCAGCTTCACGGTCCACAGCTTGGTGCCCTTGGCGGGGTCGTAGCCGACGATCTCGGCGACACCGGTCTTGGCGTACACCTTGTCGGTGAGCCAGGAGCCGGGGGCGGAGACCGTGTCGGTCAACTTTGGCGTCGGCACCTGGTAGAGGACCTTGGCGGCGGGGTCGGAGGGCACCTTCTCCTTGCCTCCGGCCGTGGTGCCGCCGTCCTTGGCGCCGGTACCGCCGTCGGCGCTCGCGGTGTCCTGCTTGCCGTCACCGCCGGACGACTTCGCGTACCAGATGCCGGTGCCGATGATCAGCGCGATCGCGACGACGGCCGAGACGATGATCGCCAACTGGGCGTTGACCTTGCGGCCGCCGCCCGGCTGTCCGGCCTGGGGCTGTATCGGCATGGTCGGCGGCTGGCCGGGCTGGCCGTAACCGGGCTGGCCGGGCTGGCCGTAACCGGGCTGGCCGGGCTGGCCGGGCTGGCCGTAACCGGGCTGCGGGGCGCCGTACGGGCCCGGCTGCGGGGCGTACGGCTGGGCGTACGGGTTCGGCTGCTGACCGGGGTACCCGTAGCCCTGGGGCGGCTGCGGGGCGGACTGTCCCTGGGGTGCCTGCGGGTAGCCG
>NZ_POTZ01000803.1 GCF_003236365.1 Streptomyces sp. NTH33
CATTAGGGTTTCGGTGGTCATAGCGTGAGGGAAACGCCCGGTCACATTCCGAACCCGGAAGCTAAGCCTCACCGCGCCGATGGTACTGCAGGGGGGACCCTGTGGGAGAGTAGGACACCGCCGAACAGATATTGAAGAAAACCCCGCACCTCACGGTGCGGGGTTTTCTGCGTTTTTGGTCCTGGGGGGCTTGCGCCCCCCCATTTCCATTTCAAAGACGTCCTGCTGCCTTCAACGCCAGATAGGCGTCCGCCAGCGCCGGCGCCAGGTCCTCCGGCGTCGCGTCGACGACCGTGACGCCGTGGCGGCGGAGCTGCTCTGCTGTGCGCCGGCGTTCGGCCTGCGCCTGGGCCGCCGCGGCGGCCTCGTACACAGCCTCGGCGTTTCCGCGGGACGCGGACATTCGTGCGATGTGCGGATCCGCCACCGAGGCCACCAGCACCGTATGGCGCTGGGTGAGCTGGGGGAGCACGGGCAGCAGACCCTCCTCGACGGGCGCCGCATCCAGAGTGGTCAGCAGCACAATCAGCGAACGGCGCGGAGCCGTGCGCAGGGCCATGGCGGTAAGACCCCGGGCGTCCGTTTCGAGGAGTTCGGGTTCCAGCGTCGCCATGGCGTTGACCAGGGAGGGCAGGAGATCGCCTGCCGCGCGGCTCTGGACGAGAGCGCGGACGCGACGGTCGTAGGCGAGCAGGTCGACACGGTCCCCGGCGCGGGAGGCGAGGGCCGCGAGGAGCAGAGCCGCGTCCATGGCGGCGTCCAGGCGCGGGGCGTCGCCCACACGGCCCGCAGAGGTACGGCCGGTGTCGAGGACCAGCAGGATGTGCCGATCGCGTTCGGGGCGCCAGGTGCGTACGGCGACCGCGGACTGACGAGCCGTGGCACGCCAGTCGATGGAGCGGGTGTCGTCGCCGGGGACGTACTCGCGCAGGCTGTCGAATTCTGTTCCTTCTCCGCGGGTGAGCACGCTGGTGCGGCCGTCGAGTTCCCGGAGCCGGGCGAGCTTGGAGGGCAGATGCTTGCGGCTGGTGAACGGAGGCAGCACGCGCAGCGTCCAGGGGACCTTGTGGGTGCCCTGGCGTGAGAAGAGCCGGAGGGGGCCGTAGGAACGGATCGTGACGCGGTCGGCCTGGCGGTCGCCGCGGCGGGTGGGGCGCAGCCGGGTGGTGACGCGGCGGCGTTCGCCGGGCGGCACGGTCAGATGGTGGCGGGAGGCCCCCACCTCCGTGCCGGGCTGCCAGCTGCTGGGCGGCCAGGCGTCGCGCAGCTGGGCGCGGAGCGGGCGCCGGGAGGGGTTGGTGATCGTGAGAGTGACATCGGCGTTCTCGCCCAGGCGTACGGAGGTGTCGCCGGAGCGCGTCAGGCCGAGGCGTCGTACCGGCGCGGCGAGGGCGTAGTCGCAGGCGCAGGCGATGGCCAGCGGGGCGTTCACGGCGAGGATGCCTGTCCAGCCGGCGTCCCAGATGCCGACGGGGAGGGAGCCGAGGGCCGCGAGGAGCGCGGCGCGTCCGGTGAGGGCCATCAGCGGGGGGCCGGGACGTGGGAGAGGATCGCGTTGATCACCGAGTCGGCGGTCACGCCTTCCATCTCGGCCTCCGGGCGGAGTTGCACGCGGTGGCGCAGGGTGGGCAGGGCGAGTGCCTTGACGTCGTCGGGGGTGACGTAGTCGCGGCCGGTCAGCCAGGCCCAGGCGCGGGCCGTCGACAGCAGGGCCGTCGCACCGCGCGGGGAGACGCCGAGGGTGAGGGAGGGGGATTCGCGGGTCGCCCGGCAGATGTCGACGACGTAGGCCGTGATCTCGGGGGAAACGGTCGTCTTGGCGATGGCGGCGCGGGCCGCGTCCAGGTC
>NZ_POTZ01000804.1 GCF_003236365.1 Streptomyces sp. NTH33
GGTGGTGGGGGGTGCGTGGAACCACCCGTCCCGGTAGGGCAGTCTTCTCCCTCGTGGGGAGCGTTCCGTATCAGGGTGGCGCACCGGGGGTCGCGGGCGCGCACATGGTGGTGTGCGGGGACGACGGGCTCGCGCACCGTCTGGCCGCCGAGCTGCGGGGGGTGTACGGCGAGCAGGTGACGCTGGTCGTGCCGCCGTCCGAGCGCACGGCACGGCCACCGGTGGTGGGCCGGGCCCGTACCGCGTCGGCACTGCTGGACCGGATGATGAGTGCGGCGGTGAACCGGACGGGCGGCAACGGCACCGGCGGTGGGGCAGGTCAACCGGGCGGCGCCGACCGGGAGCTGGAGGCCGCCGAACTGACCGAGGCCGTCCTCGCGGACGCCGGTGTGGAGCGGGCGGCGGCACTGGCCCTGGTGTACGAGGACGACGAGACCAACATCCGCGCCGCCCTCACCGCCCGCCGCCTCAACCCGCGGCTGCGGCTCGTCCTGCGCCTGTACAACCGGCGGCTGGGCCAGCACATCGAGGGACTCCTCGACCAGGCCGCCGCGCTGGCGACCGGGGACGGTGAGGCGGTACCGGGCGGGGGCGCACTGGACCCGGACGCGTCCACGACCGTGCTGTCCGACGCGGACACGGCCGCGCCCGCCCTGGTCGCCAGCGCCGTCGCCGGCACCAGCAAGGTCGTCCAGACCGACCGGCTGCTGCTGCGCGCGGTGGAACGGCAGCCACCCGCGCCGGGCCGGGTCGCCGACCCCGGGCTGTGCACCCTGGCACTGCTGTCCGCGACGAGCAGCGACCCGGCCGGCGCGGACGGCTCCGAGGAGAGCGGGGAGCAGGGGCCGCAGCTGCTGCCGGACGAGGCGGCGGTACGGGCCGCCACGGGGCGCGGGACCGTGGTGCTGGAGCAGGTGTCGTACGCCGCCGGTCCGCCGCTGTCCGCCGCCCGCGCGGTCGCGGCCGCCGTACCGCCGCTGGCGTCGCTGTTCTCGCGGCGGCTGCGGTGGACGGCGGCGGGGCTGGTGGCGTGCGTGTTCGCGCTCGCGGTGGCGCTGTGGGTGGTGACGGAGGTGCATCCGCTGGGTGCCCTGTACCTGACGCTGCTCGACCTGTTCGCCATCGACGACCCCGCGCTGGGCGAGCCGGTCGGGCGGCAGGTGCTGCAGCTGCTGTCCGGGCTGGTGGGGCTGTTGCTGCTGCCGGTGCTGCTGGCGGCGGCGCTGGAGGCGCTGGGCACGTTCCGGTCGGCCGCCGCGCTGCGCAAGCCGCCGCGCGGGCTGGGCGGGCATGTCGTGCTGCTGGGGCTGGGGAAGATCGGCACGCGGGTACTGACGCGGCTGCGGGAGCTGCGGATCCCGGTGGTGTGCGTGGAGTCCGACCCCGAGGCGCGCGGGATCGCGACGGCACGGCGGCTGCGGGTGCCGGTGGTGCTGGGGGACGTCACGCAGGAGGGTGTGCTGGAGGCCGCGAAGATCCACCGCGCGCACTCACTGCTCGCGGTGACCAGCGCGGACACGACGAATTTGGAGGCCGTGCTGTACGCGCGGTCCGTACGGCCCGATCTGCGGGCGATGCTGCGGCTGTACGACGACGACTTCGCGACCGCGGTGTACCGCACGCTGCGGGCGGCGCACCCGCGGGCGCTGACGCGCAGCCGGAGCGTGTCGCACCTGGCGGCGCCCTCGTTCGCCGGGGCGATGTTCGGGCGGCAGGTCCTGGGGGCGATCCCCGTGGAGCGGCGGGTGCTGCTGTTCGCGTCCGTGGACGTGGGCGGGCATGCGCGGTTGGAGGGCCGGACGGTGGCGGAGGCCTTCCGGGCGGGGTACTGGCGGGTGCTGGCGC
>NZ_POTZ01000805.1 GCF_003236365.1 Streptomyces sp. NTH33
CACCACCCCGCCCCCGCCCTGGGCCACCTTCGACGCTCTGAGCGCCGCCGTGGGCCTGGCGGTCGAGCGTGCCCGGCTCACGATCGAGTCCGACGCCATCGGCGAACGCGTCATCGCCTGGGGCCGCCGGTACAAGGTGGACCCCATCACCGCCCTGGACGACGGCGAACTCACCGACGCCAGGGTTGCCGAGTACACCGATGCCAAGGTCGCCGGATACGTCGCCAAGTACGCCACCAAGAACGCCGAAGGCGCGGGCACCGTGGACCGCACCCTGATGTGCCGCCCCTGCGCCGGACGCGGCTACGTACGCGGCCCCGATGGCTTCCACGACCGGTGCGCCGACTGCGACGGGACCGGACAGGCCGAACCCATCAAGGCCCTGCCCGTACAACAGCACGTACGCCAGATGATCTGCACCGCCTGGGCCCTCGGCCACCTGCCGGAATTCGCCCACCTCAAGCTCTGGAAGTGGGCTCACATGCTCGGCTTCCGCGGCCACTTCTCCACCAAATCCCGCGCCTACTCCACCACCCTCGGCGCACTCCGCGACGTACGCCGCGCCTGGCGCCTCGCCCAGGCCGAAGCCGCTCACGCCCGCGCCGGCCTCCCCGCCACCGACGAGACCACCCTCGTCACCGCCTCCTCCTGGACCTACCTCGCCAGCGGCTACCGCCCCGGCGAAGAACTCCTCGCCGCCCAGGTCCGCCACGACATCGCCCACGCCCAACGCATCAAGTCCGAAGGAGATCCCTGGCTGTGACCACTCCGACCAAGGTCAACAGGCAGACACTGAAGCTGGAGGAAGCGCTGGCTGAGATCGGGGTATCCCGCGCCGCCTTCTACCGCATGCGCGCTCGGGGCCAGGCCCCCAGGCACCTGAAGCTCCCCAACGGTCAGATCCGCATACGCCGGGCCGACCTCGACGCCTGGTTCGACTCCTGCGAGGTGCAGGAAGCGTGCTGACCTACGACGTGCAGATCTGGGGCATCCGCAAGCGGCCCAACCGCGTGGCGGCCTATCAGCTCCGCTGGCGGGTCGGCCCCCGCCCCTTCTCCAAGAGCTACAAGATCAAGGCTCAGGCCGACGGTCGGCGCTCGGAGCTGCTGGCCGCTCTGCGCAACCGCGAGCAGTTCGACACGGAAACCGGCCTGCCCGCCTCGGAGATGCAGGCGCTCAACTCCACCACGTGGTACGCCCACACACGCGCCTATGCGGAGATGAAGTGGCCCGGTGCATCGGCCAAGCACCGCGCAAGCATCGCTGACACGCTGGCCACCATCACGCCGAAGTTGGTCAAGGACAACCGTGGGGCTCCGGCTCCGAAGGTCCTCCGCATCGCTCTCTACTCGTGGGGCTACCGGTTCGTTCTCGGCAACGACGGCACGCTGAGGCCGCGTCTCGACGTCGAAGAGCCGCCTGCCGACATCGTGGCCGCGTTGGACTGGATCGGCCGGAAGTCCGTGGACATCACCGACCTCAACACGCCCTCGGTGCTGCGTACGGCGCTCGACGCGCTGAAGCTGAAGCAGGACGGTACGGCCGCTGCCGAGAACACGGTGAACCGCAAGCGGACGGTCTTCAGCAACTGTCTTCGGTACGCGGTAGAGAGGGAGTTGCTGACGGCCCTGTCCCTCGGCAAGGTCGACTGGACCCCGCCCGAGACCGACGACGAGATCGACTTCCGGTTCGTCCCCGGTCCTAAGTGGTCGCCCTCGGAAGTTCTTCGGGGGTTGACTGCAGAGTCGGTGTGGTGTCTGGTATCCCGACTTGCCGGATCGCCACTGCGTCGAGGTTGATGTCGTGGACTCCTCTGCGGGCGTCGCGG
>NZ_POTZ01000806.1 GCF_003236365.1 Streptomyces sp. NTH33
CCCCGACCCCGACCCCGTGATCATCTTCGAACACGGCTCCCTGTACAACGTCTCCGGCGAACTCACCGCGCCCGAAGGCCCCCCGGACATCTCGTCGGCCGCCGTCCGCCGATCGGGCGACGACGTCACCCTTCTGACGTACGGGGGGTCGCTGCCCAAGGTCCTCTCGGCGGCGGACCTCCTCGCCGAGGAGGGCATCAGCGCCGAGGTCGTGGACCTGCGCAGCCTCCGCCCCCTCGACGACGCCACGATCATGGCCTCGGTGGCCAGGACGCACCG
Organism: Streptomyces sp. NTH33; assembly: GCF_003236365.1. Classification (GTDB taxonomy): domain Bacteria; phylum Actinomycetota; class Actinomycetes; order Streptomycetales; family Streptomycetaceae; genus Streptomyces. Next base: position 280 of record NZ_POTZ01000806.1, read on the forward strand.
TGCCGTCGTCGTCGACGAGGGCTGGCGCACCGGGAGCCTCGCCGCCGAGGTCTCCGCCCGGATCACCGAGCAGGCCTTCTACGAACTCGACGCACCGGTCGGGAGGGTGTGCAGTGCCGAGGTGCCGATCCCCTACGCCCGGCACCTGGAGGAGGCCGCGCTGCCCCAGGCGGAGGGCATCGCCGCCGCGGCCCGGGAGGCGATGGGGCACCGTGGGTGAGTTCACCATGCCGTCGCTGGGCGCGGACATGGAGGCGGGCACCCTCCAGGAGTGGCTCGTCTCCCCCGGCGACACGGTCACGCGCGGCGAGGTGATCGCCGGGGGCACCCTCACCGTCAGCAGCCTCGGGGACCAGGGCGTCGAGGCCGTCTACGGCGTCATCTACCCGCCTCAGGGCGCCCTGGTCGGTTTCGGGGCCGTGCTCGAGCGCCCCTGGGCGGACCACGGCATGCTCGGGGTGCGCCCTGTCGTGACGGCCACCCTGTCCGCCGATCACCGAGCCAGCGACGGCGCTGTGGGAGCACGCTTCCTGAACGCCGTCGACCGCCTGCTCCAGAAACCGGAGAACCTGTGATGGACGAGACCGAAGCCCGGACCGTCGTCGAGGAGGCGATCACTCGTGTGGTGCCCGGCGCCGATCTCACCGGCCTGGACCCGGACGCCCCTGATACGGCATTCCCCCGGGCCGCGTCCTGGCCGGCGCCAACCACCACGACTCCCCACTGCTCGCCCCGACCCCGGACCGTCTGGACGACCTGGGCCCGCTGCCCGGCGACGTCACCGTCCACCTGGACACCGGCTACGACTCCGGCACCACCCGCACCCTGCTCCACGAACGCGGCCTGCGCGGCCGCATCGCGCACAAGGGCGAGAAGGCGCCCATCCAGGCCAGTCGGCGCTGGCACGTGGAGCGCACCCACGCCTGGCAGAACGCCTTCCACCGGCTCGCCCGCTGCTACGAGCGGCGCGCCAGCGTCGTCGACGCCTTCTTCGACCTCGCCGACACGGTCATCACCGTGCGCAGCCTGATCCGGCGGGCATGGACGACTCACCGCTGGGACGAGCGCCCGAACCGCCGACCATGACCGCATCCCTGTCCGCGCCACCTTTTAGGAGGTGTACAGCGACTGCAACCTGGTCACCCGGCCCTTCCCGTCGAAGCTGAGGTCGTATCCCAGCCTCGAGCGGGAGGAGCTCGGCTCGGTCATCAGCCGGTTGACGAACTCGGCCTGGGAATAGGGGTAGGGGGCGGAGTTGTCGCCCAGCGGGACCGATAGCAGCACCCGGGCGTCTGTGGCCATGAGCACCGTGGTGTAGGGCCCTTCACCGGGGATGATCAACCACGCCTCGTGCGGGCCCGTGGCGGCCATCTTCCGGGCCGTCCGCACTGACAGGTAGGTCCGTCCGCCGCTGATCCAGCCCTCGCGTATCTGCATGAACTGCTTGGTACCGGCCCAGCGCGTCGTGCCGGCCGGGGCGGTGCCCTCGCCGGGCGCGGCGGGCGCGGTCGTCGCAGTGGGCGGGGTCGTCGCAGCGGGCGGGTGC
>NZ_POTZ01000807.1 GCF_003236365.1 Streptomyces sp. NTH33
GGTGCGTTCGTCAGTTGCGGGGCCGCCAGGACCGCGGGGCCCAGCATCCACTCGTCGGTGATCGTGTACGCCTGTTGGTCGTGCGGGAAGTCGAAGAACAGGGGGCGCATGATCGGGTCGCCGGTTCTCAGGGTGTGCTGGACCTGGTCCCAGATGTAGGGGGCCAGACGGGCGTGGCGGGCGATGGCCTGGCGGTAGAGGGTGATGGTCTGCTGGTCGTAGACCACCTTCCGGCCGGTCGTGACGTCGATGGTGTCCACGGGGGACGTGGAGGCGTACATCAGCGGCATCAGGGACGCGGACTGGGCCCAGCGGACCAGGACCTCCTTCGTGGGGGCGGGCTGGGCGCTGGAGCCGCCGATCATGTCGGTGGTGACGAAGGGGTAGCCGATCGTGGAGATGGCGAGGTTCTGGGTGACGGAGGCGCGCAGGGAGTCCCAGCCGGTGCCCTTGTCCAGCTGGCGGGTGACGAATCCGGCCCGGTGGGCGGTGGTGTCCCAGTGGACGCGGATGCCGACGCCCTGGAGGTCGAACTCGTCGGCGAGCCGGGCGCCGAGGCGCTGGTAGTCGGTGGGGGCGTGGCCCGCGCGCGGGGCGCACCGCTCGTCGAAGAAGCGAGTGTCGAACTTCAGGCCCTCGATGCCGTACGTGGTCATCAGGGTCCTGAGCCGGGCCTTGTACCACGCCGCCGCGTCCGGGTTGGCGAGGTCGACGATGCCGGCGACGCCGTTCCACCACGTGACCCGGCAGGGCCTGCCGGGGTCGGTGGCGTCCGCCAGCAGGTAGCCGTGGTCGGCGGCGTACGCGTACTGGTCGGAGTCCAGGTTGATCCACAGGGTCACCCAGAGGCCGAAGTCGAAGCCCAGGTCGTGGATGCGGCGGGACATCGCCCCGGGGTCGGGGTAGGCCTTCGGGTCGAAGGTCAGGTTCCCGTAGTCGGACTCCCACTTGTCGTCGAGCTGGAGCGTGTGGCCGGTGAGGCCGTGGTCGTGGAGGTCCTGGGCGTAGTCCAGGATTTCGGCCTGGCCGACGCGGGTGTAGAACTGCGCCCAGGAGTTCCACACCGGCTCCGCGTAATGGCGGTACGTCGCGTCGGTCTTCGCCGGTCCGCCCACGATGCCGACGTAGTCGCGGTAGACCTCCAGGGGCGTGGACTCCACGAAGACCGTCGCCCGGTACGGGTCCGCGGACTCGATGTCGAAGCGGCCCAGGCCGTCCTCGCCCCGGTTGATCGCCACGTTCATCACGTGTCCGGTGTCCACGCGCAGGCCGGCCGCCGAGGACGTGTACCAGAAGGGGTCGATCATGTAGTACGAGGCCGGGCCGAAGGCCTCGTGGACGACCTGGCCGGTGTCGAGCGGCCAGGGCTGGTCGGTGGCGGGGCCGCCCTTCGGGGTCTGTGCCTCCCCATGGCCGTACCAGTGGCCGGCGGACTTCAAGTCGTAGGCCAGTCCGAGGCGTTCGGGGGTCGCTCCCCCGACCTGCCAGTCGAGTAGGTAGCGGTCGGCGGACGGGGTGACGCGGGCCCTCACCGTCGCGCCGGTCAGCGTCGTGGCGGCGGTGAGGGCCAGGGTGCCGTTCTTCCAGGTCCAGCCGGTGACGCGGGTGGCGTACTGCCAGGTGCCGGCGGTGTGGAAGCGCAGGGCGCCGCCGGTGTTCGCGTCGGCGGTGGCCAGGACCGTGCCGCCCGAACGGCTCGTCGTCAAGGAGAGTTGACCGGTCGTCACCCGAAGTGTGTAGCCGGGAGTGGTGCTGCCCGGCGGAACGGTCAGGGTGAGCGCGTCCGCGGAGGAGGTGAGCCGGGGGGCCCGGGG
>NZ_POTZ01000808.1 GCF_003236365.1 Streptomyces sp. NTH33
GACGAGGAGACCGTCGCCCTGATCGCCGGCGGTCACACCTTCGGCAAGACCCCCGGCGCGGGCCCGGCCGACCACGTCGGCCCCGACCCCGAGGCCGCCCCGATGGAGGAGCAGGGCCTGGGCTGGCTGTGTCCGTCACAGGATCTTCGACCATACTGCCCGCTGTGGAGCAGCGCATAGGTTCGAGCAGCCAGCCCCTGAAGGCCGAGCCCGTGAAGGGCGCCGGATTCGACCCGGCGTACATCCCCGGCCTCACCGCACCCGCGCCCGCGGAACCGGCGGACGCCCGGCCGCGGGAGGCCGGGGAACCGCCCGAGGTGGAGGACGCGGCCCCGGAGAACGAGGCCCCGGAGGGCGACGGCCCGGAGGACGAGGCCCCGCGGGACGCGGAGCCCGCCGAGGAGCCCGAGCCGGAGGCGGAACCGCCCGCGGACGGCCCCGTCTTCGAGGCCTTTGACCGCCGGGCCCGTATCGTCGCCGACCACAGGGGCATACGCCTGTCCCTGGACGACCAGGAGTGCGAGTTCCGCTGGGACGAGATCGGCGCCGTCGAGACGGAGACCCCCCGCTTCGGCAAGCGGTTCACCGTCACCGTCCACACCCCCGACCGCCGCTGGTACCCGATCGAGGTCGACGCCCCGGCCAGGGCGCGTTTCGCCGAGTGGGAGAAGCAGCTGGACGCGGTCCTGGACGCGTACTTCGAGGACGGCACGGCGAACGAGGACGCGGCGGAGGAGCCGCCCGCCGAGGACTCCTGACCCCGGCGACTCCTGATCCCCGCGGTACCGGGCCCCGGCAGCCGCCCGGGCCCGGTACCGCGCCGGAGATCAGCCGAGCGTGAGCCACGCGCGGTCGGTGGCGATCGCCTCCATCTGCTCCATGGTGAGCACCGGTGCCTCGCGGGTCGCCGGGGTGTTCTGGGCCCCGGAGTTGAAGGCGCTGATCACCACGCGCCGGCCGTCGGGCCGGATGGTGTCCACGCTCCACCAGACGATGCCCGGGACACCCTTCTCACCGCGCTGCTTGCGGGTGGCGACCTTGGTGCCGTCGGGCAGGACCTTGGCGTCCGAGCCGAACAGCTGGTCCTCGACGTCCTGCATGCCGGGCTGGACGTTGACCTGCACCAGGCTCTTGCCCTTGCCGTCGTCCAGGACGAGGTACCCGAACTGGTCGTCGTCCGGCGGGCTCTTGGAGACGATCTTGAGCCCGTCCGGCACCAGTGCGGCGAGTGTGGCCGGGATCGAGCCGCGGGGGGTGGCCGGTGTCGCGTCCGGCCCGGCCGGGGAGCGCTTGTCGAGGGGCAGGGCGTCGACGGCCGTACGCCATTCGTGCGCGGTGACGAGTGTCGTCAACCGGTCGAGGTCGAACGGCGGTTGCTTCCGTGTGACGGGCGAGTCCTTCTCGGCGGCGGCGTTCCACTCCTGCACGCCGACGTGCCCGCCCGCCGGCGTGACGAGTTCGGCGGTCCACCGCTTCGTGCCACTGCGGCTGTTCGGGTACTCGTACCCCTTGAGGAGCATCAGGAGGGAGCCGTCGGTCAGCTTCGTGGTGGTGCAGGCGTCGTAGGCGATGAACAGCTTGTCGGGGCACTGGGTGATCTGGTGGGCTTCCCGGCTCCCGGGCCGCACGCGGTTGAGGGTCACGGTGACGGCGGCCTTGCCCCTTCCGTCGTCGTACACGGCCCCGGCGTAGGACCAGTGGTCCGTGTCGCGGCCGCCTTCATTGCTGAACTTCCCCTCGGGAACCAGCCTTTCGAGGGTGCGGACGATGTCCCCGGCGGACATGGGGGCCTGGGGAGCGGTGGAAGCAC
>NZ_POTZ01000809.1 GCF_003236365.1 Streptomyces sp. NTH33
CCGGCCGTACCGCCCGCGAGGCGACGGGGCGTCCGGAGCTGACCGAGGCCGCGATCGTGGTCTCCGGCGGCCGGGGCGTGAACGGCGCGGAGAACTTCGCGCTCATCGAGGCGCTGGCCGACTCCCTGGGCGCGGCGGTGGGTGCCTCGCGGGCGGCGGTGGACGCCGGCTGGTACCCGCACACCCAGCAGGTCGGCCAGACCGGCAAGAGTGTCTCGCCGCAGCTGTACCTCGCCGCCGGTATCTCCGGCGCGATCCAGCACCGGGCCGGCATGCAGACCTCCAAGACCATCGTGGCGGTCAACAAGGACCCCGAGGCGCCGATCTTCGACCTGGTCGACTACGGCGTGGTCGGCGACCTGTTCGCCGTCGTCCCGCAGCTCACCGAGGAGATCACCACCCGCAAGGGCTGAACCCCCGACGCCGACGAGGCCCCTGTGACCCACCCGGTCGCGGGGGTCTCGGCCTGTCCCGGGCGAGCGGACGGCTCAGGCCGTTCAAGGGGTGTTGACCGGCTGGGAGCTCCGCGGATAACTGTTGAATCCATGCGGCGGAGAGCGGAAGGGCGCGGGATGGGCCAGGAACGGCGGCAGAAGGTGGCGACGAGCCTCGCCGGCGCCGTCGGCGAGGAGATCGGCGCCTTCCTCGCGCCGGTCGACGCCGAGCTCGAGCGCCGCTACCCGGGCGACCCCGGTACGCGTCAGCCCGTCCACACGGTCTACGTCCCCGGTGACGTCGTCGCCGCCGACACCATCCGCTCCTGGGGCGAGAAGGCCCTCGCCGCGCTCGACGAGCACGCCCCCGACGCGGCCTCCTTCGCCGCCGTCCTCGGCCTGGGCGGCGACCTGGCCGGGCCCGTGTACGATCGCGTCCGCGCCAAGCTGGAGCGCGAGCCCGTCGAGGACCTGCGGATCGACTTCGAGGACGGCTACGGCCTCCGCCCGGACGCGGAGGAGGACGAGGCGGCGGCCCGCGCGGCCCGGCTGGTCGCCGAGGCGTACGAGAAGGGGACGGCCGCCCCGTACACGGGCATCCGCATGAAGTGCATGGAGGCGGCGGTCCGCGACCGGGGCATCCGCACCCTGGACATCTTCCTCACCGGCCTGATGGAGGCCGGAGGCCTGCCCGAGGGGCTGGTCCTGACGCTGCCGAAGGTGACGTACCCCCAGCAGGTCACCGCCATGGTCCGGCTCCTCGACGCCTTCGAGAGGGTCCATGGGCTTCCGGCCGGGCGCCTCGGCTTCGAGATCCAGATCGAGACCAGCCAGGCCGTCCTCGCCGCCGACGGCACCGCCACCGTCGCCCGGATGATCCAGGCCGCCGAGGGCCGCGCCACCGGGCTGCCCTACGGCACCTTCGACTACAGCGCCTGCCTCGGCGTCTCCCCGGCCCACCAGGCGGGCGACCACCCGGCCGCCGACCACGCCAAGGCCGTCATGCAGGTCGCCGCGGCCGGCACCGGCGTACGCGTCTCGGACGGCTCCACCAACGTGCTGCCGGTCGGCCCGGCCGAGAAGGTGCACGACGCCTGGCGGCTGCACTACGGCCTCGTCCGCCGCGCCCTGGCCCGCGCCTACTACCAGGGCTGGGACATGCACCCCGCACACCTCCCCACCCGGTACGCCGCCGTGTTCGCCTTCTACCGCGAGGGCTTCGAGCAGGCGGCCGCCCGCCTCGCCCGCTACGCCGGCCGCGCGGGCGGCGACGTCCTGGACGAGCCCGCCACCGCCAAGGCGCTCAGCGGCCACCTGCTGCGCGGCCTGGACTGCGGGGCCCTCGACACAGCCGAGGTCACCCGGCTCACCGG
>NZ_POTZ01000080.1 GCF_003236365.1 Streptomyces sp. NTH33
AGATGTGTATAAGAGGCAGGGCGGTGGCGGGTACGGCGCGGGGGTGGTGCTGCGCCGACACGGCACCACCCCCGCTGTACCGGCCCTCCCGGGCCGGACACGCCGCACTGGGCGACGTGTAACGAGTTTTGGGCGGCACACGCTTGTTCACCAGGGTTGCAAGAGGTTGCAACGCGTTGGTTTTCCGTGTCCGGACCGCGCCCTTCCGCGTTCTCCGGGCGGCACCATGAACCGGGCGTGCCTCTTCTCCCGCATGAACCGGGCCTGCCCCCTCTCCCGGAGGACCCAGTGGCGAAAGCACCGAAGAAGGTGACGCGGCTCACCGCCGTCGACGCGGCGCGGGTGCTGAGCGAGACGCGCTCCGCGACGCTCGCCGGTCAACGCGCGCGGGTGGCGCCGCGCCCGGTGATCGGGCAGTCCTGGGAGCGGCTGCTGCGTCGCGGCCTCGACCCCGACCAGGACGCCCGTGCCCGTCTGCTGTCCCGTGAGGAGGTGGCACGGCGGCGGGAGACGTCACCGCTGCGGCATGTGCTGCCGGTGCTGCGCGAGGGGCTGCTGCCGGCCGCGGACGCCGTCCGCCACATCATGGTGGTCGCCGACGAGGACGGCCGGGTGCTGTGGCGCGAGGGCAGCCCGTCGGTGCTGCGCAAGGCCGACCGGCTCGGTTTCGAACCCGGCGCCGACTGGCGGGAGGACGTCGTCGGCACCAACGGGGTGGGCACCGCGGCGGTGGTGCGCCGGCCCGTACAGGTCTCCGCCGCGGAGCACTTCTTACGCTCGCACGCCTCCTGGACCTGCGCGGGCGCCCCCATCACCGACCCCCGTGACGGACGGCTGCTCGGTGTGGTGGACGTCAGCGGGCCGCTGGAGACCATGCACCCGGCCACGGCGGCCTGGGTCGACTCGGTGGCCAGACTGGCCGAGGCACGGCTGCGGGAGCTGCACCAGGCCTCGCTGGAGCGGCTGCGGGCGGTGGGGGCGCCGGTGCTGGCCCGGCTCGGCGGCCGGGCGGCGGTGGTGGACGGGGACGGCTGGACGGCGGCGGTGGCCCAGATGCCGTACACCGCGCGGATCCCGCTGCCCAAGTCGCCCACGCCGGGCCGCCGGTGGCTGCCGGTGATCGGCCTGTGCTCCCTGGAGCCGCTGGCGGACGGCTGGTTGGTACGGGCCGGTGAGGAGCCGGCCCCGCAGGACGGCACCCGGATCGTGCTGGACCTGTCCCGGCCGCGCCGCTGGTCGGTGACGGTCTTCGGCGGCGCGGGCTCCTGGAGCCGCGAACTGAGCCCCCGGCACGCCGAATTGCTCTATCTGCTCGCCGGGCACCGCGCCGGGCGCAGCGCGGCGGAACTGGCCGGGGACCTCTACGGCGACCCGGCCCGCACCGTGACCGTCCGGGCGGAGATGTCCCGGATACGGCGGTATCTGGGCGCGTCCCTGGAACACCGGCCCTACCGCTTCCGCGAGGACGCCGAGGTCGAGGTGCTGCTCCCGGACGACCCGGCCGACCTGCTGCCGCACTCGGCGGCACCGGCGGTACGGCCCGGACAGGCGTCACCGCACGAGCCCTGAGCGGTGCGGGGGAGGCGGCCCGAGCGGTCCCGGAGGCGGCGGCGGGAGTGGCCCCGGGGCAACATCTTCCGCGCATTTGCCGGGTCTTCGTCCTCCCGCGGCCCGGACTGCCGTAGCATCGCCTACGCGTCGCCCCGCCTGTTTCCCGGTCAACGCTCGAACCGGCCGGAGCAGTTGGGCCCGCCTCGGAGAGGACCCAGGGGCGCCCGGAGGTGAACCGAGCCCTGAAAAGGGGGCTGTATGAAGCAGCGCGGCAGACACCGCAGGCGCAGACGGGGCAGGGCGCTGCGCGCTGCCCTGGCCGGAACCGGCCTCGCGCTGACCGCGGCGGCCACCCTGATCAGCACCTCGCAGGCCACGGTCGCCGGCGACCCCGGCGCCCTGAAGCCGCTCACCTCGACCACCGAGCTCGGCCGGCTGCGGCTGACCGAACAGCCCGTGCCGCAGCGGTCCCTGGACCGGCTCGCCGCGGCGATGGGCCGGCCGGTCGGCGTCGCCGCGGTGCTGGCCGGCGCCGACCGCACGCTGCGCACCGCGGACCAGTGCAGCGCCGAGGAGAAGGAGGCGCTGCCGGTCGAACCGGCGGCCACGCGCGCGTACTGCTGGGACACCGCCGACGCCACCACCCGCCGGTGGCAGCCGGAGTCGGTGACCACCTCCGGGGACGCCGACGCCGACGGCCGGTGGGGCTCCCACCGGGTGATCCTGTCCGGCTGGTCGCACGACGCCGGCGCCGGCCGCGGTCTGGCCCGGGTGGCGTTCGTCAACGCCGACGACCCGGACCGCCTCACCTACACCTGGGCGTTGCTCGTCGTCCCGGTCGACGGCGGGCGGGACTACCGGGGGCTGGTCTCGCGGGTGTCGGGGATGGTCTGGTACCGGGACAAGCTGCTGGTCACCACCTCCGGCGCCGAGCGCGACGCGCTGTACGTCTACGATCTGCACCGCATCCAGCGCGCCACGGTCACCGGCAAGACGGTCGGCCGCGTGCCCGGCGGCTGGTCCGCGAACGGCTACCGGTGGGTGCTGCCCGCGGTCGCCTCCTACCGCCCGGCCGACGGCAACTGCGTCGAGGCGTCCGGTCCGGACCGCTCCGGCGCGCCCTGCCCGGACGGCCTCTCCCTGGACCGCAGCTCCGCGCCGGAAAGCCTGGTCGCAGGCCAGGCGGCGCCCGCGGACGGCGGCGGCCGCACGATTCTGTGGCGCTACTCCTTCAGCCGGGACCCCGCCCGCTCCGGCCTGCTGGCCGTCGACTCCTCCGGGACGGCGGCCGCGGACGAGGCGTACGAGTCGAAGGCGGACGACGTCCGGGGCGTGCTGTCCCACCGGAGGGGCCCGTCCGGGCCCCCCGACTGGTACCTGGGCCGCCCCGCGGGCGAGGGCACCCACGGCATGCTGTGGCGGCAGGACCGGCGGGGCGCGAAGGCGGTCGAGTGCGGCGCCGAGGGCACCCAGCGCTGCTGGGGCGACGGCACCGGCTCCCTGTCCTACTGGGCGGAGACCGGCGACGTCTGGTCCCTGTCGGGCCGCATGCTGTTCGCGCTGCCGCTGTCCTCGGTCGAACGGGGGATGCGGTAGGGCGCCGGGCCCGGAACAAACGGGTCGGAGTGAGACGAGACACCCCCGATCGACAGCGGGCCGGGACGGATGATTCCCTGACCGGCATGACGAGCATTGCCGTGACCACCTGGTCCCTGGAGCAGACCTCCCCCGACGACCTCCTGCCGGCCGCCGTGCCCGAGGGGGACGTACGGGTCGTCCGGTCCGAGGTGCCCTCCCCCGAGTTCAGCCGGTTCCTGTACGCCTCGGTCGGTGCCGACATCCGCTGGATGGACCGGCTGGGCTGGACGTACGCGCAGTGGCAGGAGTACCTGCGGCGTCCGGGTGTCGAGACGTGGGTGGCGTACGAGCGCGGCACGCCGGCGGGTTACGTCGAACTGGAGGCCCAGGACGAGGGCGTCGTGGAGATCGTCTACTTCGGGCTGATCCAGGCCTTCCGCGGCCGTCGCATCGGCGGGCACCTGCTGTCGTACGGCATCGCCCGCGCCTGGGACCTGGCCGACCGCTGGCCGGGGCGGCCGCCGACGAAGCGGGTGTGGCTGCACACGTGCAGCAAGGACGGCGAGCACGCGATGGACAACTACCAGCGCCGCGGCTTCAGGCTCTTCGACACCAAGGTCGAGGAGGAACCGGATGTTCCGACTCCGGGTCCCTGGCCGGGGGCGTACGCGCTCTGAGCCGTACGGGCGCCGGCGTCCGCGACCCCTGCGACAACCCACGTGACACACGACACCCTTGTCTCGGATATCGGGACAAGGGTGTCCACATTACGGATAATGCTGGACGCTGTCCAGATCGCCGTGCCACGCTTCCGCCATGCCTGGAACTGGAATCGCCTTGGTGAGCCGACGGCACGTCGACCACGGCCGCATGTCCAGCGCCATCTGTCCGGCCTGCTGACCCCGCCCGCACCGGCCTGAGCCGCGGGCTCCAGCACCACCGGTTCGTTTCTCGCTCTCCCCGCTTTCCTCAGCTTTTCCCTGCCCTTCCTGCCTGCGCAACGACGCGCGTGCGCGCCCGTCCGCCCATGCGCCCGCACCCGCACCCGCGCAGGTCAGAGCCGCATTCCTCGCTGTCCCGAAGGACGTATCGACCATGGCCGCCTCCTCGCAGAACTCCGCCGCGCCCCGCCGCAAGGTGAGTCGTCACCGCGGCGAGGGACAGTGGGCCGTGGGTCATCTGACCCCGCTCAACGGCAACGAACAGTTCAAGAAGGACGACGACGGTCTCAATGTGCGGACACGCATTGAGACGATCTACTCCCAGCGCGGTTTCGACTCCATCGACCCCACCGACCTGCGCGGCCGGATGCGCTGGTGGGGTCTGTACACCCAGCGCAAGCCCGGGATCGACGGCGGCAAGACCGGGGTCCTGGAGCCGGAGGAGCTGGACGACCGCTACTTCATGCTGCGGGTCCGCGTCGACGGCGGCCGGCTGACGACGCGGCAGCTGCGCGTGATCGGCGAGATCTCGCAGGAGTTCGCGCGCGGCACGGCCGACATCACCGACCGGCAGAACGTCCAGTACCACTGGATCCGGATCGAGGACGTGCCCGAGATCTGGAACCGGCTGGAGGCGGTCGGCCTGTCCACGGTCACCGCCTGCGGTGACACCCCGCGTGTGATGATCGGCTCGCCGGTCGCCGGCATCGCCGAGGACGAGATCATCGACGCCACCCCGGCGCTGGAGGAGATGCAGCGCCGCGTCCTGGGCAACCCGGCGTACTCGAACCTCCCGAGGAAGTTCAAGACGGCCATCTCCGGCTCCCCGCTGCTGGACGTGGTCCACGAGATCAACGACGTCGCGTTCGTCGGCGTGCGCCACCCCGAGCACGGGCCGGGCTTCGACCTGTGGGTGGGCGGCGGACTGTCCACCAACCCCAAGCTGGGCGTGCGGCTGGGCACCTGGGTGCCGATCGAGGACGTCCCGGACGTCTACGAGGGCGTCCTGTCGATCTTCCGTGACTACGGCTACCGCCGGCTGCGCAACCGGGCCCGGCTGAAGTTCCTGGTCGCCGACTGGGGTGCGGAGAAGTTCCGCCAGGTGCTCCAGGACGAGTACCTGAAGCGCGAACTCGTCGACGGGCCCGCCCCCGAGCAGCCCGTGCAGCAGTGGCGCGACCACGTCGGCGTGCACCGGCAGAAGGACGGCCGCCACTACGTCGGCTTCGCCCCCCGGGTCGGCCGCGTCGACGGCGCCACGCTGACGAAGATCGCCGACCTGGCGGAGGCGCACGGCTCCGGGCGGGTCCGTACCACCGTCGAACAGAAGATGATCGTCCTCGATGTCGAGGAGAGCCAGGTCGACTCGCTGGTCGACGGCCTGGAGGCGCTGGACCTCACCGCCCGGCCGTCCTCGTTCCGGCGCGGCACCATGGCCTGCACCGGCATCGAGTTCTGCAAGCTCGCCATCGTCGAGACCAAGGCGCGCGGCTCCCGTCTGATCGACGAACTCGAGCGCCGCCTGCCGGACTTCGAGGAGCCGATCACCATCAACCTCAACGGCTGCCCGAACGCCTGCGCCCGTATCCAGGTGGCGGACATCGGCCTGAAGGGCCAGCTGGTCCTGAACGACGAGGGCGAGCAGGTCGAGGGCTACCAGGTGCACCTGGGCGGCGCGCTCGGCCTGGAGCCCGGCTTCGGCCGCAAGGTGCGCGGTCTGAAGGTCACGGCGGACGAACTGCCCGACTACATCGAGCGCGTGCTGAAGCGCTTCCAGGGGGAGCGCGAGGACGGCGAGCGGTTCGCCACCTGGGCCGCCCGGGCCTCCGAGGAGGCCCTGTCGTGAGCGAGCGGGCGGCCCCCTTCCACTGCCCGTACTGCGGCGAGGAGGACCTGCGTCCCGGCGAGCAGGGCCACGGCAGTTGGGAATGCGCGGCGTGCAACCGGGGCTTTCAGCTGAAGTTCCTCGGGCTGCTGGCCCGGGGTGTGCGACGGGCCGACCACAAGGGGGACGAGCAGACATGACGGGCGCTCAGGAAGCCCTTGCAGCAGACGAGTTGAAGGAGCTGGCCGAGCGGGCGGGCCGTGACCTGGAGGACGCCTCCGCGCTGGAGATCCTCCAGTGGGCGGCCGGCACCTTCGGCAGGCGGTTCTGCGTGACCTCCTCGATGGAGGACGCGGTGGTCGCCCACCTCGCCTCCCGCGCCCTGCCCGGTGTGGACGTGGTGTTCCTCGACACCGGCTACCACTTCCCGGAGACCATCGGCACCCGCGACGCGGTCGAGGCCGTGATGGACGTCAACGTCATCACCCTCACCCCGAGGCAGACGGTCGCCGAACAGGACGCGCGGTACGGGCCGAAGCTGCACGACCGCGACCCCGACCTGTGCTGCAGGCTGCGCAAGGTCGGGCCGCTGGAGGAAGGCCTCAAGGACTACCGGGCCTGGGCGACCGGGCTGCGCCGCGACGAGTCCCCGACCCGGGCGGACACCCCGGTGGTCGGCTGGGACGAGAAGCGGCAGAAGGTCAAGATCTCCCCCATCGCCCGCTGGACCCAGGACGACGTGGACGCCTACGTCGCCGAACACGGCGTCCTCACCAACCCGTTGCTGATGGACGGCTACGGCTCCGTCGGCTGCGCGCCCTGCACCCGGCGGCTGCTTCAGGGCGAGGACGCGCGGGCCGGCCGCTGGGCGGGCACCGCCAAGACCGAGTGCGGACTGCACGGATGACGAACCATCGGGCTCATCAGGCCCATCGGACCCAGGAGAACCACGTGACGACCGGAGCCACCGTCTGGCTCACGGGTCTGCCGAGCGCCGGCAAGACCACCATCGCGTACGAACTGGCCGGGCGGCTGCGCGCGGAGGGCCACCGCGTCGAGGTGCTCGACGGCGACGAGATCCGCGAGTTCCTCTCCGCGGGCCTCGGCTTCAGCCGCGAGGACCGGCACACCAACGTGCAGCGCATCGGCTTCGTCGCCGAACTGCTCGCCCGCAACGGCGTCCTGGCGCTGGTCCCGGTGATCGCGCCGTACGCGGACAGCCGGGACGCGGTGCGCAAGCGGCACGAGGAGAACGGCACGGCCCACGTCGAGGTGCACGTGGCCACCCCGGTCGAGGTGTGCTCGGTGCGCGACGTGAAGGGCCTGTACGCCCAGCAGGCCGCCGGCGAGCTGACCGGCCTGACCGGCGTCGACGACCCGTACGAGGAGCCCGTCTCGCCGGACCTGCGCATCGAGTCGCAGCACCAGACCGTCCAGGAGTCCGCGGCGTCCGTGTACGCCCTGCTCAGCGAAAGGGGACTGGCATGACGACCGCCGCCGAGGTCAAGGAGGGCGACGAGGGCACGCGAAGCCCGTACGCCCTCTCCCACCTGGACGCCCTGGAGTCCGAGGCGGTGCACATCTTCCGCGAGGTGGCGGGCGAGTTCGAGAACCCGGTGCTGCTGTTCTCCGGCGGCAAGGACTCCATCGTCATGCTGCACCTGGCGCTGAAGGCGTTCGCCCCGGCCGCCGTCCCCTTCTCGCTGCTGCACGTGGACACCGGGCACAACTTCCCCGAGGTCCTCGCCTACCGGGACCGCACGGTCGCCCGGCACGGCCTGCGCCTGCACGTCGCCTCCGTGCAGGACTACATCGACCGCGGTGTCCTCAGGGAGCGCCCGGACGGCACCCGCAACCCGCTGCAGACCCTGCCGCTGACCGAGAAGATCCAGAGCGAGCGGTTCGACGCCGTCTTCGGCGGCGGGCGCCGCGACGAGGAGAAGGCACGCGCCAAGGAGCGGGTGTTCTCGCTGCGGGACGAGTTCTCCCAGTGGGATCCGCGCCGCCAGCGGCCCGAGCTGTGGAACCTCTACAACGGCCGCCACGCGCCCGGCGAGCACGTCCGGGTCTTCCCGCTGTCCAACTGGACCGAGCTGGACGTCTGGCAGTACATCGCCCGCGAGGGCATCGAACTGCCCGGGATCTACTACGCCCACGAGCGCGAGGTGTTCTCCCGGAGCGGCATGTGGCTGACCGCCGGCGACTGGGGCGGCCCCAAGGACGGCGAGCGGGTCGAGAAGCGGCTGGTGCGCTACCGCACGGTCGGCGACATGTCCTGCACCGGCGCCGTCGACTCCGACGCCGACACCATCGAGAAGGTGATCGCCGAGATCGCCGCCTCGCGTCTGACCGAGCGCGGCGCCACCCGGGCCGACGACAAGCTGTCCGAGGCCGCGATGGAAGACCGCAAGCGCGAGGGGTACTTCTAGACATGAGCACGACCACGACCGAGGAGCTCTCGGCCACCACGCTGCTGCGGTTCGCCACCGCCGGCTCCGTCGACGACGGCAAGTCCACCCTCGTCGGCCGGCTGCTGCACGACTCCAAGTCGGTCCTGGCCGACCAGCTGGAGGCCGTCGAGCGCGTCTCGGCGAGCCGCGGCCAGGACGCCCCGGACCTCGCGCTGCTGACGGACGGGCTGCGGGCCGAGCGCGAGCAGGGCATCACCATCGACGTGGCCTACCGCTACTTCGCCACCCCGCGCCGCCGGTTCATCCTGGCCGACACCCCCGGGCACGTGCAGTACACGCGGAACATGGTCACCGGCGCCTCCACCGCCGAGCTGACCGTGATCCTGGTGGACGCCCGCAACGGCGTGGTGGAGCAGACCCGCCGGCACGCGGCGATCGCGGCCCTGCTCCGCGTCCCGCACGTGGTGCTGGCCGTGAACAAGATGGACCTGGTCGGCTACCAGGAGTCCGTGTTCGCGGCGATCGCCGAGGAGTTCACGGCGTACGCGACCGAGCTGGGCGTCCCGCAGGTCACCGCCGTCCCGATCTCGGCGCTCGCCGGCGACAACGTGGTGGAGCCGTCCGCGCACATGGACTGGTACGGCGGCCCGACCGTCCTGGAGCACCTGGAGACGGTCCCGGTCAGCCACGACCTGGCGCACTGCCACGCCCGGCTGCCCGTGCAGTACGTGATCCGGCCGCAGACCGCCGAGCACCCCGACTACCGCGGCTACGCGGGCCAGATCGCCGCCGGCACCTTCCGGGTCGGCGACGAGGTCACGGTGCTGCCGTCGGGCCGTACGACCCGGGTCTCCGGCATCGACCTGCTGGGCGAGCCGGTCGACGCGGCGTGGACGACGCAGTCGGTCACCGTCCTGCTCCAGGACGACATCGACGTCTCGCGCGGCGACCTGATCGTGCCGAGCAAGGACGCGCCCGCGACCACCCAGGACGTGGAGGCGACCGTCTGCCACGTCGCCGACCAGCCGCTGACCGTGGGCCACCGGGTGCTGCTCAAGCACGGCACCCGCACGGTCAAGGCGATCGTCAGGGACATCCCCTCCCGGCTCACCCTCGACGACCTGTCCCCGCACCCGCACCCGGGCCGGCTCGCCGCCAACGACATCGGCCGGGTGAAGATCCGCACCGCCGAGCCGCTGCCGGTCGACTCCTACACCGACTCGCGCCGCACCGGCTCGTTCATCCTGATCGACCCCAGCGACGGCACCACGCTCACCGCGGGCATGGTCGGCGAGTCGTTCGCCTCTCCGGAGCCGGTCAAGGACGCGGCCGACGAGGACGGTTGGGACTTCTGACCATGAACTCCCCGGACTTCTACTCGACGTTCGCCAAGGAGGGCGGCCGGGTCGGCAGCGGCGCCCTGGGCAGCGGGCAGGGCGGAGTGGGCCGATGTGCGCGCTGACGTACGCGCACCGCTCGCGCGCCCTCACCCCCCACCGCTTACGTGGAAGACCTGCCGACCTCCCGGCCACGACCTGAGAGTCCGTGACCGCCGGGCCGACGAGAGGACGAACCTCCCGTGCCTGCCACCTCCTCGCCCCTACTGCGCCGCGGCCTCGCCGTGGCCCTCGCTCTCCCACTCCTCGCCCTCGCCGCCTGCGGCTACGGTTCCCAGGCCCAGGACGCCGGCTCCCACCAGAAGGCCGCCGCCGGGGCCGGGAAGACCGACGGCCTGGACTCCGTCCGGATCGGCTACTTCGGCAACCTGACGCACGCGACCGCGCTGGTGGGCGTGGAGAAGGGCTTCTTCCAGAAGGCCCTGGGCGCCACGCGGGCCAGGTACCAGGTCTTCAACGCCGGCCCGTCCGAGATCGAGGCGCTGAACTCGAACTCGATCGACATCGGCTGGATCGGCCCGTCCCCGGCGATCAACGGCTACACCAAGTCCGGCGGCAGGAGCCTGCGCATCATCGGCGGTTCGGCCTCCGGCGGGGTCAAGCTCGTGGTGAACCCGGAGAAGATCAAGTCTCTGAAGGACGTCAGGGGCAAGAGGATCGCCACCCCGCAGCTGGGCAACACCCAGGACGTGGCGTTCCTCAACTGGATCGCGGAGCAGGGCTGGAAGGTCGACGCGTTCAGCGGCAAGGGCGACGTCTCCGTCGTCCGCACCGACAACAAGATCGTCCCGGACGCCTACAGGTCCGGCTCCGTCGACGGCGCCTGGGTGCCGGAGCCGACCGCGTCCAAGCTGGTCGCCGAGGGGGCCAGGGTGCTGCTGGACGAGTCGTCGCTGTGGCCGGACAAGAAGTTCGTGATCACGAACATCATCGTGTCGCAGAAGTTCCTCGAGGAGCACCCGAAGGCCGTCGAGGCGGTGCTGAGGGCCTCCGTGGAGACCAACAGGTGGATCAACGCCCACCCGGACGAGGCGAAGGCCGCGGCGAACCGGCGGCTGCGGACCGACTCCGGCAAGGCGCTGCCCGCGAACGTCCTGGACCCGGCGTGGACGTCCCTCCGGATCACCGACGACCCGCTGGTGTCCACCTTGGACACCCAGGCGCGGCACGCGGTCAGGGCGGGCCTGCTGCGGTCGCCGAGGCTGGACGGCATCTACGACCTCACCCTGCTGAACAAGGTCCTTCAGGCCGAGGGCGAGCCCACCGTCGGCGACGCCGGACTCGGCGTCAAGCAGAGCTCCTAGCCAAAGAGTTTTCAGGAGGTGACCACCATGGCCACGACCCTCGCCACGGCCGCCGAGTCCGTAGTGCACGCGGCGCGCCTTGAGAACGTATCGAAGTCCTTCACGGCTCCGGGCGGGCAGCAGCTCGTCCTGGACGGCATCAGTCTCGACGTCGCCCCGGGCGAGTTCGTCACCCTCCTGGGGGCCTCGGGCTGCGGCAAGTCCACCCTGCTGAACCTGGTGGCGGGCCTCGACCGGCCCACCGCCGGGTCCATCACGACGGACGGCCGCCCCGCCCTGATGTTCCAGGAGCACGCCCTGTTCCCGTGGCTGACCGCGGGAAAGAACATCGAACTCGCCCTGAAACTCCGGGGGGTTTTGAAGCCGCAGCGGCGCGGCAGGGCCGAGGAGCTGCTCGAACTGGTCCGGCTCAAGGGCGCGTACGGCAAGCGGGTGCACGAGCTGTCCGGCGGCATGCGCCAGCGCGTGGCGATGGCCCGCGCGCTGGCGCAGGAGAGCAACCTGCTGCTGATGGACGAGCCGTTCGCGGCCCTGGACGCCATCACCCGGGACGTGCTGCACGACGAGCTGACCCGGATCTGGCAGGAGACCGGCGTGTCGGTCCTGTTCGTGACGCACAACGTGCGCGAGGCGGTGCGGCTCGCGCAGCGCGTGGTGCTGCTGTCCTCCCGTCCGGGCCGGGTGGCCCGCGAGTGGGCGGTGGACATCCCGCAGCCGCGCCGTATCGAGGACGCGCCCGTCGCGGAGCTGTCCCTGGAGATCACCGAAGTACTGCGTGGGGAGATCCGCCGCCATGGCCGGCACTGACACGAAGACGGCGCGGGGCGCCGAACTGGCCGGTGTGGAGGCCGGACTCGACGCGCTGGAGGCCACCGAGACCGGGCGTACGCCCTTGAGGAAGACCTTCGTCGACAAGATCCTGCCGCCCCTCGTGGCGATCGCGGTGGTCCTGGTGGTCTGGCAGGCGCTGATCTCCCTCAAGGTGGTCGACGACCCGAGCAGGCTGCCCTCGCCGGCCGACGTGGGCCGCGAGTTCAAGGACGCCTGGCTGCAGGGCACACTGCTCGGCTTCGTCTGGACGTCCGTCTCGCGCGGTCTGCTGGGCTTCCTGTTCGCGCTGGCGATCGGCACCCCGCTGGGGCTGCTGGTGGCCCGGGTGAAGTTCGTGCGGGCGGCCATCGGCCCGGTCCTGTCCGGCCTGCAGTCGCTGCCGTCGGTGGCGTGGGTGCCGCCGGCGGTGATCTGGCTGGGGCTGAACAACTCGATGATGTACGCGGTGATCCTGCTCGGCGCGGTCCCGTCCATCGCCAACGGCCTGGTGTCCGGCATCGACCAGGTGCCGCCGCTGTTCCTGCGGGCGGGCCGCACGATGGGCGCGACGGGGGCCCGGGGCGCCTGGCACATCGTGCTGCCGGCGGCGCTGCCGGGCTATCTGGCCGGGCTGAAGCAGGGCTGGGCGTTCTCCTGGCGCTCACTGATGGCGGCGGAGATCATCGCCTCCTCGCCGGACCTGGGCATCGGTCTGGGCGCCCTGCTGGAGAACGGCCGGAACGCGAGTTCCATGTCGATGGTGTTCGAGGCCATCGTCCTGATCCTGTTCGTCGGCATTGCCATCGACCTGCTGATCTTCAGTCCGCTGGAGCGGTGGGTGCTGCGCAGCCGCGGTCTTCTGGTGAAGAGCTGACCCATGTTCACGTCCCTGTCCATGTCCCTGTCCCTGCAGCCCGTTCTCCTGGTCATCGCCCACGGCAGCCGCGACCCGCGGCATGCCGCCACCGTGCACGCCCTGGTGCGGCGGGTGCGCTCGCTGCGCCCCGGGCTGCGGGTGGAGACCGGCTTCCTGGACTTCAACGTGCCCTCCGTGCAGGGGGTGCTGGAGTCCCTGGCGGGCCGAGGGGTGCGGGACGTGGTGGCGCTTCCGCTCCTGCTGACCCGCGCCTTCCACGCCAAGGCGGACATCCCGTCGGTGCTGCGTCAGGCGCCGCCGCGGCTGCGCGTGACGCAGGCCGACGTCCTCGGCCCGTCGCCGCTGCTGACGCGGACCCTGGAGCGCCGACTGCACGAGGCGGGGCTGTCCCCCGCCGACAAGTCCTCGACCGGGGTGGTACTGGCCTCGGCGGGGTCCTCCGACCCGGAGGCGATCGCAGTGATCGCAGACATCGCGCGGGAGTGGCGGCACACCGGTTGGTGCGCCGTGCGGCCTGCGTTCGCCTCCGCCGCGTCTCCCGCGGGGTTCTCACGCACCGAGGACGCGGTGCGCGCACTGCGGTCGCTGGGCTGCGCGAAGGTCGCGGTCGCGCCGTACGTCCTGGCCCCGGGCTTCCTGCCGGACCGCATCGCGCGGGGCGCCGCCGAGGCACGGGCCGACGTCCTGGCCGGCGTCCTCGGCCCGGCACCGGAGGTGGCGCGGCTGCTGCTGGAGCGGTACGACGCCGCCCGGCTGCCGCTGCGAACGGCCCTGGGCGCCTGACGGCACGCCCGCGGCCCGGCACTCCCCCGTGGTGCCGGACCGCGGACGGACCGACCACCGCCCGCCGGAGATCGGTGTGCGAGGGCCGCCCCTCACTACAGCGTCGCGCGGCGCCCAAGTGTCACTGCGACGCCGCGGGGCGGTTCCGATCCCGCCTTCCGGGCAGGGGGAGTCTCCCGCAGCTGTACCCTCCATCGAGTGATCGAGGAGATGTTCGCGCTCGGCGGCGACCTGCCCGTACGGCGTCTCGGGTACGGCACCGCGCAGCTCACCGGTCCCGGCTACTGGGGGCCGCGCGGTGACGTGCGGGACGCGATGGCCGTGCTGCGGCGGGCGGTCGAGCGGGGGGTGACCCTGATCGACACCGCGGACAACTACGGGCCGTCCGTCGCCGAGGAACTGGTGGCGAAGGCCCTGCACCCGTACCCCGAAGAACTGGTGATCGCCACCAAGGGCGGAGTGGTCCGCACCAGCGACAGCGCCTGGCACGTCGACGGGCGGCCGGAGCGTCTGCGGGAGATGTGCGAGGCGAGCCTGCGCAGGCTGCGGCTGGAGACCATCGACCTGTACCAGCTGCACCGGCTCGACCCGGCCGTGCCGATGGCCGAACAGCTGGGCGCACTCGAGGAGTTGCGGGCCGAGGGCAAGATCCGGCACATCGGCCTGGACACCGTGACCGCCGAACAGCTCTCCGCCGCACCGGAGTCGACGGAGATCGCCTCCGTCCAGAACCGCTACAACCTCCTCGACCGCGAGTCCGAGCCGCTGCTGGAGCTGTGCGAGGAGCGCGGGATCGCGTTCCTGCCGTGGTTCCCGCTGGGCAACGGCGAGTTGACCACGCACCCGGAGTGCGCCCGGATCGCCGCCGCGCACGGAGCCACGCCGGGGCAGGTCGCCCTGGCGTGGCTGCTGCACCGCTCCCCCGTGCTCTGCCCGACCCCGGGCACGGGCACGCTCGTCCACCTGGAGGAGAACCTGGACGCGGCCGGCGTACGGCTGACCGGCGCCGAACTGCTGTCCCTGCCGGCCTCCCGCGGGTGACCGCGCCCGCCCCGGTCAGGCGTCCTGGGCGGTCAGCTCGACGAGTTTGAGCACCGTGTTCCAGTTGCGGCTGGTCGCGATCACGTCCTTGTTCAACCGGCGCCTGGACAGGTGCTCGGCGAGTTTGGAGCGGCCCAGTCCGTTCGGCGCGTACAGGTACAGGGCGCGATCGCCGAGGCGGAACTCCTCGGGCAGATGGGCGGCCCGGTCGACCTCCGCGAAGCGCTCCGCGTCGACGGGGGCGGAGTAGTAGGTGACGTGCAACTGTCTGCCCTCCAGCTCGGCGGCCGGGAACGGGCACGCTTCGGCGACCGCCCGCAGATAGGCGTGGTCGCGCACGATCACGTCCACCGGGAACCCGAACCGCTCCCCGACGGCGTCCGCGAGCTCGGCGGCCAGTGACTCCTCGTCGCCGCGCCCGGAGGCGAAGACGGCCTGGCCGCTCTGCAGGTACGTACGGACGCCGGTGTGGCCGAGCCCCTCCATCAGGGTGCGCAGCCCGGCCATCGGGACCTTCTTGCCGCCGCCCACGTTGATTCCGCGCAGCAGCGCCGCATACGTCGTCATCCGCCCACCCTAGAGCGGCCGTCGTGCCCCGTGGGGGTGGGCACGACAGCCGCCGGCCGTGGGACGGAGATGCCCGAAACCATGGCGGATCGCGGCGCGCGGATCAACTCGTACACGCGGCTGTGACTCGTTCAACAAGGTTTCACCTCCCCGAAACCGAGCCCTTCCGGCGGAACGGACACCCTGCCCCCCGCCCCTGAGAAGCCTGGGTAGTTGTAAAGGGTCAGAGGCCTTAGCCGTGCTGCCCATCCGTGGTCTAACGAGGGGTTCCTCAGCTTCAGCCAAGGGGAGATCGCTTCACTCGACTGCTGCGACCTCGACTTTCTGTACGGAGCTGCACTGTTTACCTGGGTCACGACAACACAATCCGTTATACACGCCGCGCGTGTATAGTGATCACGTGACTGTGACCCGGAAGGTTCGCCGGTTCTCCAGCGGCGTGTACGACCTCGGACTCCACGTGGTGTGGTGCCCGAAGTACCGCCGTCCGGTCCTCGGTGACCGGGTCGCAGCACGCCTGGACGAGCTGATCCGCCAGAAGGCCGGCGAACGCGGTTGGGAGATCGTGGCACTTGAGGTCATGCCCGACCACGTCCACCTGTTCGTCAAGCACGACGCAAAGTCGTCGGCGTCGTACGTGGCCAACCAATTCAAGGGCTTCACGTCCCGCGTGCTGCGCGCGGAGTTCCCGCACCTCAAGAGCCAGTTGCCCACCCTGTGGTCGTCGTCGTACTTCGCCGCTTCCGTGGGTGCGGTCAGTGCCCGGACGGTAGAGGAGTACATCGAGACCCAGTGGGAGCGTCCCTGGAAGAAGGAGAGGGAGGAGCAAGCGTGATCCGCGCATACAAGTTCCTCCTTCGCCCCACGGCCCGTCAGGTGGCCGCACTGGGCGAGATGCTGCGGGACCACTGCTCCCTGTACAACGGCGCGTTGCAGGAACGGCGGGACGCCTGGCGACATGCCTCGAAGACCACCGTCCGGTATGGCGACCAGTCCGCCCAGCTCAAGGAGATCCGGGGGTTCGACCCGCAGCGTCAGGGCCGCTGGTCGTTCTCTTCCCAGCAGGCCACCCTGCGGCGGCTGGACAAGGCGTTCCAAGCGTTCTTCCGCCGCGTGAAGGCCGGGGAAAAGCCCGGCTACCCGCGCTTCAAGGGCGTCGGGCACTTCGACACCGTCGTCTTCCCCAAGGACGGTGATGGCTGCCGCTGGGACTCCGCCCCGCACGATCCGCAGACCCGCGTCCGTCTGCAAGGCATCGGACACATTCGCGTGCACCAGCACCGGCCCGTGAAGGGCCGCGTGAAGACGATCGCGGTCAAACGGGAAGGCAACCGCTGGTACGTGCTCCTGTCGTGCGACGAGGTACCCGCCGAGCCGCTGCCAGCCACCGGCGCAGTCGTCGGCATCGACATGGGCACTACACACTTCCTGACCACCTCGGACGGCGAGCACATCACCAGCCCCCGCTTCCTTCAAACGGCGGCCGAGAACTTGGCCGCAGCGCAGCAGCACCTGGCGACGTTCCCCAAACGCGCCAAGCAACGCACCAAGGCGCACCGTGCTGCCGCGCGGAAAGTCGCCCAGATCCACGCGAAGGTCCGGCGCCAGCGCCTCGACCACGCGCACAAGACCGCGCTCACCCTCGTGCGCGACCATGACACGATCGTGCACGAGCGGCTGAACACGGCGGGCATGACCCGCACCCCCAAGCCGAAGCCCGACCCCGAACGTCCCGGTGCGTTCCTCCCGAACCAGCGGGCCGCGAAGGCCGGACTGAACCGATCAATCCTCGACGCAGGTTGGGGGGTGTTCCTCGCGATCCTCGCCAACAAGGCTGAAAGCGCCGGTCGGACCGTCATCGCAGTGGACCCCCACAACACCTCACGCACCTGCCTGTCCTGCGGGCACGTCGCCAAGGAAAACCGCGTCACCCAAGCGAAGTTCCAGTGCGCGACATGCGGGTTCACAGCCAACGCGGACCACGTCGGCGCACTGAACGTCCTCAACAGGGCCGGGCTGGCCCTCTGCGACGTGGCTTAGAGGTCGCGCAGATAGGCGGCCAGCAGGGGCCAGCGGGTAGACAGGGCAGGCACAGCTTCCGTGATCATGGAGTTGCGACGCTCTGTGATCATCGGGGAGACCTGTGCCGCTGCCATCATGGCCGGAACGCCGTCGACGACGCCTCACCTTCACCGACAACCCAGCTGTCCTTCAGGCTCTGCCGTCTTACCGCCTACCGCGATGGCAGCAGCGCAGGGTGCTGTGGAGGGGGACGCTATTGCTGCTGTGCGAGCCACTCGTCGAAGGTGGTCGGCGCGATGCGGGCGCCCGCACGGGGCAGCAGCACGTCACCGGCCATCGCCGGGCCGAACAGCGATGACCACGTCGGCACGAGCTTGACCGCACGACCGCGCGCGTCGTTGGTGCGCCGGGCCATGTCCACCAGATCCTGCGGCTCGGGACCGGCGACCTCGCGGTAACGCCCCTGCGGTGCGCCCGTGGCGATCTCGGCGAGGATGTCGGCCACGTCCGCGGGTGCGATCGGCTGGACGAGCAGTGGCGCGATGGTGGCGACGCCGTCCTGCTCGGTCCAGCTCGTCACCATCGCGGCGAAGTCGTGGAACTGGGTGGCCGGGACGATCGTCCACGGCACCGGGCCCTCGGTCACGAGGCGCTCCTGCTCGCGCTTGCCGGCGTAGTGCGCGTTGCCTTCGACGCGGTCGACGCCGGCGATCGAGAGCAGCACGTGGTGGCGGACACCGGCCCGTTCCTCGGCGGCGAGCAGCGTCCGGGTGGTGGTGCCGAAGTACGTTACCGCTTCGTCCCGGTCGGTCGCCGTGCAATTCGTGGCGTCCACGGCGGCCTCGATGCCGGTCAGGGCGGCGTCGAGGCCGTCGCCGGTGGTCAGGTCCACGCCGAGTGAGCGGCTGATGCGCACGACGTGGTGTCCGGCCTGTTCCAGGGCGGCGGCGGTGAGGGCCCCGATGTTCCCGGTTGCTCCGGCAACGGCGATTCGCATGGTCCGCATGGTGATCTCTCCTCTGTCTCTCGTGCTGCCGCCGGACAGTATCTCGGACTAAAGAGATCCGCAATATCTGAGATAGGATCGAGGCCATGAAGCTGCCTGTGAGTACGGAATGGCTGTTGCACTGCGCCACGTCGCTGGCGCAGCTCGAGGCAGGGGCCACCGCGTCGGCGGCACAGCTCGCCCAGTACTTCGACCTGCCGGCGGCCTATCTCGCCAAGCAGCTGCAGGCGCTGGTCAAGGGCGGTGTGCTGGCCGCAACGACAGGCCCGCGCGGCGGGTTCCGGCTGGCCCGGCCTGCTTCCGAGATCACGCTCCTGCAGATCGTCGAGGCAGTCGACGGCGCGTCCTCGCCGTACGAGTGTCGTGAGATCCGCCGGCAGGGACGGGGAGCACTGCCCGCCGAGGAGTGCCAGAACCCCTGCATCCTCGCCGAGAAGATGGCCGAAGCCCACGAAGCCTGGCGGCGCAGCCTCGCCACGACCTCGCTCGCCGAGATCGTCGCCGCATTGCCCCCCTCGGCCCCACCCCGCACCCGACTGCGCCTGACCGGGACGCCGTAGCGAATCCGCCGCCGCATGGAACGCCTTGGAGGTTGCGCAGACAGGCGGCTGGTCAGGGCTGGCGGCGGGGGCGTGCGTCCCAGCGATAGGTGGTCCACGCTCGGCGGATCAGGCTACGCACGGTGATGATCGTGTCGGCGAGGTCGAAGAAGGCGTCGATGACGACTCTCCGGCGCTCGTAGCAGCGGGCGATGCGGTGGAAGGCGTTCTGCCAGGCGTGGGTGCGTTCCACGTGCCATCTCTGGCTTGCCTGGATCGGTGCCTTCTCGCCCTTGTGCGCGATCCGGCCGTGCAGGCCGCGTTGTTCGAGCAGGGTGCGGGTCTTGTCCGAGTCGTAGCCGGCGTCCAGGTGGATGGTGATGTCGTCGGGCAGCGGTCCCAGCTCGTCCAGGCGGTCCAGGGTCGGGGCGAGCAGCGGGGAGTCATGTCGGTTGGCCCCGGCCAGAACGCGGCCCAGCGGAATGCCGTATCCGTCCGTCATGCCCGAGCGTTTCAGCCCCTGTTTGCCACGGTCGACCGGGGAGCGCCCGGCGGCCTCGCCGCCGCCGGGCGCTTTGGTGATCGAGCCGTCGACGGCGATCTGGTCCAGGATGAGGCCGACGATTCGGTCGTAGGAGTCCAGCGCGATCTGCTTGAGCTGGGCGAAGACGCCGAGTCGGATCCACTCGTCGCGGCGGTTGCGGATCGTGGTGGCCGAGCAGGTCGCGTCGGCGATCGCCTGGTAGGAGCAGCCGAACCGCAGGAGCTGCAGCAGCTTGTCGAAGATGATCCGGTCGCTGATGCGGGGGCGGTGGCAGCCCAGCGGATGGTCCGGGTGATACTCCGGCCGCTCGGGCAGCAGGGCCGCGAATTGGTCCCAGAGTGGTTTGGTCAGCCATGATGGCAGGACAGGCACAGGTCTCCCCGGTGATCACAGAGCGTCGCAACTCCATGATCGCCAAGACCTGTGCCTGTCTTGCTGCCGGGTACCACCATCGCGCCTATCTGCGCGACCTCTTAGTGGTTCGGACCGGAAGTCCTTCGGGGGTTGATCATGTAGCTGGCTCGGCGGAGGATTCTTCGTGGTGATCGGTGGTGTGCCGGTCGAGTCTGGCCAGCAGATCGTCCAGGTCGGAGGTGGTGAACTTCCACTGGAACGGCTGTGCCGTGGCGTTGTAGCGGTCTTCGAAGGCTCGGAGCCGGTCGGTGACCTGAGCGAGGTCGGTGAAGTCGTTGGGCGAGACGACCTTGCGCTGCACGACGGAGAAGTAGATTTCCACCTGGTTCAACCACGAAGCGTGCACGGGGGTGTGGACCATCACCGCGTTCGGGAACGCCGTGGCCAGCCGGTCGGCGGCCTTCTGGCCACGGTGGGAGGAGCCGTTGTCCACGATCCAGAACACGCGCTTGGCGCTCGCGTAGGGTTCGGTGCTCATGACCTGGGTGACCAGGTTCATGAACGGGTCGATGCCGGTGCGTGGCTCGGTGCGGCCGAACACTTTCGCATAGTGGACGTCGTAGGCGGCGAGGTAGGCCAACGCGCCGCCACGTCCGTAGGTGTGGTTGACGCGCATCGCGCGGGCCTGGCCGGGGGCGAGGGTGGGGTGACAGCGGCAGCGGGCTTGGATGGAGGTCTTCTCGTCCGCGCTGATGACGTACTCGTCCTCGCCGAGCTGGATGCCCTGCCAGGTGCGGGCGTACAAGCCGAGCACCCGCTCGGCCTTGATCCGGAAGTCGGGGTCGGTGATGAAGATCCAGGACCGGTGCTGCCAGGGCTTGAGCGCGTCGTCGGTGAGCCAGCGGCGCACGGTGGAGGCGGAGACCGAGCCGGCGATCGCCCGGGCGACGACCTCGCGGGCCAGTTCCGGGCACGACCAGCGCGCCAAGGGCACGCCGCTCTCGGCGGGCAGTCGGCAGGCCAGGGCCTTGACCTGGGCCACCTGCAATGCGGTGAAGGACGGCGGCCGCCCCGACCGCTCGCGGTCGGACAGGCCGGCCAGACCGTGCTCGGCGAACCGGC
>NZ_POTZ01000810.1 GCF_003236365.1 Streptomyces sp. NTH33
CAACAGGGACCACGACGCTTGGAGGGAGTTCCACAGAAGACCGCCGTCGGGTGCCCAGCCAGCTTCGGCCAAGATCTCCCGCCGGAGGGCGCGCAGGGCGGGAGGGAAAACCTGGCTGAGCGGTCTCACCACGGACCAGGACGAGGTCTACCAGGCCGTCGGCATGATCATGGCCCAGCTCGGGACCGACGCCGAGGAGGCCCTGGCGCGGCTGCGCGCCTCCGCCTTCGCCCAGGGCCGTACGGCACTCGACGTGGCACACGAGGTGATCACGCACCGGAAGAGGTTCGACCGCGACTGAGCGCTCCGCCGGGAGCACGGTGATGAACCTGCGGGCCGGTGGGGGCCGGCCGCGCCCACGAGGGGGGTCCCCCGCTCGTCAAGAGCTCGGGGAGGAGCCGCAGTCGAACGCAAACTGAACCTGATCCTCGACCACTTGGGCCTGCGTGAGGAGGACCCCCGCCTGGACGAGGCTGCCGCCCTCGCCCGTGCCGGCCGGAGGATCGAGGCGATCAAGGTCTACCGGGAGGCCACGGGCACCGGCCTGAAGGAGGCCGAGGAGGCCGTCGACCGTCTTACCACCTGACCCTCGCCGCCCCCTCAGGCCTGGACCCGTTCCTGGTGGTGGACCGCTGTGAGGCGGTCCGTGCCCAGGGGGAGGGACTCGGTGACGGTGTTCTCCGGCGGGGTGCCGAGGGCACCGGTGGTGAGGGTGATGGCGTCGTCGCCGATGCGTACGGCGGCCACGTCGAGGGTGAGGGTGGCCGAGTCGCCGGTGAACGTCACGCGCAGGCCCTGGCGGGCGTCGCCGACGTCCGGGAGGGCGAGGCCCGTGACGCGTACGTCCTGGACGCCGGACCGGGTGGTCGTCGCCGTGAAGCCGGGGCAGGTCTGCGGCAGGGAGCCGAGCCAGGCCAGGGCGCGGTCCGCGTCCGGCGCGCGGACCGCGAGCACCTGGTAGCGCAGCTGGGCCTCGTCGTCGCCGTCGTCGAAGGCGGCGACCGCGCGCGCCCCGGAGGGGGCGCCGAGCGGTTCGTCGGCGTAGAGGGCGTCCAGCAGGCGCTGGCAGTCGGGCACCTCGGTCCGCGCCTTGAGCACGCCGTCCCGCCAGGTCGCCACCTCCTGGGTCGGCGCCCACACCGGATCCAGGTCGGCCTCGGTGAGCAGCGCCTCCTGCGCCTGCTCCTGGGTGAGCGCGGCGGACGGAGGAACGGAGGCCGGGGCGGCCGGGCGTGCCGCCGACGGGGAGGTGACGGTCTCGACGGCCCGGCCGGACCGCCCGGAGGTGCAGGCCGCCGCGGTCAGCAGGGCGAGCGCCGCCAGGACCGAGACGGGCAGGACACGGGCCGGTGGACGGAGCATGCGGGGCCTCCACAGGGGCGAGGGGTGCTCTCCCACCGCACCACCCGGCCGCCCCGCCCACCAGCGCGCCGGTCCGTCCGGGTGAGCGGCGGCGGGAAAACCGTTCGCGCGGACGCGCACCCCGCTGTTGGCGTCCCGCCCATGCGGCGTGCCCTGCCGTCCCCCATGACGACGACGCCGGACAGTGTCCCGGCGCGCTGACGGCCGAGCTGAGCGAACAAGCCCCGGGGTGAGTACCGCGGGGCGAGTGCCCCGGGGCTTCGGCGTTTCAGGGCGGCGCGGCTCGTGCCGTACCGGGCGGTGGCCGGGGATCGGGAGGCCGGGGGCGGCCTGGCCGCCGTACGGCTGCGGGACGGGCGCCGCCCGGGCACCGTGCCCGTGGAGGAGCCGCTGCGGCGGATCGGGACGGGGTTCCCCTGCTCCTTCAAGA
>NZ_POTZ01000811.1 GCF_003236365.1 Streptomyces sp. NTH33
CTCGGCGGCTTCCTGCCGTTCGAGATGTACATCGAGTTCATCGGCGTGATGACGGTGATCGGCATCGCCGTGCTGATGGCGATCCGCCTGCTGAGCCTGCCCTCGAGGGCCGGCCGCAAGTCCCGCTTCGCGGGCTCCACCGCCTGGCAGGCGTACTTCGTCGAGTACGTCATCCTCACCATCGGCCTGGCGATCTACGTGCTGCGCGGCCTGGAGGGCGCCCTGCACGGCGTGGACGGCTACGAGGCCTCCTACTTCGCCTCGTACCCGCTGGTCCTGGCCTTCAAGGGCCTGAGCGTGGCCGCGCTGCAGAACCTGGTCTACTTCGTCGCGATGATCAAGGTCGGCGTCTCGCTGATCTGGATGATCACCGTCTCCCTCAACACCGACATGGGTGTGGCCTGGCACCGCTTCCTGGCCTTCCCCAACATCTGGTTCAAGCGCAACGCCACCGGTGAGACCGCCCTGGGCGCCTTGCAGCCGATGACGAGCGGCGGCAAGCCGATCGACTTCACCGACCCCGGCGAGGACGACGTCTTCGGCGTCTCCCAGGTCGAGCACTTCTCCTGGAAGGGCCTGCTGGACTTCTCCACCTGCACCGAGTGCGGCCGCTGCCAGTCGCAGTGCCCGGCCTGGAACACCGGCAAGCCGCTCTCGCCGAAGCTGCTGATCATGTCCCTGCGTGACCACGCGCACGCCAAGGCGCCCTACCTGCTGGCCGGCGGCGGCAAGACGACGGAGGGCGAGGAGAAGGCGTCCGAGGAACAGCTGAAGGATGTCCCGGCCGCGGCTCTGGCGGAGGCCGAGCGCCCGCTGATCGGCACCGCCGAGGCCGCATCCGACAGCGGCTTCGCCGCGGGCGGCGTCATCGACCCGGACGTCCTGTGGTCCTGCACCACCTGCGGCGCCTGCGTCGAGCAGTGCCCGGTGGACATCGAGCACGTCGACCACATCGTCGACATGCGCCGCTACCAGGTCATGATCGAGTCGTCGTTCCCCTCCGAGGCGGGCACGATGCTCAAGAACCTGGAGAAGAAGGGCAACCCCTGGGGCCTGGCCAAGAAGCAGCGCCTGGAGTGGACCAAGGAGGTCGACTTCGAGGTCCCGGTCGTCGGCAAGGACATCGAGGACCTCTCCGAGATCGAGTACCTGTACTGGGTCGGCTGCGCCGGCGCCCTGGAGGACCGCGCCAAGAAGACCACCAAGGCCTTCGCCGAGCTGCTGCACATCGCGGGCGTCAAGTTCGCGATCATGGGCGGCGACGAGAAGTGCACCGGCGACTCCGCCCGCCGCCTGGGCAACGAGCCCCTGTTCCAGGAGCTCGGCATGGAGAACGTCATGGCGCTGAACACCGCCTTCGGCGAGGAGACGGACGACGACGGCCAGGTCACCGAGGAGTCGCGGAAGCCGAGGTCGGCGAAGAAGATCGTCGCCACCTGCCCGCACTGCCTCAACACCCTGGGCAACGAGTACCCGCAGCTCGGCGGCGACTACGAGGTCATCCACCACACCCAGCTGCTGCAGCACCTGGTCGACGAGGGCAAGCTGATCCCCATCACCCCGGTCGAGGGCATCATCACCTACCACGACCCGTGCTACCTGGGCCGCCACAACAAGATCTACACGCCCCCGCGCGAGATCATCGGCAAGGTCCCGGGCCTGCGCAACGAGGAGATGCACCGCCACAAGGAGCGCGGCTTCTGCTGCGGCGCCGGCGGCGCCCGGATGTGGATGGAGGAGCGGATCGGCAAGCGCATCAACGACGAGCGCGTCGACGAGGCCCTCGCCCTG
>NZ_POTZ01000812.1 GCF_003236365.1 Streptomyces sp. NTH33
ATCCTCACCGAACCCGAACCCGGCCTGTTCGCTCAGCCCCGCGCCTGACCACCACCAAGCGGCGACGACCAGCAGCCCTCACCCAACCTCAACCACGAAACGGACAAGAACTCACGTACCGCACTCTCAGAGGGCCCTACCCAAAGTCCGACGTGGTTGGTTACATGACGAGTCCGGCTGGCCGACGGGAATCTGACGGAGCGTGGGGCATTGAAGCGGTGGAAACTCAGGCGGTTCTTCGCCCGGACTTCAGTGGTGCTGCTGGTCGCGTCCGTATCGGTGCTCGCGGTCGTGGCCCTGTCGCCCTACCTCCTGCAGCAGTTGGCGCCGCCGATGGGAGGAGACTGGAACGACCTCAGTGACATAGGGCAGACCTATGCCGCGGTGGCGGCCATCCTCTCCGCTCTCGCGGTGGCGGGCGTCGCCGTGTCCCTGGTCATCCAGTCGCGCCAGGCCCGCGTCGAGCAGTGGCAGACCGTGCGCGGCTTCCAGAAGGACCTGCTGCTCATGGCTCTTGACAACCCCCTCTACCGGGAGGCCTGGGGAGAGATGGGGGGACTGACGGGCGAGGAGTGGCAGAAGCACACCTATACCCGGATGGTTCTGCACTACATGTGGCTGGGCGCGGACACCGGCGCGATCCCGTGGGGTTCACTGCCCCGGATCGCGGCCAATACCTTCCGGGTCGAGTCGAACATCCGCGTCTGGGCCCGCATGAGGCAGGGATGGCTGGTGGAGGCCCAGACCGCTCGCGAGCGGGAGTTCGTGGCCATCTTCGACGCGGAGTACCAGGCGGCGCTCAGGAGGGCTCCAGCCCCCGTCCCGGAGTAGCAGTGCGGTGAGGAGGGCGCGCCGACGACGCGCCGTGCCGGCAACTGGGAGATGCCCGCGGACAAGGGTGCGCGGCACACGCTGGCTCGCCCTGCTCTGCCTGGCCCTCGCCAGCACCGGCATCGGCCTGTTCCCGGCAGGCGTGCGGGGCGTCTACCGGCCCTGTCAGTGGCTCCAGCTGACGGTGCTGCCGGGGTCCTGGATGGGATGCCACACTGGCTCGGCAGGGCCGCCCTTGAGCAGGTCGACCAGCGGCGCCGCCAGGACGGGCACGTGGCGCAGGAAGCCGGCCGGCGCCGGGTCCGCGGCGGCCGCGCGCAGGGCGCGGATACGCGTCTCAGCCCCGGTGGGTCCGGTGCCGTCCAGGACGAACAGCAGCCGCGGGAAGAGCGGGTAGTGCCGCCTCCACTCCTCCTGCAACGGCTCCGCGCCGGCCAGTGCCGCCTGCCGGGCGCGGGCGCGGGCATGTAGTGGTAGAGGCGGGCATAAGAGTTGAGTTTCGCGGCCAGCCGTTCGGGGCCCATGGTGGCCCGGTCGACCTCCACAAACGCCCGCAGCATCGACCCCTCGCCGCCCTCACGGCCGCGCCGGTAGAACAGCAATGCATCCGGGATGACCGCCTCACCGCCCCCGAGGGGGTGGTAGACCTCGGGAATCCAGTCCAGCGGCCGGCAGACCTCCCCGCGGTGCCGCGCGTCCTTCAGGAAGGCGAGGCCGGTCTCGGTGACCGTTAGCGCGTGCCCGACCCGCAGCCGCACCGCGGTCCGATCGGACACGGTCTTCGGCGGCCGCCGTCCCCGCAGCTGAAGTTCCCCCCGCGATCAGGACAGCCTGATACTGGGACGTACGGGTCCCGGAGGAAGCAGTCCAGGTAGTGAGTAAGAAGAGCAACACGAGCAAGCGGTACACGGCCGAGTTCAAGAAGGATGCCGTCGAGCTGGTCCGTTCCTCCGGGCGGA
>NZ_POTZ01000813.1 GCF_003236365.1 Streptomyces sp. NTH33
GCGGCGGCCACTTCCAGACCGATCCAGCCTCCGCCGACGAAGACGATGCGGGAGGCGGACTGGAAGGTCCGCTGGATGCGTTCGCAGTCGCCGACGCGGCGCAGGTAGAGCACGCCGTCGAGGTCCGAGCCGGGAGCACGCCGTGCCAGCGGGAGCGCAGGCCGTCGTGGACGGCCGCGGGGGTGTCGCCGAGCAGGGCGACGGCCCCGTGCACCGCGTCCACGTGACGCCGCATCTCCTCGGCCGCGTCCGTGTCCAGTGCGGCGCAGGCCGGGGGCAGGCCGACGAAGATCCGCTCGGCCAGGCCCGCGGCCACCCCGGCCAGGGCCCCGGTGTCCGTGCCGCGCACATCGCCGTAGCGCAGGGAGCGCACCAGGGCCGGCAGTGCCTGGGCGAGGTGTCCGACATCCGCGTCGAGCGCCGCCCGGTCGGCGAGCACCCGCATCACCACGGGCAGCGCGTCGGGGAGTTCGGCGAGCAGGCAGCGCTCGGCGAGCGCGGTGACCCCGGCCAGAGTCCGCGCGGCGACGGCGTCGGCCTCCGCCTTGGCGGTCGCGGCGGCGAGCACGGTCGTCCCCCACACCCCGGCCTCGGCGACCCGCACCGACAGCTCCGGCTCCCAGCGCAGCCGCCAGCTCTCCCGGAACGTGCCCGTGCTGCCCCGCGAGACGGCAGGCTCCCCCCAGCCGATGCCCAGCAGCCGCAGCCGGTGCAGGAGCCTGCTGCGTCCGGCGTCGGTCTCCTTGCGCAGGTCGAGCTCCAGCTCCCGCTCCGGTGCCTCGGGTTTGAGCCGCAGCCGCCGCTGGAGCCGGGCCAGGTCCCGCTGCAACGGCACCGCGGGCGCCGCCTGCGGCACCTCCCCCAGCACGTCCCCGACCACCAGCCGGTCGTGCACCAGCGCCAGCGGCACGTCGGAGCCGTCGCACATCACCGCGCGCACCGCGTCCGTCGTCTCGCTCAGGCCCGGCAGCGGGCGGCCGCGCATCGCGGCGAGCGTCTCCGCCAGCCGCACCGCCTCGATGACGTGCGCGGAGGACACGATCCGGTCCTCCTCCCGCAGCAGCCCCGCCACCCGGGTCAGCCACCGCTCCACGGGCCGGTCCGGCACACCGAACAGGTGGGCGTACCAACCCGGCGACTCGATGCCCGCGCCGTAGCCGCTCGCCCGGGAGAGCCGGCGGTGCGTCCACGGCACCCACGTCATGTCCGCCTTGACCTTGGGCAGCCCCTTCAACAGGGCCCGGTCGGCGGTCACGGCCGCCTTCCGCCGCAGCGCCGGTACGTGCCAGGCCCCGCACACCACGGCGACGGCGTCCCCGAACTCGCGCCGTGCGGAACGCACCTGGAGCCGCATGTACGCCTCGCGCACGAGATCCCGGTCGTGGTCCCCGCCGCCGGCGTACGCCTCCCGCAGCGCGTCCATGGCCTCCTCCAGCGCCAGGAACGGGGCGAACACGTCCCCCTCCCCGGCACACCGGTGCTCGACGACGTCCTCCCACCAGCGCTCGGGATCGTCGTACCCGGCGGCCTCGGCGAGCGCGGCGAGCGGGTCGACGCGCACGCCGGCCTCGGGCGGGCGGGCCCCGGACGGGTGCTGCGCGGTCCCCTCCTCCGCGGAGCCGTCCCCGTCCGGCTGCTCCCTGCGCCACGCGAGCGTGTGCGTGGCCGGCAGGTCGATGAAGCGGGCCGGGACGTCGTGCTCCAGGGCCCAGCGGACGGCGACCCACTCGGGCGAGAACCCGGCCAGCGGCCAGAACGCCGAGTGGCCTGGCTCGTCCACGGCGTGGGCG
>NZ_POTZ01000814.1 GCF_003236365.1 Streptomyces sp. NTH33
CACCGGCTTCGCGTCGAACGGGTGGGCGGTGACGTCCGCCCGGACGGCCAGCACGTAGTCGATTCCCCGCTCTGCCAGGCCGGCCCGCAGGTGGGCGTTGGTGCCGTAGGCGGCGTCGGCCACGACGACCGGCGGCGTCATGCCCCAGCCGGCCAGCGTGTCGAGCATGTCCAAAGCCAGCCGCCACTTCTCGCGGTGCGTGACCTCGGGCGGGACGCGGGCGAGGGCCCGGCGCTCGGTGTCCGCCGCCCACTCCTTGGGCAGGAACAGGCGCCACTGCAGCGGGCAGGAGGCCGTGTCACTGGCGGCGTGGACACTGACCGCGACCTGGCAATTGGCACGCTTGCCCAGGGCCCCGCAGTACTGCGGGGCCACGGCGACCGACATCCGGCCGTCCTTGGGCACCGACACATCGTCGATCACCCAGGCCATCGGGTTGATCAGCGGCAGCATGCGTTCGCAGATCCGCCGCTGCACCGGCACCGGGTCCCAGGTGGACTGGTTCACGAACTGCTGCAGGTTCTGCTCGTTGCCGTCCGGCAGCCGGGAGGCCATGGCCTGGATCGACTTGCGGCGGCCGTCCAGCATCAGTCCCCGCAGGTAGCAGTCGCCCTTGGCCCGCTGGTCCTTGCGCGGCACCGAGGCGAACACATCAGCCACGTATAACGCCAACTTCGCCCGGAACCGGTTCACTTCATGTGCGTCCACCCACCCAACATGCCCCCGGACAGGACCGACATGAAGACCTAACGGAGTCCTACTAGACGGCGGTGCTGGGCCCGCTCGCCTCGGCGTCCGTGCGGCGGCATCCGTAGCCCAGCAGACTGGACGGCTCGGGCGCGGTCGGGACGGCGGCGACGTCCGAGCAGGTGAAGGTGTAGGTGAAGGCGGGGCGGGGCGTGGTGCCGAGCCAGGCGCGGTCCTGCTTGTCCGGCACGATCACCAGACCCGGCGAGGCGACGGCGTCGTGCTGGGTGTGGTTGTGGGAGAAGACGACGAGCGCGCCCGTGGAGGTCTTCAACGCGTAGCTGTCGGGGAACTTTGTGGCCGCTGACGCGAACTGGGTGGTGCCTCGGGTGCCGAACTTGTGGATCGTGTCGTTGTGGACCTCGACCTGCCGCTTGGCGGCCTCGGTGGGGGCAAGCACCTTGCGTCCGGTGAGGTCGCCTCCGGTGGCGAAATTGTCGATCACGGCCGAGCGCAGCAGGCCGACGGGAGCGGCCAGGGACTTGGAAGCGGGGTCGACTGCGGTGGCGTAGCCGTCCTTGTCCAGCACGATCTTCGGGAGCTGGGAGGGGTCGTCGAGGTCGACAGTGGCGACCATCTCCCACCGCTTCGACTTCGCGTTCTCGGCCAGGACCAGGACGCGGGCGTACTGCTTGTTGCTGCCGGCCCGGGTGACGGCGGCGAACCACCGCTGCTGCCCGTGCTGCAGGCGCGGGATGTAGAGGTCGGTTGCGGCAAGGTCGTACGACCACGGCCGGTACGGCTCTCGGTCCGCCTTCGGCAGGGCGTCGTCTTCCTTGAGGTCGGCCAGCGACATCGCGTACCGGGGGCCGCCCTCGACGGTGTCGAGGAGCGCGCGGTCGCGCTTGATGTACGCCAGGTTGTTCGTCCTCGAGTAGGAGGCGATGGCGTCGCGGGCCTCGGCCGGGGTGAGCGCGGGGGCCGGCTTCGGTGCGGCGCTGGGCGACTTCGTGTGGCCTGCGGCAGCCGGGGTGTTGCCGTCGGTGTCGCTGGAGCAGGCGGTCGCGGCGAGAGCGAGGCAGACAGCGGCGGTGATCAGGGGC
>NZ_POTZ01000815.1 GCF_003236365.1 Streptomyces sp. NTH33
GGCCCAGGCGGACGGGCCGGGCCTGGGGGACGACGGGGTGCGCGGACTTCATGCCAGCGCCTCGCGGACCTGGGCCGCCGTGAGCCATCGCTGCGGGGCCAGGATCTTGGTGACCTGGGGCGCGAAGGACGGGGAGGACACCACCACCTCGGCCGTCGGACCGTCGGCGATCACCTCGCCCTCGGCGAGCAGGACCACCCGGTGGGCCAGTTCGGCGGCCAGCTCCACGTCATGGGTGGCGAGCACGATGGCGTGCCCCTCGGCGGCGAGTTCGCGCAGCAGGGCGACCAGACGGGCCTTCGCGCCGTAGTCCAGCCCGCGCGTCGGCTCGTCGAGCAGCAGCAGGGGCGGGCGCGCGGCGAGCACGACGGCGAGCGCGAGCGCCAGCCGCTGGCCCTCGGACA
Organism: Streptomyces sp. NTH33; assembly: GCF_003236365.1. Classification (GTDB taxonomy): domain Bacteria; phylum Actinomycetota; class Actinomycetes; order Streptomycetales; family Streptomycetaceae; genus Streptomyces. Next base: position 405 of record NZ_POTZ01000815.1, read on the forward strand.
GGTCGCGGGGATGGGTGTCGTCGGTGACCCCGGGCAGCAGCTCGGAGACCAGCGCCCGGCAGGTTCCGGGGGCGGCCTGCGCGTCCTGGTCGGCCGCCGCGCACTCGGCGGCGACCGTGTCGGCGTACAGCAGGTCGCGCGGCTCCTGCGGGACGAGGCCGACCCGCCGTACGAGCTCGCGCGGCGGCGTACGGTGCGGGACCGCGCCGCCCACCCGCACCGACCCGCCGGACGGCTCGACCAGTCCGACGAGCGAGCCGAGCAGCGTGGACTTCCCGGCGCCGTTGCGGCCCATGAGCGCCACGGTCTCGCCGGGGGCGACGGACAGCTCGACGTGCCGCAGCGCCTGGACGCCGTCGCGGCGCACGGCGAGGGAGCGGACCTCGGCCACGAGGGCGTCCGGTAGGGCGGCCTCGGGGGCGGTCCGCCGCCGCGGCCGCCACCGCGACGCGGGCCGGGGCACGGGAACGGAAGGCGCCGCGGCCGGTGCCGCCGCCGTGGGCACGGGCTCCCGCCCGTCCAGCCGCTCCCGCAGGTCCGCGGCCCGGCGGCGGGCGTCCCGCACGGTCAGGGGCAGCGGGGACCAGCCCGCCAGCCGGCCCAGGTCCACCACCGGCGGGTACACGGGGGACACGGCCATGACGTCGGCCGGGGCGCCCAGCAGCGGGGCGGCGCCCGGGGCGGGCAGGAGGACGACCTGGTCGGCGTACTGGACGACGCGTTCCAGGCGGTGTTCGGCCATCAGGACCGTCGTGCCGAGGTCGTGCACCAGCCGCTGCAGCACGGCGAGGACCTCCTCGGCGGCGGCCGGGTCCAGCGCCGAGGTCGGTTCGTCCAGGACCAGGACCTTCGGGTGCGGGGTGAGGACCGAGCCGATCGCGACCCGCTGCTGCTGGCCGCCGGAGAGCGTGGCGATGGAACGGCCGCGCAGGTCGGCCAGGCCCAGCAGGTCCAGGGTCTCCTCCACACGCCGCCGCATGACGTCCGGGGCGAGCCCCAACGACTCCATGCCGTAGGCGAGTTCGTCCTCCACGGTGTCGGTGACGAAGTGCGACAGCGGGTCCTGGCCGACGGTGCCGACCACGTCGGCGAGCTCGCGCGGCTTGTGGGTGCGGGTGTCGCGGCCGGCCACGGTGACCCGGCCGCGCAGGGTGCCGCCGGTGAAGTGCGGCACGAGCCCGCTGACCGCGCCGAGCACGGTGGACTTGCCGACGCCGGACGGCCCGACGAGCAGCACGAGTTCACCCTCGGGCACCTCGAGGTCGACGCCCCGGACGGTGGGCCGGTCCGCCCCGTCGTACGTCACGGAGACATCCTCGAAGCGGATCACGACGGCTCCTTGAAGGCGGGACGTGCGGGGGAGGGACGTACGGGGG
>NZ_POTZ01000816.1 GCF_003236365.1 Streptomyces sp. NTH33
GCGGCGGGGTGCCTGTGCGCAGGACGAAGAAGCCGCCGAGGGAGCGCAGGGCGGCGAGTTCGGGGTCGAGGTCCATGGGAGCAGTGGTACCAAGGCCCCTGAGGGGGCCCCTCAGGGGGTTCCCTGGGTTCCCTCAGGGGGTTCTCCGTCCCCTGTCGCCCGCCCGGGGGAGGACTGCGGGCGGGGTCTACTCCATCGGCAGTAGGACCCATTGACTGCTCAGGGACGACGACGGGAAGCGCCCGGCACGGCAGGGTGGTGGACCATGGAAGCCGACCGTTCGCCCCACTGGGCCCACCGCCCCCGCCTCGCGCAGAGGAGCAGCTCATGAGCGTCCTCTCGCTGTCCGTGCTGCTGTCGCTCGTGTCCGCCGTCGCCTACGCCGGCGGCGCGATCGTGCAGGAGCAGGTCGCGGTGTCCTGCCCCGGCGAGCGGTACGCGCCGCTGCGCCGGCCGGACTGGTGGGCGGCGGTGGCGCTGAACTGCTTCGGCGGGCTGCTGCACGTGGCGGCCCTGGCCTGCGGTCCGCTCAGTCTGGTCCAGCCGCTGGGTGCCCTGACCATCGTGTTCGCGCTGCCCATGGCCGCGCTGTTCGTCGGCCGCCGGGCGGGCTCCGCCGCCTGGCGGGGCGCGATCATGGCGACGGTGGGGCTCGCGGGCCTGCTGTCCCTGGTGGGCGCGTCCGGCGCGCAGTCGCTGAGCGCCGCGCAGCGCGGGGTCCTGGCCGTGGTGACCGGCGGTGTGGTCGTGGCGCTGACGGTCGCGGGCCGGGCGGCGCACCGGCATCCGGCGGTGCGCAGCGTGCTGCTCGCCACCGGTTCCGGCATGGCCTTCGGCATCTCCTCGGTGTTCACCAAGACGGTCGCGGTCGACTGGACGGGCAGCGTCCCCGCGGCGGGGCTGCCGTCCCTGGCCGCGATCGGCGTGCTGGCCACGGCCGGGATGCTGCTGTCGCAGGCGGCGTACCGGGGCGGTGGCCTGGCGGCGCCGCTGGCCACGCTGACGGTGGTGAACCCGGTGGTGGCGGCCGCGGTCGGCCTCACGCTGTTCGGCGAGACCTTCCGCCACGGCACCACGGGCACCGTGCTCGCCCTCGGCTGCGGCGTGGTGGCGGCGGGCGGGCTGATCCTGCTGACGACCGAGCGGATCGGGGGTACGGCTCCGGTGGCGCCGGGCGCGCCCGCGGAGGAGCTGCCGCCCGCGGAGGAGCTGCCGCCGGCCGAGACGGCCGCCGAGCGGCCCGGGGCCGCGTCGGTGGACGAACCGCCGCTCGTCATCGGCCGGTTCCGCGACGGCTTGTACTACGCGAGCCCCTGTGTCCCGGTGTCCGTCCCCGACCGGTACCGCTCCCGCGTCAGATCGTGACCCCGCCGGCCCTGAGATAGGCGACCGGGTCGACGTCCGTGCCGAATCCGGGCCCCGTCCGCACCTCGAAGTGCAGATGCGGGCCCGTGACGTTGCCCGTGGCCCCCGAGCGGCCGATGCCGCGCCCGGCGGCGACGGTCTGCCCGGCCCGCACGGAGATCGCCGACAGGTGCCCGTACTGGGAGTAGCGGCCGTCGGCGTGCCGGATCACCACCTGGTAGCCGTAGGCGCCGCCCCAGCCGGCGCTGACGACCCGGCCGGCCGCGACCGCCTTCACGGAGGTGCCGGTGGGAACCGCGAAGTCGACGCCGGTGTGGTAACCCCTCGACCAGTGGGCGCCGGACGCGCGGTAGGCCGTGCCGACGGGGCCGCCGACGGGGGCGACGAGGGTGTGCGAGGCCGAGTGCTGCCGGG
>NZ_POTZ01000817.1 GCF_003236365.1 Streptomyces sp. NTH33
CTCCCGCCCCGGTCCGGTCGGCGGCCGTGCGGCAGCCCCGGCGTCCGCGTACGGCCCTGGCCACGACCCCCACCGCGCCCGCCAGGCACAGGCCGCCCACGACCAGGGGTATCACCACGAACCACGGGGTCTCCCAGGCGCCGCCCGCGTCTCCGGCGTAGACCACGCCCGCGCCGGTGAGGAAGATGCCGGCCACCAGCCTCCCGGGCTGGAACTCATGACGCAGCACGGCTCACCTCCGCCTGCCCCAGACCGACCTGGAGCTCGAGATCCAGTGTCCCGGCGCCGTCCTTGCCGCCGGCCGTGGGGGGCAGCGTCACCTTCTGGTGCCGGCCCGGAGCCACGTCCACGTCCTGTGAGTTCTCGCCCGGCAGCCGGATGTCGCCGACTCCCACGTGGATGGCCGCCCGCACGGTCACGCCCGGTGGCACGATCACCCTCAGCCGGCCGACCCCCACCTGTGCCGTCGTCGTCACCGTCTCTCCCTTGCCGGGGCGTATCCGGGTCAGGTCGAGGGTGCCCTCCCCGGTGCCGAGGTTGTACTTGCCCTGGACGTCCGCCGTCGCGGCGGGCTGCCACGTCCGGTGGGCCCAGTGCGTACCGATGTCCTTCGGAAGCGCCGCGGAGGCGGCGAGCAGGGCCGCGGTGACCAGCGCCAGCAGTACCGAACCGGCACCCGTCCGCCCCAGGAAGGCGCTCACCGCCATGCCCAGGCCGAACACGGCGAGCGCGCAGGCCAGGCCGGCCTGCAGACTGGTGCCCAGCGCGTGGCCGTGCCAGGTCAGCCCGGTGCCGAGACCGCCGGCGAGCAGAGCCAGCAGGAAGACCCAGCCGCCGATCCCGCGCGGGCCGCGAGGGCGGAGCGGCTTGGCGCACGCCGGGCGTATGCCCTCGCTTCCGCGGCGGCCGAGGCCGATGTTGACGGCCGCGGCGACGTCCCGGTCCCGCGACTCCCGCGGCCCCCACAGGTAGCCCGTGCCGCCGACATGGGTGCCGTCCTTGACGATCGGGTAGCGCCACCAGGAGGGGTAGGCGGCGGGCACCGGCGGCGCCTGTGCCTCCGGTGGGGCGTCGGCGACGGCCTGGGCCGCCAGCGGGTCGGGGTCGGGGGCGCCGCGGTGCTGCGACCAGTAACCGGCCCCCGCGAGGAGCAGGGACAGGACGACGCCGAAGGTCAGCACACTGGCGTTGCTCAGCATCGACAGGAACGCCCCGCAGCCGACCAGCGCGAATATCACGGCCGCCAGCGCCTGGCCGTCCACCCGGCCGGTGAGGAGCTTGCGCACCTCGTTCTCGTCCTCGTCCTCGTACGGCACGAAGAGCCAGGCGAAGCCGTAGAAGATGAGGCCGATCCCGCCGGTGGCGGCGAGCACGGACAGCGTGATCCGGAAGATCACAGGGTCCATGTCGCACTGCCGGCCCAGCCCGGCGCACACCCCCGCGATCGCCCTGTGCCGTCGTTCCCGCCGAAACCTCGCGGCGCCACCGGCACCCTCCGGGCCGGCCCCGGCTCCCGGCTCCGCCCCGGCCCGGTCGTCCGGGTCCGGCCGCGGCTCGGTGGGTGTGCCCGGCTGTTCTGCCGTCCCCGTGGTGCCCGTCACGTCGTCCTCCCCGGTCGGGTGGGCCTCGCCGGCCGTGCTCGGCCGTTCGTCCGCTCGCTGCGCGTCCGCCCGCTCGGGCGCACGCGGCTCCTCACCCGCACTCGCGCCGGGCCCGGTGTCCCGCGGCCCGGCGCCCGGGGCCGGGCCGCGGGACACCGGGC
>NZ_POTZ01000818.1 GCF_003236365.1 Streptomyces sp. NTH33
CCCGTCAGGCAGGTGGTACTCGAGGTGCGCGGCTTCCAGATGTCCCATGGTCACGCATTCTGCGGTCGCCCCGGCGGCCGCGGCAAACGCTTATCGCCCGCCCACCGGGGCCGGACCGCCCCACTGCGGCCGCCCCACCGCGGCCGCCCGGCACGCGCAGCCCGGTGCCGGGGAGCGGGCGCGTACGAGGATCCCCCCACAAGAAACGGCCGCTTCGGGGTAACGGTCCCTTTATGAGCCCAGACGTCGACCTCACCGCCCCCGCAACCGGCGCCCGCGCCGTTCTGAAGCACCTGCTGGCCGTGGACTGCCGGCTGTTCGAGTTCGCGGCCGAGCGTCAATGGCCCGGCGCCGGGCCCGTACTGCCGCGGCTGAGCCGCAGCGCCAACCACGGCGTGCTGTGGTTCGCGGCGGCTGCCGCCATCGCGGCGAGCCGCACCCCGCGGGCCCGCCGTGCCGCGGTCCGCGGCCTGGCCTCGCTGAGCCTGGCCTCGCTGACCATCAACACGCTCGGCAAGCGTTCGGTGCGCCGTCCCCGGCCGGTGCTGGACCCGGTGCCGATCATGCGGCGGCTCAAGCGGCAGCCGATCACCACCTCCTTCCCGTCCGGGCACGCCGCGTCCGCCGCCGCCTTCGCGACCGGCGTCGCCCTGGAGTCCCCGGCCTGGGGCGCGGCGGTGGCACCGGTCGCCGCGGCGGTCGCGCTCTCCCGCGTCTACACCGGCGTGCACTTCCCCAGCGACGTACTGGCCGGCACCGCCCTGGGCGCGGGCGCCGCGTTCGCCGCACGGGGCATCGTGCCCACCCGCGCCCAGATCGCCCCGCCGGCCCGCCCTCGCGCCGCCGTGCCGGCACTGCCCGGCGGCGAGGGCCTGGTGCTCGTCGCCAACAACGGCTCGGGCACCTCCGAGCGCGCCCGGGCGCTGCGGAACGCGCTGCCCCGGGCGGAGGTCGTCGAGTGCGGACCGGACGACGTCCCGGACGAGCTGGAGAAGGCCGCGGGCCGCGCCCGGGTACTCGGGGTGTGCGGCGGCGACGGCACCGTGAACGCGGCCGCCGAGGTCGCCCTGCGCCACGGCCTGCCGCTCGCGGTGCTGCCCGGCGGCACGCTCAACCACTTCGCCTACGACCTCGGCGTGGAGGACGTACGGGACCTGAGCCGGGCCCTGGAGAAGGGGGACGGCGTGCGCGTGGACGTGGCCCGCTTCCGGTCCGGGGACAAGCAGGGCGTCTTCCTCAACACGTTCAGCCTGGGCGTGTACCCGGAGCTGGTGCGCGAGCGGGAGCTGTGGACGGACCGGATCGGCAGTTGGCCGGCCGGGGTGCTGGCGGCCCTGAAGGTGCTGCGTGCGAACCGCCACCCGCTGCAGGCCGAGTTCCAGGGCCGGTCCCACCCGCTGTGGCTGCTGTTCGCCGGCAACGGCACCTACCACCGCATGGGGCTCGCCCCGGGCCGCCGGCTCGACCTCGCCGACGGGGTGCTCGACGTCCGGGTGGTGCACGGGGGCCGCAAGCCGGCCCTGCGTCTGCTGTCCGCCGCCCTCGCGGGCCCGCTCACCCGGTCTCCCGCCCACGCGGCGGTCCAGGTCGGCCGGCTGCACCTGACCGGAATCGAGCCCGGCACCCTCCTCGCCTACGACGGCGAGGTGGTGGAGGTGGAGGTGGAGGTGTGGCTGGAGAAGCTGCCGGAGGCGCTGACCGTGTACCGTCCGCTGCCCGGAAGCTGACCTCCCGACCGCCCTCCTGGCAACC
>NZ_POTZ01000819.1 GCF_003236365.1 Streptomyces sp. NTH33
GCCTTCAACGAAGACCCCGAGAAGGTGTTCCGCGTCCGCGACCTGCACGAACACCTCGGCCTGCCCACCGACGAGCCCTCGATCAACGTCACCCGCTCCCGGCTGGGACGACTCGTTCGCCAGGGATCCCTCGAGCAACCCGGACGTGGCCGCTATCAGAAACGGACTTAACGCCCTCTGAGCGGTGGCCAGCCAGCGCCACACCGTGCGCTCCGACACTCCTAGCGCGTCCGCGGCCACGCGTACATGGACTGCTGTCAGCTTCTTCCCTGCCCGCAGTGCGAGCAGCCGCCGCACGGCCGGACCGCGCAGCGCCGTCCTCGACGCCGCAGGCAGTCCGCCGTCTGGGTGGATGGCGTCGCCGTCCTTCATGTCAGCTCCCCTCACGCGGGTGGGACGTCGTGTGCTTGCCGGTGGCCGGGAGCATGCGATCGCCCTCCCGTCTCTTGCAGGAGCGCTCCGTTCACAGTGGCGGCGCGACCCGCTGGAACAGCCGCCTCAGCAAGGCCCGGTCGATGGATGCATCAGCGGTGGTGAGCAGCGCGTTCTGCAGGTGCGCAGTCAAAGCGGCCCACGTGCGGAACGTGCCGTGCGCGCACGACCGGTCGATCCACGTCAGGTCCTGGGCCGGTACGGTGCGCCACAGCGGATGGAAGCCGGTCACCACGGTCGCCACTTCCGCTCCGGTCAAGCGTGGAACCTCCTGCCATGCGCCGATACGCGATGCCAGCTGCGGCAGCCGGGACAGCGCCCGCTCGCTGCCCGCCCCGCACAGCACCAGCGTGATCCGGGTGCCGGGGTGGTCCCACAGGCTCTGCAGGTACTCCAGGCACGGCACGGGCAGGCGCTGTGCCTCATCGACCACCAGCACCCGCGCCTCACCCAAAGCCCCCGTGACCGCGGCGTCGGCCAGCGCCGACGTGTGCGGGAAGCGGCCCGCCAGCCCCAGAGCGTCGAACACCGCCCGCCTCATGCCGGCCACCGACGGGCGCACCGGTACCGGCACCCACGTCACCTTCCAGCCCGGGGGCACTTCGCCAAGCGCCATCCGCACGGCCGCGGTCTTGCCCCGGCCCGGGTCGCCGAACACACACACCGCGCCCTCCGTCGCCATCGCCTGACCGACCGCCTCGGCCACCGCCCGCCCCGACGACGTCCACACCAGCTGCGCGCCCGCCGGCAACGCCACACCTGCTAGCGCACCGTTCTCCCCCACCGGCAAGCCGCTGGTCGCCTCTGGTCCGAGACGCGGTGGCGCAGACGTCTTCACCGCGCCGCCCTCCTGCGGCCCGGCCAGGGCGAGGTCAGCCAGGGCCTGCCGCGTTTGCTGCTCATCCCGCTCCCGCCGCACCACCGCGCGGTCCGGCAGGACCCTGCCGGCCTGAAGGTCCCGGCGCACCACCCGGTGCAACGACGCCAGCGAGGGCACCTCGCCCCCGGCCTCCTTCATTTGCCGGTGCAGCGCCGCCACGTTCCCGCCCGCCTGTGCCAGCACCTCCCACGCCTGGTCGGACAGCTCCAGCCGGGCCCGCGGTCTTGGCTCCATGCGGCCCTCCGTCCGCGCAGCCTCCAACCAGCGCCACACCGTGCGCGCATTTACCCCGCCGACCTGGGCGCCCGCACGCACGTGCGCCGTCGTCAACGCCCCGGCCGCATCCAGCTCCAGCAGCCGCGCAACCAGCACCGGCCTGGACACTCTCAGCCCCGCCGTGACCTCACCCCACGCGCCCGGCTCCCCCACCC
>NZ_POTZ01000081.1 GCF_003236365.1 Streptomyces sp. NTH33
GTGCGGGAGGCGTGTGAGGGTTTCGGTGGGGCCTGCGGGGGCGTCCGGCGGCGCCGTACAGGCCGGCCAGGGTGACGGACGGGGCTCGACGGCCCTTTGCCCCGCCGCTTCCCGTGGCATGCGCGTCCCTCGTCCGCCGGAAACACTCGTCGTCGACCGGTACGACGGCAGCGCCTCGCGTGCATCACGGTACGGAACTCGCGGGTTGGGCAGAAGAGTGCGACGGGAATCGGTGGACGGCCGGGGAATTGTGGAAAACTCGGCCACTCGAACGGGTGAAACGGGCCTGGAATCAGGCGCTTACGGCCACGGCCGCGGGGTCGTCGAGGACGGCTCGCACCACCGCGTGCGCGGCACCCAGCAGGGGGCCCTCGGGCCCTAGTCGGGAGACGGACACGGGGCAGGCCCGCCCCGCGCTCCGGCTCGCCAGCTCGGCCTCCAGGGAAGGCAGGAGCCAGGGCGCGAGCCCGGACAGCGCACCGCCCAGCACGACGCTGCCGGGGTCGAGCAGATTGACGGCTCCGGTCAGCGCGACGCCCAGCGCCGTGCCGGCGTCGCGCAGGGCCCGCCGTACCTTCTCGTCGCCCGCGGCGGCGCGGGTGGCGAGCAGCCCGACCCGGTCCTCGCCCGGTTCAAGACCGGCTGCCCGCAGCACGGCTTCCTCTCCGGCGTACTGCTCCAGGCAGCCGCGCCCGCCGCACGGGCAGGCGGGTCCTTCCGGTGCGACGGGCACATGCCCCAACTCGCCCGCGAAGCCGCGCGTTCCGCGCAGCAGACGTCCGTCGACGACCACCGCGGCACCGATGCCGATCTCCGCCGACACGTGCAGGAAGTCACGTGGCGTGTCCTCGCCGAGCCAGAGTTCCGCGAGCCCGCCGAAGTTGGCCTCGTTGTCCACGGTCAGGGGGAGGTCGCCCGGCAGCAGGGCGCCGAGGTCGGTGTCGTGCCAGCCGAGGTTGGGCGCCCGCACGACCGTACGGCCGTCCCGTGAGACCAGGCCGGGCACGGCCACCGACAGTCCCGCCGCCCACAGGTCCTGCCGCTCCGCCTCGGCGACGACGCGGCGTATCAGCGCGATGAGGTCCTTCGTCACCGGTCCGGGGGAGCGGCCCCGGTTCGTCCCGTGGCGTACCGCCCGTGCCCGTACCTGCCCGCGCAGGTCGACCACGCAGGCCGCGAGGTGGTCGACACCGACCTCCGCACCGACCCCGGCGGGACCCTGCCCGCTGACGGCGAGGGCCGAGCCGGGCCGGCCCACGCGGCCGGGCCGCTCGGGGCCCAGCTCCTGAAGCAGTCCGGTCCGGATGAGCTCGTCGACGAGGGTCGACACCGCGGCACGGGTCAGTCCGATGCGCGAGGCGACCGCCGCCCGCGACAGCGGTCCTTCGGCGCTGACGGTGTGCATGACCCGGGCGAGGTTGCGGCGGCGCATGCCCTGCTGGGTGTTGTCGGGCAGCACGCGCCCGGGGCCGGCCGGGCGGGCCTGGTGCAGCGGTGCGGTCATGCCTTCGTCGTCCTGGGTCGGTGTCCGTCGTCGGTGCGGTGCGGCGGTGGTCGCCGGCAGGCGTTCGTCAGTCGGTCCGTGCGCCCCGCTCCAGCAGTGAAGCCGCATCGGAGAGTACCCCGGAGATCCTGGTCAGGGTCGCCTCGTCCCGTTCCACCGGATCCAGCACGGGGCCGCCGGCCGTCTTCCAGCGGCGGGCGACGGCGGCCGGGTCCTCGCCGGTCAGCAGCCCCGCCGCCTGAGCCGCGGCGCCCAGCGCGACCAGCTCCTTGGCCTCGGGGACCTGGACGGGCCGTCCCGACAGCCGCCGTACGGTCTGCTGCCAGGCCGTTCCCCGGGCGCCGCCGCCGATCAGCAGCAGGGGGGTGGTGCGGTCGGCGTCCTGGTCGAGGACCAGGTCCAGCGCGCCCAGCAGGGCGTGTACGGCGCCGTCGTACGCGGCCTGCAGCAGCTGTCCGGGCGTGGTGTCGTGGCGCAGTCCGTAAAGCAGGCCGGAGGCGTTCGGCAGGTTCGGGGTGCGTTCGCCGTCGAGGTAGGGGAGCAGGGTGACGGTGGTGCCGGGTTCGACGGCCTCGCGGTCCAGGCCCAGCAGAGCGGCCACGCGGTCGACGGCGAGCGTGCAGTTGAGGGTGCAGGCCAGCGGCAGCCAGTCGCCGCGCGCGTCGGCGAAGCCCGCCACCGTTCCGGACGGGTCGGCCGGGCGGTGCCGGGACACCGCGTACACCGTGCCGGAGGTGCCGAGACTCAGCACCGGTGTCCCGGGCCGCAAGCCGAGGCCGAGCGCGGCGGCGGCGTTGTCGCCGGTGCCGGGAGCGACCAGGGTGCCCTTGGAGAACGGCAGATCGTGGCTGTCGCGCACGGTCCCCGCCACCTCTCCGGGCCGCACCACGCGGGGCAGCAGTGCCGGATCGAGCCCCACATGGGCGAGGATCTCCTCGTCGTACGCCTCGGTCGCGGACGCCCACCAGCCCGTACCCGAGACGTCCCCCCGGTCGGTCGTGCCCAGGCCGGTCAGGTGTTCGGTCAGGTAGTCGTGGGGCAGGCGCACCGCCGCCGTCGACCGGGCCGCCTCCGGTTCGTGCTCGGCCAGCCAGGCCCACTTGGTGACGGTGAAGGAGGCGCCGGGCACGCTGCCGGTCCGCTCCGCCCAGGTCTTCGGGCCGCCCAGCTCCTCGACGAGACGGCGGGCCTGCGGGGCCGAGCGCACGTCGTTCCACAGCAGGGCCGGCCGTACCGGGTCTCCCTGGGCGTCCAGGGCGACCAGCCCGTGCTGCTGGCCGGCGACCGCCACGGCGGCGGCCTCGTGCGCCGCCTCCCCGCACTGGTGCAGGGCCGCGCACAGGGCGTCCCACCACTGGCGGGGGTCGCTCTCGCGACCGGTCCCGGAGGAGACGGTGTGCGGCGCCTGGCCCCCGGCCACGACCCGCCCGGTGGCCGCGTCGACGACGAGCACCTTGGTGGACTGCGTGGACGAGTCCACACCGACGACGAGCGGACCCTCGGCTGCTGACATCGCCCTCTCCTCTTTTCGGTCCGGGCCTTCCTGTGCCTTCCCAGGGAGGCACAGGCATACTAATTTGTAAAGTGCCATGACGAAATAGTCGCAAGCGAGCAAGGAGCCGCGGCATGAGCTACCAGCCCACCCCCGAGGACAGGTTCACCTTCGGCCTGTGGACCGTCGGCTGGCAGGGACGGGACCCGTTCGGCGACGCCACCCGCCGCGCCCTCGACCCGGTCGAGACGGTGCAGCGCCTGGCCGGACTCGGCGCCCACGGGGTGACCTTCCACGACGACGACCTGATCCCCTTCGGGTCCTCCGACACCGAGCGCGAGTCGCACGTCAAGCGCTTCCGGCAGGCGCTCGACGCGACCGGCATGACCGTGCCGATGGCCACCACCAACCTCTTCACCCACCCCGTCTTCAAGGACGGCGCGTTCACCGCCAACGACCGTGACGTGCGCCGCTACGCGCTGCGCAAGACGATCCGCAACATCGACCTGGCCGCCGAACTGGGCGCCAGGACGTATGTGGCCTGGGGCGGCCGTGAGGGCGCCGAGTCCGGCGCCGCCAAGGACGTGCGCGCCGCCCTCGACCGCATGAAGGAAGCCTTCGACCTGCTCGGCGAGTACGTCACCTCCCAGGGCTACGACCTCCGCTTCGCCATCGAGCCCAAGCCGAACGAGCCGCGCGGCGACATCCTGCTGCCCACCGTCGGCCACGCGCTCGCGTTCATCGAGCGCCTGGAACGCCCGGAGCTGTACGGCGTGAACCCCGAGGTCGGCCATGAGCAGATGGCCGGGCTCAACTTCCCGCACGGCATCGCCCAGGCCCTGTGGGCGGGCAAGCTCTTCCACATCGACCTCAACGGCCAGTCCGGCATCAAATACGACCAGGACCTGCGCTTCGGCGCCGGTGACCTGCGCGCCGCTTTCTGGCTCGTCGACCTGCTGGAGAGCGCCGGCTACGACGGCCCGCGCCACTTCGACTTCAAGCCGCCGCGGACCGAGGACCTGGACGGCGTGTGGGCGTCGGCCGCCGGCTGCATGCGCAACTACCTCATCCTCAAGGAGCGTTCGGCCGCCTTCCGTGCCGACCCGGAGGTCCAGGATGCCCTGCGCGCCTCCCGGCTGGACCAGCTGGCGCAGCCCACGGCGGCGGACGGCCTGCAGGAGCTGCTCGCGGACCGCTCGGCCTTCGAGGAGTTCGACGTGGAGGCGGCGGCCGCGCGCGGGATGGCCTTCGAGCGGCTCGACCAGCTGGCGATGGACCACCTGCTGGGGGCACGAGGCTGACACCACAAGCGTCCGGTCCGGGGCACGCACGCGTGTGCGTGCCCCGGGCACGGGCACGCGTGCGTGCGTCTGTTCCGGGGTGGCACCCGTGGGAGCCGCTGATACCCGGTCCCCGTGCGGAATGCCGCGCAACCGTGCGGTCCATGCCATGGGGCCGTACCGACTGCCGTGCGCAGGCCGCGCGTTGTCCGGCGCTCGGTGACGATGGGCGGTACGGCCGTTCCACCCGTACCGCCTCGTCCGCCCGGGCCGCCCAGGCGCAGGAACCCGCTCTTCGTCCTCCTCACCGTGCTCGTGGCCGCCGACGCGGTCGCCGTGGTATTGGTGCCGGCCTTCTCGGGAAGCAGCTCACGGGACGGCAGACCGCCCGCGGACAGCAGTCCGAGCACGAGCCCCTCGCCTCGCCCCACCCTGAGCCTGCCCACCGAACCGCCGAGCCGGCTGCCGAGCTCCCTGCCGTCCGGCCTGCCCAGCTCACTGCCCCCGGGCTTCCCGAGCAGCCTGCCGAGCGACATCCCGAGTGACCTGCGATCGCTGCTCCCCTCCCTGGACGGCGACGGCCTGCCGTGACGGTGGGTCAGGGCCGGCAGGGCAGCCGTACGCGGCTCACTCCTCCCGCCCCGGGGCCCGTTCCGCCGCGGCCAGCGCCGTCGCCGGGTCCCGGGCCGCGCCGCCGGCCGGCACCCAGTGGCCCTGCTCCCTCCGGTAGGGCCACCAGCGGCCGTCCCGCCCGAGGCGGAGCTGGCGGTCCTCGCCGACGACGGTCCAGCGGTTGCCCTCGGCTCGCAGCGACGGCCGTTCGTCCTCCTCCCAGGCCGCCTCGACAGCGGCACACGCGCGTGCGTGGGCCTCGCCGTCGGGCGTCCACTCCTCCTCGAGCGCGCACAGGCCGGCCGCACCTCCGGACCGCCAGGCGAGCACGGCCCGTGCCAGCTCCTGCCTGCCGCGCCCCGAACCCTCGGCGAGCCGGTCCAGCACGGCGCCGTCGGAGACGCCCGCCGCCAGGCGTACGGCGTCCTGGGCGACGGTCGGCTCCCCGGACGGCGTGTGCTCCCCGGCCGGCGCCTGTTCCCCGGCCGCGGCCTTCAGCGTCTCGCCGAGCCACAGGTGCGCCGCCAGGACGGTCTGCGCGGCCAGGAACTCCAGCGCGACAGGGTCGATCCCGGGCGCCGGCGGAGCCTCGGTGTCCAGGGACGGTGGCGGGCCCGGCGCCGCGGGTGGCTCGGGCAGGGGCGGCAGGGGAGGCAGCACGAACGACGCCGCGTAGGCCTCCGCGGCGTCCACGCCGTCCGGCGCGGGCCGCCCGTCGCCGTCCGCGCTGTCACGGGCCCGGAGATCGGCGAAAAGGGCTCCTTCGTCCCGGCCGCGCATCAGCAACAGGACGAACGGATCCTGGTCCAGCAGCCGCGCCACCAGATGGCAGAGGGCCGCGGTGTGCCCGCAGTGGTCCCAGGCGCCGCAGTCGCACTCCGGTTCCAGATCGCCGATGCCGGGCAGCAGTTCGATCCCCGCGGCCGCCGCGTCCTCCACGAGGTGCGGCGGCAGATCGCGGTCGAGCAGCGCCGCCAGGTGCCCGGACCGCTCGACGGCCACGTCCAGGAACCGGGCCCACTCGTCGTCGGACAGCTCCTCCAGCAGGACGTCCGCGCGGTGTGCCGTACGGTCGCGGTCGCGCACCACGGCCGTGATCCGGCCCGGGCGCACCGACACCGCGCCCACCGCTCCCGCGCGGGCGAGCCTGCGGCCGGCCCTCACCTGCTCGGTGTCGAGAGCCGTGCCCTCGAGCGCCCTCAGCCAGGCATGGCCCCACCACGTGCCGGCGAAACCGCGCCCGCGCGCGGGCGGCAGCGCGGCGAACGTGCGCTCCCGGTCTGTGCGGTGCTCCGTCATCGCCATCCCTCTCGCAGCTCCACCAGGTCGGCCAGTTCCTTGTCCGTCAGCTCGGTGAGCGCGGCCCCGTCCGCGCCCAGGACCGTGTCGGCCAGTTCCCGCTTGCGGTGCAAAAGGTCGGCGATACGGTCCTCGATCGTCCCCTCGGCGATCAGCCGGTGCACCTGTACGGGCCTGTCCTGCCCGATCCGGTACGCCCGGTCGGTGGCCTGTGCCTCGACGGCGGGATTCCACCAGCGGTCGTAGTGCACGACATGCTCCGCGCGCGTGAGGTTCAGCCCGGTGCCCGCGGCCTTCAACGACAGCAGGAACAACGGGACTTCGCCGGCCTGGAAACGCCGGACCATGGCCTCCCGCTCGGCGACGGACGTGCCGCCGTGCAGGAACTGCGACCGCACGCCGCGTGCCGCCAGGTGCCGCTCGATCAGGCGCGCCATCTGCACGTATTGGGTGAAGACCAGCACGCCTGCCCCCTCGGCGAGGATGGTGTCGAGGAGTTCGTCCAGCAGCTCCAGCTTCCCGGAGCGGCCGGCGATCCTCGGGCGGTCCTCCTTGAGGAACTGCGCCGGGTGGTTGCAGATCTGCTTCAGGCCGGTCAGCAGCTTCACGATCAGGCCGCGCCGCGCCATGCCCCCGGCGCCGGAGATCTCCGCGAGCGTCTCGCGGACCAGGGCCTCGTACAGACCCGTCTGTTCCGCGGTGAGCGACACCGCGCGGTCGGTCTCGGTCTTCGGCGGCAGTTCGGGGGCGATCCCCGGGTCCGACTTGCGGCGCCGCAGCAGGAACGGGCCGACGAGCCGGGCCAGCCGCTCGGCGGCGGCCGGGTCCCGGTCGCTCTCGACGGCTTGCGCGTAGCGGGTGCGGAAGGTGCCGAGCCGGCCCAGCAGCCCGGGCGTCGCCCAGTCGAGGATCGCCCACAGCTCGGACAGGTTGTTCTCCACCGGGGTGCCGGTGAGCGCCACGCGTGCGCGTGCGCCGATGGAGCGCAACTGGCGGGCTGTCGCGGAGTGCGGGTTCTTCACGTGCTGGGCCTCGTCCGCCACGACCATGCCCCACGCCACCTCGGCCAGGCGCCGCGCGTCCAGGCGCATGGTGCCGTACGTGGTGAGGACGAACTCCCCGTCGGTCAGGTCCTCCAGGTCGCGCCGGGAGCCGTGGAAGCGCCGTACGGGCGTGCCGGGCGCGAACCTCTCGATCTCCCGCTGCCAGTTGCCCATCAGCGACGTCGGACACACCACGAGGGTCGGTCCGGCGGACGCCGGGTCGCCGTGGCGGTGCAGGTGCAGCGCGATCAGCGTGATCGTCTTGCCGAGGCCCATGTCATCGGCCAGACAGCAGCCCAGTCCCAGCGACGTCATCCGGGCCAGCCAGTCGAGTCCGTGCAGCTGGTAGTCGCGCAGGCGGGCGGCGAGCGCGGCCGGCTGCCCGACCGGCTCCTGTGCCTCCGGGTCGGTGAGCCGGTCCCGGAGGGCCGCCAGCCATCCCGTGGGCCGGACCTCGACCCGGTGGCCGTCGACCTCCGCGGAGCCGGTCAGGGCGGCGCCCAGTGCCTCCATGGGCGTGATCCTGCGGTCCTGCCGGGCGCGGGCGCGGCGCAGTTCCCCGGGGTCCACCAGGACCCACTGGTTGTGCAGCCGCACGAGGGGCCGGTTGGCCTCCGCCAGGCGGTCCAGCTCCTCCCGGGTGAGCCGCTGGTCGCCCAGCGCGAACCACCAGTCGAAGGCGAGCAGGGCGTCGGCGGACAGGGCCGTGCGGGAATCCGGCAGTGCGCTCCTGGAACCGCTGCCGCTGCCGCTGCCGTCGCCGTCCGGAGGCCCGACCGTGGCTCCGGACAGCAGCCCGCGGACCAGCCCCGTGGGCCAGTGCACGTCCACCCCGGCCGCGGTGAGGGCCCGGGCGCCCTCACCGAGGAGTTCGGCGACCTCCTCGTCGGCGAGCTCGACGGCATCCGGCACGGCCGCCGACAGCAGCGGCGTCAGCGCGGGCCACGAACGGGCCGCGCGGCGCAGCGCGAGCAGGACGTCCGTCCGCACGCGCGGGCCGAACACCTCGCCCGCGCGGCCCGGTCCGGCCCAGATCTCGGCGGCGTCGGCGACCCGCGCGGGATCGCTGATGCTGTGCACCTGCAGCACCGCGCGGAACCGCGGCTCCGTCTCGTGCTGTCCGGCGGACTCGAGCCCGGGCACTTCGACACGCAGCGAGATCCTCGCGCCCGCGTCGTGGCCCGCTGCGACGTCGGAGGCCCAGGCCCGCTGCTCCGGGATGTGCCGCGCCTCCAGTGCCGCGTAGGCCGCACCTCCTGTGAGGAGGGGTGCGGCGGGGGAGCGGGGCAGAGTGTCGGCCACCGCGTCGAGGAAGGCCCGCAGCAGTCGCTCGGGGTCGGGCAG
This sequence comes from Streptomyces sp. NTH33, assembly GCF_003236365.1. Classification (GTDB taxonomy): domain Bacteria; phylum Actinomycetota; class Actinomycetes; order Streptomycetales; family Streptomycetaceae; genus Streptomyces. Next base: position 8,575 of record NZ_POTZ01000081.1, read on the forward strand.
CCGCAGTGGCTCGCTGCCGTCGACCGGGACGGCGTGCGCCTCGGGCGGCATCGAGGCGGCCAGCGTGCGGACGTCCTCCGCGTCCTGGCCGCGCAGCGGAGCCGCGCGCCAGGCGTCGTGATCGCCGGCGGACAGCCCCGGCAACAGCAGACCCCGCGCCACGAGGCGCAGGCCCAATACGGCCGCCGCGCCCCAGAACACGCCGGCGCGGTGTCCTTGCCCGGCGGCACGCGCGTGCGTGAGGACCGGCAGGGCCGTACGCACGGGAAGTACGGCAGCCGGCACGGTCACCGCCTCCACGCCGCTGCCGCGGGGGACGACGACCGTCGTCTCCTCCACGGCCGCAAAGGCCGTGGCCGGGGGAGTGGAGCCGTCGGGGAGCCAGAAGGCGACCCGGCCGGCGCGAGCGGGGTCAGCCGGAAGGAACACCGCACAGCAGCGGGTCAGTTCAAAGACCTCGGACGGTGTTGCCGCGGGAGTTCTCTGCACAGCGATGCCGATTCCTCAAATTTGACTACCTGGGTCGGGTCGCCGAGGGTACAGCACGCGGGCGGCCCACCGGGAACGGCGCGGCAGCGACGCGGGTGACCGCGCGGGTGAAGAAGGGGGTGCCGCCGCTCCATGGCCCGGCGCGACCAGTAGGGGTGCGTCTCAGGGACGTCTCAGGGTCGCGGTCCGGAACCGCCGGGAGCGCGGGACCGTTCTCTCGACAGAGAGCGGCAACGGCCGCGAAGGAGGCGACAGATGTCGAAGAACGCGAAGATCGCCGCGGGAGGAGTGGCGGTCGGGCTCATCCTGCTGATCTGGCTGCCCTGGTGGGCCGCCCTCCTGATAGTCCTCGGAATCCCGGCCGCCGCGTACCTCGCGCTGGACCCCTCCCAGCGGCGTCGGCTGCGCCGCGTCACCCGTAGGGAGCTCGGCCGCTGAAGCACTACCGCCCCGGCCCGCCGTTGCCGTCCAGGGCGCAGGAGTCGACCACATCGCCGCTCACGGGCCTGCCGACGGTCCGGTCCGCGGGCGGTCGGCCGCGTGCCGGGCACCCCGGACGGTGTGCGCGTCGCCCGGGCCGTGAGCCCTGGCCGGTCGGCCAGGTCGGTGTACGGGGTCCCGGCCGGTCCGGTGGTGGTCAGATCGGGCAGGCAGGCGGTCTGCTGGAAGACCGCGCCCGGCACCCGCAGACGCTCCTTGCCGGGGCGGTGCCTGTCGGCGCCGGCCACGGCCGTGACGGGAACGGGCCAGGTGACGCCTGCGGCCGGCGCGGCCGCGGCGACGAGTGGGGCACCTCGGGACAGACGCATGACGGCCTCCGGGGCACGACGGATCGGCGGGGACAGCACGGGTGGGTGAAGCCCGGGGCTGCCCCGCCGTGCGGGCCGGTTCCTGCGTCATCCATGGGTTGATACCCCATGGAGCGATGCTTCGTCATGGGGAGGCAGGACATGCGCCACGGGGAAGCGCCCTAGGAGCACGGGAGATCAGAGGGGGCGCACCGCCAGCTTGTCGAGGGCCTCCAGCAGACCGGGCAGCTCCGGCCCCCGGCCGACCGGCAGCACTTTGCCGGGCTCGTCGTCGAGGAGCACGAAGGCGATGTCGTCGGTGCGGGCCACCATCGACCAGCCGGGACCGTCGGCCCGCAGAGTACGTGCGTCGCCCGTCGCGAAGGACGACCGGACGCGGCCCAGCGGCGGCGGCGAGTCCACGTACGAGCGGGCCTCCGCCAGGACACGGCGGAGGCCGCTGCGACGCGGGGACGCCTCCCCACCGGTGCCGTCCGGCAACTCGCCGACGCCGTCCGCCCTGCTGGGCGGATCACCGTCCTTCGCCGCCCCGTCGGCCGGGTCCTGGAAGTCGGCCTCGTCGATCTGCTCGCGCCACACCGCCCACTGCAGCGCGATCTCGTCGGCGCCCAGCCGGCGCTGGGCGGGTCCCCAGGCGCTGGTGTCCGGCGGGGACAGCACGGGCGCGTCCGAGAGCCCCGGGTCCGGGTCGTGCGGCGCGGGCACGCCGGGAGCGGCCACGGCGACGGCGAGGGGCCAGCCCGGCAGCGCGGCGACGACCGTGCGTTCGTCGGGCGACAGGTCGTACTCCATGCCGCAGTCCCAGGACGCGATGGCCACGGCGACCAGCGACACGTCGTCGACGACCACCGTCCACCGCGCTCCGTCGCCGTCCTGACCGAGCACCAGGCCGTACCCGTCGGCGAGGGGCGCGAGATTGAGCGCCGCACAGGCCTCCGGGTAGTCGTCGCCCAGCACACTCGGGAACTGCGCCGGTGTCAGCAGTACCGCCGTGAGTACATAGAGCGCATCATCCGTGGCGGCGATGGCGTCCTCGTCCGTCCCGGCCATCCCGGCCTCCCCATCGGTTCGTCCAACGGCGCGCACCCTAGTGCGAGTGGAAGGCGGTTGTCACGACCCCTGTGCGCTCCCGGACCTGCGGTTCTCCACCTGGAGGTGGGCGAAACGACCGTCGCCCGTCCGCCCTTCCGACCGCCGGAAGATCCAGCAGCGCCCGGCCACCGCCGCGGACGGCTCGTCCCGCTCCCGCGCCAGGGCGATCACGGCCCGGCACGCCGGTTCGCCCACCGTTCGTCTGCTGCCCAACGTAAAATCGAAGTCGGCACGGCAGAAGGGGGCGGAGTGGCGAAGCGCTTCGAGCGACTGGAACAGATCCGCACCATGGACCCGGTGGCGGACGCGACCGAGATCTACCGGCTCACCTCCGCCTACGAGTTCCCCTGGGACTTCACCCGTTCCCTGGAGCTCGCCCTCTACCGCACGTACGCGGTTCCGAGCATCGGCCGGCTGCTGGCCGAGACGGCGGAACTCACCGACCGCGCGCAGAAGCGCTACGACGACACCTCCCTGCTCCTCGACGCCGTGGTCGAGCACGGCTTCGCGAGCGAACAGGGCCGCACCGCGATCCGGCGCATCAACCGGATGCACCGCAGCTACGACATCAGCGACGACGACATGCGGTACGTACTGTGCACGTTCGTCGTCATGCCCAGGCGCTGGATCGACGCGTACGGCTGGCGCAGACTCTCCCGGCACGAGGTCGTCGCCTCCACCGTCCACTACCGCACGCTCGGCCGGCACATGGGTATCAGGGACATCCCCGAGTCGTACGAGGAGTTCGAGGCCCACCTCGACGCCTACGAGAAGGAGCACTTCGGCTGGGACGAGCAGGCCCGGAGAGTCTCCGACGCCACCCTCGGCCTGATGACCTCCTGGTACCCGCGTCCGCTCGCGCCCCTGCTGCGCAACGCGACCCTCGCCCTGCTCGACGAACCGCTGCTGCGGGCCTTCCGCTACGAGCCCCCGAGCGCCCTCATCCGAGCCCTGGTGCGCCGCGCGGTACGCGCCCGGGGACGCGCCGTGCGCCTGCTGCCGCCGCGCCGCGCCCCGCACTTCGCGCGCCAGAACTGGGAGATCAAGAGCTATCCGGACGGCTACCGGCTGGCCGACCTCGGCACCCGCCCGGTCCCCGGCGTGCGGGGCTGCCCCGTGCGGCACACCGGCGGCTCGGCTGCCGGCCCCGGCCAGTGAGTCGGCCGAGGAGCGTGAGCAGGGCCGGGCCGGGTCAGGCCTCGCGTACGGCCAGCGCCAGGAAGCGGGCGTCCTCGTCGACGTAGGACGTCATGCGCCACCCCGAACCGGCGAGCAGCGGTCGCAGGTTGGGCTCGGCCCGCAGGTCGTCCGGGGTGAGCTGCCGGCCCTGACGCGTCGCGAGAGCCGCCCGCCCGACCGGGTGGAACAGCGCCAGCGTGCCGCCGGGACGCACCACGCGCCGCAACTCCCGCAGGTTCTCCGCGGGATGCGGCAGGTGCGCGATGAGCCCGGCGGCGAACACGGCGTCGAACGACCCCGGCCCGAGCGGCAGTGCGCCGACGTCGGCGAGCAGCAGATGCCCGTCCCGGTCCCGCCCGGCCCTTACGGCGGCCCGCAGCATGGCCGGCGTCAGATCGGCGCCCACGACGACTCCCGAGCGGCCCACGGCCGCGCGCAGCGGCGGCAGGGCGCGCCCGGTGCCGCACCCCGCGTCGAGGACGCGGTCGCCCTCGCGCAGCCCGAGTTCGGCGACCGCGGCCGCGTAGGCGGGGCCGTCGTCCGGGAACCTGCTGTCCCAGTCGGCGGCGCGCGTGGTGAAGAACTCCTGGACGTGTGCGTGGTCCTCGCTCATGTTCCGCATGATCCCTCACAGGTTTGAACGGAGCCGCTGCGCGCACGTTCGGGCGCGACGCGATCGTTCCGGTGCCCGTTTATGTCATATTCCGACACTTTTCGAAACGCGCCTCCTCTGTGCGCCCGTGCCCCCCTAGCGTCCCGGGGCCATGGGACACCTGGACCACGCCTCCCTCGGCTGGCTGACCCCCCTGCTGTCGTACGCGATGGCCTGCATCGGCGCCGCCCTGGGGCTGCGCTGCACCGTGCGGGCCCTGGCCGCCACCGGGCGCTCGCGCCGCAACTGGCTCATCACCGCGGCCTCGGCGATCGGCACCGGCATCTGGACCATGCACTTCGTCGCCATGCTCGGCTTCGGCGTCAGCGGCACCGACATCCGCTACGACGTCCCCCTGACCCTCCTCAGCCTGATCGTCGCCGTGGCCGTCGTCTGCGCGGGCGTCTTCGCCGTCGGCTACAGCCGCGACCGCGGACGCGCCCTGTTCCTCGGGGGGCTCACCACCGGTCTCGGCGTGGCGAGCATGCACTACCTCGGCATGGCGGCGGTGCGCCTGCACGGCGACGTCAGCTACGACCCGGTGCTCGTCGCCCTGTCCGTCGCGATCGCCGTCCTCGCCGCCACCGCCGCCCTGTGGGCCGGGTTGAACATCAAGTCGCCGCTCGCGGTCGCCGTCGCCTCCCTCGTCATGGGGGCGGCGGTCAGCAGCATGCACTACACGGGGATGTTCGCGGTGAGCGTGCGCGTCACACCCTCCGACACGGTCCTGCCCGGGGCCACGGCGATGCAGTTCATCTTCCCCCTCGCCGTCGGCCTCGGGTCCTACCTCTTCCTGACCTCGGCCTTCGTCGCCCTGTCCCCCTCGGCGGGGGAGCGCGAGGCCTCCGCCTCGGCCCAACGGTCGGTCGAGAGCGCCACCCGTTAGCAGGCGGCGGGCGACATTCCGGACGGCACGCCCGAGACCCCCGAGCGAGGAACCATGCGAACACCCCGCAGGACCCCGGCCGGCGCCCCGGCGCCGGTCCCACCGCCCGTGCGTGGCCGCCGCGCGCACGCCGGGCCGCCCGCCGACGAGGGCTCGGAGGATCCTTGGACCGGGGGACCGGACGACGTACCCGTACGCGGGGGGCGCCGTCGGCTGCGTCCCCGCACCGTACGGGCCAAGATCGTGTGCCTGCTCATGGTGCCGGTCGTCTCCCTGCTCGCCCTGTGGGCATACGCGACCGTGACCACCGCACAGGACATCGCGCGGCTGCGGCAGACGCAGCGCGCGGACTCCGTGGTGCGGGCCCCGGTCGCGGCCGCCGTCGCCGCGCTCCAGGAGGAGCGGGCGGCCGCCGTGCGCTACGCGACCGGTCCGGGGACGACGGGAAGCGATGATTTGAAGAACCTCGCCGCGCGCACCGACCGGGCCGTGGCGAAGCTGCGGCTCGGCAACCGCAACACCGTCGCCGACGGTGAGCAGCTGCCCGCAGGAGTCGCGCAGCGTCTGCGCGTCTTCGTGGACGGAGCCGAAGACCTGCGGTCCCTGCGCACCGCGCTGCTCGACCGGCGGGCCGGGTGGGACGAGGCCTACGGGCAGTACACCAAGGTCATCTCCACGGCCTTCGGCGCGGGCGGCGCGCTCACCGGCATCCAGGACGCCGGTCTCGGCTCCGACGCGCGCGTGCTGCTCGAGTTCTCCCGCGCGGGAGAAGCACTGGCCCAGGAACACGCGGTGCTCTCCAGCGCCCGCCTGGCCGGCGGCCTGGGCGGAGAGCGGCTCGCCTTGTTCACGGGCGCCGTCGACACGCGCCGGGCCCTCACCGACGCCGCCGTCGCCGACCTGCGAGGCTCCGAGCGCACCACCTGGCAGAGCCTCGCCGCTGGCCGCGACTACACAGCTCTCGGCGCCGTCGAGGACAAGGTCCTCGCCGCCGGCCAGGGCCGCCGCGCGCTGGATGCGGCACCGGAAGCCATCTGGGACCCGGCACACGCGCGCGTACAGGACGGCATGCGCGCCATCGCGGCGGACGCGGGGCAGGGCGTCGCGGACCGCGCCGACCCCTTCACCCGCGGCCTGCTCAGCCCCGCCGGTGCCGCCGTTCTCTTCGGCCTGGTCGCCGTCTCCGCCTCGCTCGTCATCTCGGTTCGCATCGGACGCGGCCTCGTCGTCGAACTGGTGAGCCTGCGCAACGGCGCCCTGGAGATCGCCCGCCGCAAACTCCCCGAGGCGATGCGCAGGCTGCGCGCCGGCGAGGAGATCGACGTCCGGGCCGAGGCCCCGCCGGGCCCGGCCGCCGAGGACGAGACCGGACAGGTCGCCGAGGCCCTCGGCACCGTGCACCGCGCCGCCCTGCGGGCCGCTGTGGAGCGCGCCGAACTCGCCAGTGGCATCTCCGGCGTCTTCGTCAACCTCGCGCGCCGCAGCCAGGTCCTCGTCCACCGTCAACTCAGTCTCCTGGACAGCATGGAACGGCGTTCGGACGACCCGAACGAGCTGAGCGACCTCTTCCGGCTCGATCACCTCACCACCCGTATGCGGCGCCACGCCGAGAGCCTGATCATCCTCTCCGGAGCCGCGCCGGGCAGGGCCTGGCGCATGCCGGTCTCCCTGACGAACGTGGTCCGTGCGGCCGTCTCCGAGGTCGAGGACTACGCGCGCGTGGAGGTACGGCAACTCCCCGACGCCTTTGTCGTCGGCGCGGCCGTCGCCGACCTCACCCACCTGCTCGCCGAGCTCGTGGAGAACGCCGCCCAGTTCTCACCGCCCCACACGCGCGTGCGCGTCACCGGAGAACCCGTCGGCAACGGATACGCGGTCGAGATCGAGGACCGGGGCCTGGGCATGGGCAAGGAAACGCTTGCCGAGGCCAATCGGCGCATCGCCCAGTCCGAGGCGCTCGACCTGTTCGACAGCGACCGGCTCGGCCTGTTCGTGGTCAGCAGGCTCGCCGCCCGCCACGACATCAAGGTCCACCTGCGGACCTCGCCCTACGGCGGCACCACCGCGGTCGTCCTGCTGCCCACGGCCCTGCTGCACAGCGGCGCGGCGGAGACGTCCCCCCGGGCGACGGCCGAGCGGGAGCACCCGGCGGAAGGTGAGTACGCGCACGTACCCGAGACCGCCCGGCACCAGGACTCCGTGCCGGCACCGGCCGGCCGTTCCGCGCCGGCCGCCCCGGGACAGGCCGTGCCCGCGAGCGACACCCCGCCCCCGGGAGTGACCGCCCTGCGGCTGCACCGTCCCGTGCAGGACCCCGAGCCGGACTCCCCGGAATCCGACGGCCTGCCGCGCCGCGTGCGGCAGGCGAGCCTCGCCCCGCAACTGCGCGGACAGCGCACCGAGGAAGCGGCACGCCCCGGACCCTTGCACGACGACGACCGGCGCACGCCCGAACTCGTACGGGACCGCATGGCCGCCTACCGCGACGGCTGGGTCCGCGGCGGCGGCAGACAGCCCGGCCGCAGTGCCGCGCCCGAAGACGGCACCGGCAGCGACAGCGACGAAGGAGACCTCGCATGATCCAGGACCCGAGCATGAGGGCCGCCCAGCGGTCCGGCGAACTCGACTGGCTGCTGGACGACCTGGGGTTGCGCGTGCGCGAGGTACGGCACGCGGTCGTGCTGTCCAACGACGGACTGGCCGTGGGCGCGTCGACCGACCTCGAGCGCGAGGACGCGGAGCACCTGGCCGCCGTGGCCTCCGGCTTCCACAGCCTCGCCAAGGGCGCCGGCCGCCACTTCGGGGCCGGGGGCGTACGCCAGACGATGGTGGAGATGGACGACGGCTTCCTCTTCGTGGCCGCCGCGGGCGACGGCTCCTGCCTCGCCGTCCTCACCGCCGCCACGGCCGACATCGGCCTGGTGGCCTACGAGATGGCACGGCTCGTCAAACGGGTCGGCGAGCACCTCTACACGCCACCGCGCGCCACCGCGCGGCCGCCCGCGGCGGGATGAGGCGAAAGGGCGGTCCGCGCAGATGACCGACGACTTCATGAGCGCCCCGCACGAGCCGGGCAGCCAGTGGTACGACCACGAGGCCGGACCGCTCGTCCGCCCGTACGCCATGACGGGCGGACGCACCAAGTCCGGCCCGGACGGCGTGCGTTTCGACCTGATCTCCCTGGTCACCCTCACTCCGGGCGCACCCGGCACGGACGGCGACGCCGCCCTCGGACCGGAACACCGGTTCATGATCGAGTTGTGCCGGACGGAGACGCAGTCCGTCGCCGAACTCGCCGCGGGCGCCGACCTGCCCGTCGGCGTGGTCAGGGTGCTCCTCGGAGACCTTCTGGAACTCGGCCGCGTCACCGTCAGCCGCCCAGTGCCGCCCGCACAGCTTCCCGACGAACGGATTCTGCGTGAGGTGATCGCGGGGCTGCGGGCGCTGTAGAGAAAGCGCCCTGTTGTGCACCTGTTCCGGCACCTTGGGGAACGAGTCGGTCAGAACGGAGAAATTACGGTCAAATCCCCTGAACGAGTGCCCACGTCGTCATGATGCTGACGGTTCCCCTCCCCGCGCCGACCGTTGCACCCCTCCTGAGAGAAGGATCCATGGTCTCCGAGCACTTTGACGCCCCGGACGGCGAGACGGCCGCCCTGGCGCTGAAGATACTGGTCGCCGGCGGGTTCGGCGTGGGCAAGACCACCCTGGTGGGCGCGGTCAGCGAGATCCGGCCGCTGCGCACCGAGGAACTGCTGAGCCAGGCCGGACAGTTGGTCGACGACACCGACGGCGTGGACCAGAAGGTCACCACGACCGTCGCCATGGACTTCGGACGCATCACCATCCGGTCCGGACTCTCCCTCTACCTCTTTGGTACGCCGGGCCAGGACCGCTTCTGGTTCCTGTGGGACGAGCTGTCACAGGGCGCCCTCGGGGCCGTGGTCCTCGCCGACACCCGACGGCTGGAGGACTGCTTTCCGGCGGTGGACTACTTCGAGCACCGGCACATCCCGTTCGTGGTGGCCGTCAACTGCTTCCCGGGCGCCCGTGCCTACGACGCCGACGACGTCTCCCGCGCCCTCGACCTCGACCGGGGCACGCCCGTGGTCCTGTGCGACGCCCGCGAACGCGACTCCGGAAAGGAGGTGCTGATCCGGCTCGTCGAGTACGCCGGGCGGATGCACACCGCCCGGCTGCTCGACTCCGTGAGCTGAACGCAACGGTGCGCGTCCGGACGGCCGGGAACGCGCGGAAGCCGGCCGTCCTCAGCCCGCGACGTCCTTCACCGCCGCGACCCCGTCGACCGTGAACCGGACCAGCAGTTCGCCCGGGACGCCGTTGCGGGCGCCGAACTCCTCACCGCGCTCCTCGCCCATGTAGCGGGCGCCGATGCGCGTGGCCCACTGCCGGACCTCGTCCAGGTCCTCCGACAGCCGGGCGCGGCCCCGCAGCACCACGAAGCTGAACGGCGGCCGGTCGTCGTCCACGCACAGGGCGACCCGGTCGTCACGGGCCAGATTGCGCCCCTTCACGGTCTCCTTCCCGGTGTTGAACACGATGTCGTTCCCGTCGAGCAGAAACCAGATCGGCGCGACATGCGGGCTCCCGTCGGCCCGTACGGTCGACAGCTTGCCGGTGCGGGTGCCGTACGAGACGAACGCCCGCCATTCGTCGTCGGTCATCTTCTGTGTCATGCCCCCATACTCCTTGCCGGGACAGCGACGGTGGGGAAGGCTGACGGGAGATCCTCCGGTCACGGGGGAGACGTCACACGGGGAGACCGCATCATGGCGCAGAACCAGACCCTGGGCTGGCTGCTCGACGACCTGACCCAACGGATGGAACACGTACGGCACGCCCTGGTCCTGTCCAATGACGGGCTGGTGACGGGCGCGAGCACGGGACTGCGACGCGAGGACGCCGAGCATCTCGCGGCCGTGTCGTCCGGACTGCACAGCCTGGCCAAGGGCTCGGGCCGCCACTTCGGTGCGGGCGGAGTGCGCCAGACGATGGTCGAGTTCGACGACGCGGTGCTGTTCGTCACGGCGGCCGGAGCGGGCAGCTGCCTGTGCGTCCTCAGCGGTGCGGAGGCCGACATCGGTCAGATCGCCTACGAGATGACCCTGCTCGTCAACCGCGTCGGCGAGCACCTCGACGTGGACGCCCGCCAACCGGAGCGGACTTCCACGACAGATCTCTGACCTGCGCGTTCGTCACCCCCTGCGGAGTTGTCCACAGGCTCGCGCCGAGATTCGCGGCAACGGCTACGGTTTTTCCAGGCGAGCGCAGCCTGCGCGAGCCCCACACTCCACGGGGGAGACGACCATGTCCGGCGACACCATCACGCATGTCATCACACCCACCGTCGAAACGGCCGACGCGAAGCGACGGACGCCCTTCTCCCAGAGCCGGGCGGCCCGCGAACTGGGTCTCAAGCGCAGCGAGTTCGAGCTGGCCGTCCATCTCGGCCATATTCGCACCCTGCCCGACGAGGGGGGAGGCGGCCGGCGCGTCGACCGCGCCGAGATCGAGCGGCTGCGCGCCCAGGAGGGTTTCCCGGAGGCGCTGCGCAGGCGGGTCGAAGCCGTGGGCACCAGGGACGGCGCGGCGCTCATGGAAGTGACCGCCGCCCGGTTCACGCGCCTGGCCCGCCTGGGTCTGCTGACTCCGGTCAAGTTCTACCTGAACCGCTACCGGGCCGTGGTCTGGCTGTATCTGGCCGACGAGCTGCTGGAGTTCGCCACCGGCCCGCAGAGCGCGGCGCTGCTGAACCGGCCCTTGCCCGAGGTGCTTCGGTCCCAGCTGGACACCGGCCTGGACCTGCGCGCCCGCAACTGGCGTGGACGGCACCTCGGCTTCCTGCTGCGCCAGGCCGGCGACCCGTGGGAGCGGGCGGGTGCCGTGGCATCGATGCTCGACCAGGTTCAGGTCTCGGAGATCGTCAGGGATCCCTACGAACGTGCGTATCTGAACCGATTCCGGCCGCAGCCGCCCGCCCACGGCACACCGGACTCGCCCGCCGCCCATCTCACCGAGCGGATCGCGACGGCGCAGGATCCGGACGAGATCGAATGGCTCAGGGCCGACCTGGCGCGAGCGGTGCAAGAGGCACGCACCCACCGGCCCGCACCCCGCCCGGCCCCACGGCGCACCGGCCGACACTCGGCACAGCACGGGTCTCCGGCAGAGCATGGGTCTCCGGCAGAGCATCGATGTTCAGAGCACCGGCACCCGGCACATCACCGGCACCCGCTCGCGCCGGAGCGGCCCGAGCGACCTCGGCAGCCCGAGCGGCCCCAGCGGCCCGAACCGGTGAAGCGATGTGAGCGCTCACGCCGTCTGCTGGGCCGGTTCTTCCGCAGAGACACCTGAACGGTCATCCGCCGGGTCCCGGGCCGGCCGGCGGCCCCACCACGGAGAGCGACTGCCTACACCGCGCGGAACAGGCCCTCCTGGACGACCGACACGAGCAGGCGTCCCTCCACGTCGTAGATGCGCCCGCGGGCCAGACCCCTGCCGCCTGTCGCGATCGGCGACTCCTGGTCGTACAGGAACCACTCATCCGCACGGAACGGCCGGTGGAACCACATGGCGTGGGCGGAGATGGAAGCCGCGAGTGCTCGGCGACCTGCATGTTTCTGGTGTAGAGAGAGCTTGGACGCATGCCCAGCACACCATGCGCACAATCGTGCGATGGGTGGTAGCCAGTCCATCTGACAAGTTGCTGTAGGCATGCTGAGCGAATGCCGCAGGTTTCCTGCGCGGAGGGGCGCCAGCAGGTTCTTCGTCTGCTGGTGGTACGGCGCTTGCATGTCTCCGACGTGTGAACAGACCCTGGTCAGGGTGGGGGTG
>NZ_POTZ01000820.1 GCF_003236365.1 Streptomyces sp. NTH33
ACGGGCCACCTCGTGATCATCTGGCTTAGACACCACAATGATCACGAAGCCCGTGCCTGCCCTGTTATGCGCCCCAACCGGTCACAACCCGACCAGCCGCACGACCCCGGAACTTGCAACCGCCCTGAGCTATGGAGGCTTCGACAACGACCTCATCAAGGACATCCGGGCCATGGCAGATGAGGGCCTCGGGCCGAAAGAGATATGGCTGAGGCTCATGGACGACTACGAAGCCTCCGTGTCCTACAGGATGCTCCGCCACTACGTCCGTCAGTACTGCCCTCGACGGCACAATGCCGCAAAAGGAAGCCCCAGCTCTCCACAGGGTCGCTTTCAGTAATTTCCCGAATCGAGCCGAGATGTGTGGTTTCAGCCGATCTATTGTCGGTGGGGACGGTAAGCGATCGTCTCTATCACGGCCTACGATCGGGGCGACATCAATCCATCGACTCCAGAATGCGGTCGAGTGTCCGGCGCCCCATTCTGCTCATCGTCGGATTGCTCTCAACGTAGTACCAGACAAGACCCATCGCCTGTTCGAAGGCCCATGCCTTACCGCGCTCCCACTCCAGGTCGTCGCAGGCCAGTGTCCGCCGGAGCACTTCCCGCGGGCCTGGCTGCAGCAGGTGCCAGGCGCTGACCAGATCCAGCGCGGGGTCGGCCGGGCCGAAGCCGCCGGTGTCGAGTACGCCGCTGAGCCGGTCTCCCGTGACCAATACATTGCCGGGAATCAAGTCACCATGGCTCATCACGTCGGCACCCGTGCGTGGCAGCTCCCGAAAGCGGCTCCACACCTGGCGCAGTCGGGGCACGTCGAGGAGCCCCTCGCTCTCCTCGAAACACTTCGCCATCCAGTCGTCGTGGTGAGCGAGAACGCCGCCACGATTTTCGCCGCTGAAGAGCCGCCCTCGCGTCTCGGCGTCCCGCAGGGCTGCGATAAAGGCCGCAAGATCCCGGGCAAAAGCGTCCGACCCACTCGGATCGGCATCAAAGGCGACCGTTCCCGGCAGCCATGTCTGGACCGACCACGGCATGGGGTAACCCGCTCCAGGTTTTCCCAGGGCGACGGGTTCCGGAACGGGGAACCGAGACACCTGTGCCAGCTCCGCGCTCGCCCGGGCTTCCCGTTCGAGAGCCGCCAGCGCCTCCGCGGCATCGGTCAGACGCAGCGGGAAACGCGCGGAGAGGTCGTCCCCGATGCGGAAGATGGCGTGGACCGTCCCGGTCGACGACAGGAGTTGGATCGCCTTGCCACTCCACTGAGGGAACTGTTCTTGGATCAAGGTCGCAACGATGTCTGTGGTCACGTCCACTTGGTCATCGTGCATGGTCAATCTCGCAGGCCCTTCCACTAATCCAGTTCGAAACAACGGAAACAGTCCAGATCAACTGAGACGACAGCCAGTATTCAGACGCCAGGCTCCAGATCAACTGAGATTTTTTCGGCCACCCAGGTGTCTTAACCGTTCTGGTCGCCCCAGGTCACCGCCGCGGCTTCGGACCAGATCACTTGAGACGGAACACGGGAAGCACCCACCGAGAGCGATCGTTTGCCATCGAACCCAGTCGCCCAAGGTCAGGGCACCGCAACCGACTAACTTCGCTGTCAAAGGACAACGGTCGGGGCGTGCGCGCGACGGCGCCACGCCGCACGGGAGGCCGCGGCACCGCACGGGAGGCCGCCACGCCGCACGGAAGGCCGCCACGCCGCACGGGGGCCGCGGCACCGGCACCCGAC
>NZ_POTZ01000821.1 GCF_003236365.1 Streptomyces sp. NTH33
CCCTTCACGTCACCCCGACCGCCCGAATGACCTTCCACGTCTCTCTCACGGAGGCCATACGACGGTGACGGCCTACTGGTCGTGGAGCACCTTGGGTCGGATGCCCCGAAGAGGGGCAGGTTCTCGGCGATGGTGATCGAGGCGATCATCAGGTCGGCGGTGCGACGCCGGAGCCGGCGGCCCGTGCCGACTACGGCCGCGCAGACCCGGCCATAGACCCGGGCTACCTCCGCGCCGGAAGGAACGACCCCTGCTCGGCGGTGGTGTCCTGGTCGGTGCGGAAGGCATCCAGGGAGGTGTCAGGGGCGGTCCGCGACATGGCCGCGAACTCGCCGCGCGGAACGAAGCATCGACGGCGCCGCAGCGGGGTCAGTTCACCGATGAGGTGCCCGTCCCGGGTGACGGTGAAGGACTGGTCGCTCCGGACGGCATCCATGATCTCTTCGGGTTCGGTACGCAGGTCGCGCCGGGTGATCTCGGGCCGGGCGGTCATAGGTCCACGCTGGCTGTCGCGTGCTGTCGGATGTCACCTCGTGGCCCTCCGGCGCTGCGGTCAGGCCGGCGGAGCCCGTACCCGCCATCGCTGCGCCGACGCCTGGACTGCGGGCCGCAGCCACCCGCTCCGCCCCCTGTGCGTTCAGGGGCACCCGGCCGCCGCACGGTGGTCCCTGTTCACCCCCGCGCTCTGCGCCCTTCGGGTACTTTCCGGAGTTCTGTCAGCAGGGCTGCGCTGACCTGCCCAAACACGCTGCACCGGCCACTTCCGCCGAGCGTGCCGGCACCCGTTCATCCTATTTCTGACGTGTCTTCAGGGAGCGGGAGCGGTCGTGTGCCCTTTACCTCGGAAGGGCAGGGGCACGGCCGACGGCGGCACACCTGGGTGCCGCGGGCCGTGCCCGGCGCAGAGCCCGGAGGAGCACCGATGCGACGTATCGCCGCCCGTCCGCCGGCCGGGGCCATGGCCGGGGCCGCGCTCGTCGTCGCCGCCGTGGGCGGTCTGGCCGTGCCCGCGTACGGCGCGGAGGCCGGCAGCCTGGAGGTGTACCCGTACTCGGTCGAGCCGGGCGGTCAGGTCACGGTGAACACCAAGGGGTGCGGCGAGAAGGCGGCCGCGGCGGGCGACGCCAGCGCGGTCGGCGCGGGTCCCTTCACGCTGGCGCCCAGCGCGCGCAAGGGCGAGGCGATCGGGCAGTTCCGGGTGCCGGAGGGCGCGCAGCCGGGGACGTACGAGATCGTCGCGCGGTGCGCCTCGGGCGACCGGGAGGTCAAGGGCGATTTGGTGGTCACGCTGATGGCCGCACAGGGGCAGGTGCAGCCCCGGGGAAGTGTGAAGACGGGGGTCGGTGGTGCGCTGGGCGACGACCCCGTGAGGACCGCGGCCGGTGTGACGGCTCTCGCCGTCGCCGCCGCGGGCGGTACCTGGCTCCTGCATCGCCGGGCGAGAGGCGACGGGATCTGACGGACACTCTTCGCTGTCCGTCCGCCGGTACCGCACGTCCCCTCCCCCTCCGGGTGCGACGCCCCTCTCGGCCCGGAGGGGGATGCGGGACACCGAGTCCGAGAGGGGTCCGCATGCCCAGGATCGGCAACACCGCCATAGCCACCGTCACCGTGGTCGCCTTCTGCTCCGGCGTGTGGCTCCTGTACGGCGGCGACTCGACGCACGTCCCGCCCCAGCCCGTCGCGGCCGAGGGCGTGCTCGACCCCGGCGGGGAAGGGCTCGCCGCCCCCGCGC
>NZ_POTZ01000822.1 GCF_003236365.1 Streptomyces sp. NTH33
GGACCTGGCCGGTGGCGAGGAGAGTGTGCACGAGGATGTGCTGAGGACACCGCGGGGGGCAGTGGAGCTTGGCACGCATGGTGTGGATGTGGCTATGGACCGTGTGTGGTGACAGGTGCGCCTGTGTGGCGATGTCCTGGGTGCGGCGGACGCCGCGGACGAGATGCTCGGCGACGCGTCGCTCGGCCTGCGAGAGCGGTGTGATCGGGGCGGTGGTTGTCATGTCGGATTTCCAGGCTGGTTCGTAAAGGTCAGTCAGGGTGGCTGTGTAGTAGGGGGTGCCGGACCGCGGTGCGTTCGTGACGGCAGCCGGCGGCGGAGTTGCTACGGGAAGTTCCCTGGCGCCGGCCCCCGGGCGGGGAGCGGGGGGCCGGCGCCAGGGCCCGTGCACGGCGATGCGGATTCACGGGGTTTGCCGTGCACGGGGGCTTATGCGGTGGTGGGTTCGGGGCGTGCCCAGGCGGCTTCGGCGGCCAGGCGTTCGGACCACTGGATGGGGTCCTGGCCCAAGGCCGCGTCGGCAAGGCGTATGCGTTGGACTTCGCCGGTTCCGGCGGGTGGGTAGGTGTGCTGGATGTCGCGCCACAGCCGCTGGAGGGGGTAGTCGGCGTCGAGGGCCTGGGCGCCGTGCAGCTCCATGGCGTCCTGAACTGACTCCACTGCCCATTGGTGGCCGAGGTACTTGGAGTTGATCAGCTCGGCGTCGCAGGGCAGGCCGTGGTCGAGGAGATGAACGGATTGGTAGGCCAGGACGCGGGCGGCGCGCAGGCGAGCCTCCATCTCACCGATGCGGTCACGCAAGACGGGCAGGTCGGACAGGGAACTCCGGTAGCGGAGGCGGGACTTGAGGTAGGAGGTGGTGGTGTGCACGGCGACCTCGTGAAGTCCCAGGCTGATGGCAGCCAGGTTGGGCCGGCCGTAGAGGATGCTGCTGCTCTGGGCGACGCTGAGGCCCTGGCCGATGTTGCCCACCATGTTGTCTTCGGGGACGCGGACGCGATCGAGGTCGAGACGGCCGGCGGAGAAGCCGTGCAGCCCGAGCCCGGGCCGGTGGTCGGCGACCGAGATCCCTTTGCGGTCGGACTCGATCAGGAACGCGGTCAGCGCCTGCGACGCGGTCACGCCGGGCTCGGCGGTGCGGGCGATGACGAGGTGTGCTCCGGCGAGGTGGCTGTTGCCTATGTGGATCTTGTTGCCGGTGATCAACCACTCGTTGCCGCTGTGTTCGGCGGTGGTCTCGATGCCGCCGATGTGCCCGCCGGCACGCGGTTCGGTGGAGGCGATCGACAGCAGCAGCGAGCCGTTTGCGACCTGCGGCAGCCAGCGGGCCTTCTGCTCGTAGGTGGCGAAGTGCACAAGGGCGCCGACGGGGATGAGGGTGGCCTGCAGGATGGCTGCGGCAGCCGCCGAAGCGCAGGCGATGCGGTGGATCAGGATGGTCTTGGCGACGTGGCCGGCCCCCATGCCGCCGAAGCAGGTGGGAACGGTGACAGCGAACCAGCCTCGCTCTGCCATGAGTCCGGCGACCTTGCGCTCCACCTTTCGGGGAGCCGATTCCATGCGTACAGCCCGGGGGGCGACGTGCTCGGCTGCGAAGGCTTCGGCCTCGTGCCACAGCAGTTCATGGCGGGCGGTGAGGTAGGGGCACAGTGCTGGAGGCGGCGTGGTGGGCGTGGCGGGCATGGTCGTCTCCCTCTGCCTGGGTGAAGGTCGCACGGTGGAGCGGCCGGGGAT
>NZ_POTZ01000823.1 GCF_003236365.1 Streptomyces sp. NTH33
GTGCTCACCCCTCACGTGGCCGCCTCCTCCAGCGGCCTGGCCGGGTTGCGGGAGCGACTGGCCCCGCTGAACGGCTCCCTGGAGTCCGGGCCGGTGCCGGGCGGACGGTTCCGGCTGACGGCGGACCTGCCGCTGGAGGAGGCGGCCACGTGAGGGGTGAGCACAGGGGCGGCGACGGGGTGCGACCCATCCGGGTGCTGCTGGCCGACGACGAGCACCTCATCCGGGGCGCGCTGGCGGCGCTGCTGGCGCTGGAGGAGGACCTGCTGGTCGTCGCGGAGGCGGCGTCCGGCCCCGAGGCCCTGGCCATGGCGCGGGCGCACCGGCCCGACGTGGCGGTGCTGGACCTGCAGATGCCCGCCCCTGACGGCGTGTCGGTGGCCGCTTCCCTGCGAAGTGAGCTGCCCGGCTGCGGCACCATGATCGTCACGGGCCATGGCAGGCCCGGGCACCTCAAACGAGCGCTGTCGGCGGGAGTACGCGGTTTCGTCCCGAAGACCCTGTCCGCCCGGCACCTCGCGGAGATCATCCGCATCGTCCACTCCGGACGCCGTTACGTGGACCCGGAGCTGGCCGCCGACGCGATCAGCTCCGGAGACTCCCCGCTCACCGTCCGGGAGACGGAGCTCCTCGAGCTCGCGGCCGACGGCGCGCCGGTCTCGGAGATCGCGCGCAGAGCGGGACTGGCGCCGGGGACCGTACGGAACTACCTGTCCTCCGCGGTGGCGAAGCTCTCCGCGGAGAACCGGCATGTGGCGGTGCGCATCGCCCGCGCGCAGGGCTGGCTCTGAAGCGCGTACGGCAGTGCGTACGGCACGAAGCTGAACGAGGCCGTGCAGCTATCTGCCAAGAACTCCCATTCAGTGGTCAGCCGAGCTTTGGCATCGTTCCGAGAGCCGGAGCCGACCACGACATTCAAGGGAGGAAATAGTGCGCATCCGATCGGAATTTCGTCCTGCGAAGACCGATTCAGGCGGCTTCGCCTGTCGCGTTTCCAGTGTTCTTGTACTGAGCGTCGTCATCACCGCGCTCTCCACGTCGACGAGTTCGGCGGTGACGCCGCTTTCCAAGCAGCACCGGAACGGCGTGGTGTCCCGTGTCTGCGAACTGCAGATCCCGACTCCGGCGGATCTGGGCGTCCCGTCCCCCTGCCGGCCCGTCAACGGCTGGCAGTAATCCGCACGATTCCACAAGGAGTTCGCATGCTGGAAGAGAAGCTGAACACCGAGGACCTGGGCCTGCTGGACGAGGCCACCGAGGGTGTCGTGTCCGAGTCGGCCATGGTCGTCCTCGCGACCCCGGCCGCCGCTGCCGCGTTCCTGGGCGGCGCCGCCGTCGTGACCGCGGCGTACGCGGTCGGCAAGGCCGTCGGCTGACCCTCCCGGTATTTCTGTCGAGAGTCATCCCCCCAACACTGTGTGAGGAGTTCACCATGATCGAGATGGACTCGTACATCAACCAGTCGGCCGTGCTCGCCGACGTCGACGTCGAGGACAGCGCCGGCACCCTGTTCAGCGGCGCGCACCCGGTGCTGGTCACCCCGGCCGCCTTCCTCGCCGGCGTGGCCGTCGCCTCCGCCACGGTCGCGGCGTTCGAGGCCGGCCGCGGCTAGTCGCCCGCGGTAACGAGTGGTAAGGCTGCCCGGCCGGCAGCTCCACCGCCGGCCGGGCAGCGCCACTCGGCGCCGCGTTCCTTCTCACCGGACTGCCCCTCACCGTCCACTCGTCCCC
>NZ_POTZ01000824.1 GCF_003236365.1 Streptomyces sp. NTH33
GACGGGGACGGGGACGGAGCGAGCGTACCGACCGGTATGCACGGAGGGGAGACCTGCCGGGAAGGATGGCCGGAACTCTTTCGCGCGGCGTCCGGCGCGGGCGGCGTCCGGGTGGGACTCAGTCCAGCACCCGCCCCAGATACGCCCGCAGCATCGTCCGCATCTCCTCGATGATCCGCTCGTCGCCCTGCGGGTCGACGCGGAAGGCGAGTTGGACGAGGGCGTCGGCGGTCTCGACGGCGATCAGGAAGGTGCGGCGCAGGTCGTCGTCGGGCTCGCGGTGCAGAGGGCCGGAGAGCAGGTCGGTGAGGCGGTCGGCGACGCGACGGTTGGGCTGGGCCTGGCCAATGCCGACGGGGATCTGGTTGCCGAAGTCGACCAGGGAGAAGCCGGGGGCGGTCCGCTTCATCTCCAGGTACTCCTCGAGCACGGCGTCCATGGCGGTACGCCAGCCGCCGCCCCCGGTCTCCTTCAGGCGCTCCGTGACGCGCTCGGTGAAGCGTTCGAAGTTGCGCTGGGCGAGCGCGTCGGCCATCGCGCGTTTGTTGCCGAAGAACCGGTAGACGGAACCGATGGGCACACCGGCGCGCAGGGCGACGGCACGCGTGGTCAGCGCGTCGTAGCCGACCTCGTCGAGGAGGTCGGCGCAGGCGTCGAGGATCCTGGTCAGCCGTTCGGCACTGCGCCGCTGCACGGGCGCGCGGCGTAGCGGGGTCGCGTGGGGCACGGCTTCATCATGCCTGCCCCCCGGCGATCGGGTGAAGCGGGCCTTCCAGTTGGAGCGGTGGGCGTCGGGGCCGGGGTCGGCTCCGGTGGGTCCGGGGTCGGCTCCGGTGGTTCAGGGGGAGGCCGTGATGTCGGCCGTGCTCTGTACCGGCTTGCCGGAAACCGCCCAGACCGTGTCGTCGTCGGCACAGAGGCGGGCGGTGATCTGGTGGGTGCCGTGGGGGATCAGATGGGCGGGCAGGCGGTAGGCGGGAGTGCGCAGGCGGGCCACGAGCCTGCCGTCCACCAGGAGGTGCGCGAGGCCGCGGCCGGCCGTCGCCCGGGCCCCGGTGCCGGCCGGTGAGAAGCGGAAGCGGCGGACGGTCAGCCGTACGTCCCAGTTGCCGTCGGCGTCCGGCTGGACCTCGACACCGACCTCGGGAGCGCTCTTCTCGTCCACCTCCCGGTAGCGCCGCCCCTCCTCGTCGGTGTGGTCGAGGAGCTTGCCCACGGGCGCGGACGACTCCCGTTCCGCATCCCCGTGCGCACCGTTCGACCCGCAGCCCGCCGGCCCGGCGAACAGCAGGGCGCAGACCGCGAGCGCGGCGAGTGGTCCCCTCCTCCACGACAGCATGCCGTGGAGCGTAGAGCAGCGGTACGGCCGGCCGGATCCCCCTGGAGTCTGGTTCCGGCCCTCCCTCCGGAGTAGGGGGTCTTGCGCCCTGGAAAACGCATTCCTATGGTGTTCCATAGGAATCAGGTTGCAAGGGAGCGATCATGAGCGGGGACGACGCACGCAAGACCGCCGAGGGACTGGCCTACCTCTCCGGCTTCGGCAACGAGCACGGCTCGGAGGCGGTTCCGGGGGCGCTGCCCGAGGGCCGCAACTCCCCGCAGCGCGCCCCCCTCGGGCTGTACGCGGAGCAGCTCAGCGGCACGGCGTTCACCGAGCCCCGCGCCCACAACCGCCGCTCGTGGCTGTACCGCATCCGCCCCTCGGCCGCCCACCCGGCGTTCACCCGCAC
>NZ_POTZ01000825.1 GCF_003236365.1 Streptomyces sp. NTH33
GGTGCGTCGCGGTGGGCGGGGTCGGCACGGCGGCCTGTCCGGACGCCGACGCTGAAGCCGTCACCGGCGTTGCCGGGGCAAGGGCGTCCGCCTGCCCTTCGCCTCCCTTGCCGGTGCATGCGGTCAGGACAAGAGCGGTCAAGGCGAGAGCGGTCAGAGGAAGGGCGCCGGTTCGGCGGCGAGAAGTGAGCACGGCAAGGTCCCATCGGATCAGATGCAGTCGGGATACATGAGTTCTACGCCCTGGCCCGCCTCTGGGTTGCACCTCGATGCCGTGAATGCGGCGGCGGCCTCAGTCGGTCTCCCGCAAGGACTCCACCCGGCCCTCGCTGTCGTAGTCGATCGCGAACATCCACCGCGGCCCGGCAGCCAGCCGGCTCACCAACTGGTCCAGCTGCATATCCGCAGGGGACCCGCCGGAGAGCCGCCGTGCTTCCACCAGCGTCCACCGCGGCAGGGTCAGCGTGTGCACCACACCCGTGGGCACCGCGGTCCCCCGGACGGTACGGAGCTGCTCGACGGTGACCTGCACCGTGTCGCCCTGCGCCACCGCGCCGTACACGTAGCCCAGTTCACTGGCGTACTCCTCGCCCGGTGCGGGCGAGGGCGGCACGAAGCCTGAAACGGTCGGCGCCGGCACGATCGCGGCCGGCTCCGGCACCCGGGCGGCTCGGACCAGCGACAGACCGCCCACCACCACAGCGGCGGCCAGCAGCGCGCCGCCGAACGCCACGGCCGCCCGTCGGCGGCGCATGCGCTGCTCACCACGGGCCCGCACCCGGTGCGCGGCAAGCGGCATCACCTGCTGCCGGCCCGACTCGGCGAGCTCGGCCAGGTTCCGTTCCAGACACCGCTCCAGTTCTGTCCTGTCAGCCATGCCTCACCTCCGGCAGCCGGGTCGTCCGCAGATCGAGCTCCGTATCGGCCAGCAGGCGTGCCAGCGCCGCCCGTCCGCGGCTCAGGTGCGCCTTGACCGTGCCGACGGGGCAACCGGTCTCGGCAGCCACCTGCTCCACCGGCAGATCACACAGATGATGCAGCACCACGGCCCGCCGCTGCGCCTCGGGGATCCGCCGCAGTGCCTGGACCAGCAGCACGTGGTGCGGTTCCGGCGGCGGTACGGCGGCGGGCGGACCCTGCCGCCGGGCGAAGGCCAGCGCGGTGCGCGCCCGCCGCCACCGACTGACCGCCAGCCGCCAGGCCACCGTGCGCACCCACGCTTCGGGGGCCCCGTTCAGGTCCAACTCGGCCCAGCGTTCCCAGGCCCGGGCGAAGGCCTCCTGCACCACGTCCTGAGACTCAGCCAGGTCACCTGTCATCGCGTACAACTGGCCGACGAGCCGGCCGACGCTCGCGGTGTAGAAGGCGTCAAAATCACGCTCGTCCACACCGCGGCCCGGCAAATTCTGTGGTGGTCGCATACTCCCTCTCACGCTGAACGGTGGCTGCGCGGCTCCAGTGGAGCTCCCCCGTGCGCGATGCGGCCGCGCAGGCCGCGTTCGTGGAGCAGGGTGCGGGTGGTGCCGGAGTCGTAGCCGGTGTCCAGGTGCACGGTGACGTCGCCGGGCAGCGGACCCAGGTCGTCCAGGCGGTCCAGGGTCGGAGGCGGTCCGGGAGCGGGTCTCCGTGGCGTCGGTAGTGACTGACCACGGCGCGGGTCTGGTGGAGCCGACGCCACAACTCGCAGGTCAGGGCGGTCTCCACGGGGTGTCGGGGGT
>NZ_POTZ01000826.1 GCF_003236365.1 Streptomyces sp. NTH33
TAGTCGTCGCGCACCTCGGCGACCATGCGCACCGCGCGGCGGCGGAGCTCAAGCGGGTAACGGGAAGGTCGTGCCATGACTCGATCCTTTCATGAAATCGAGTCTCCATTCGAACCGGGGCGGTTCAGACCGTGTCTGGTGCCGATCCTTGCAACGAGCCGAACAGGCGGCTGCCACCGGCCGGCGAACCGATCCGCCCGCCGCGCCAGAGGGCCACACCCCGTAGAGAGCCAAGCGCGCAGGACATGCCAGGCGCGGGGACGGCGCGATTCGTGAACAGGACGCACACACAGAACGGAGCACGATCATGCAGACCTTCACCGCGGCAGCCGATCGAGTGTGGGATCCAGCCCCGGCGCGGGATCCAGCCCCGGCGTGTGACTTTCTGCTGCCGCCGCCGAATCCCGCCGACCGCACGGCCGGCCGCGTCGATCCGCGCGACCTGCGCCGCCTTAACCTGTACGCGGCGCTGACCGCGGCCGGCACCGCCCCGCATCCAGGAGACCGGGAGGCGATCGAGGAGCTCAGTGCACTGCCCGGCAGCGTGCACGACGCCCTGCTCCGCTAGGGCGTGTACGGAGTCGTGATCACTGGGCTGGTAGAACACTCGTGTGGCGAGACGCGAGCTGAGTGATGACGAGTGGGCGCTGGTCGAGCCGTTGCTGCCGATCGGCGCCTACGGCCCCTATCCACACCGACTGCGGGATCAGCTCGAAGGCGTGATCTGGAAGTTCCGTTCGGGCGGCCAGTGGCGGGAGATGCCGCAGGAGTTCGGGCCGTGGTCGACGGTGTACGACCGCTTCCGGCAGTGGCGTGACGCCGGGGTGTTCCAGGCTCTGATGGACGCGGCGATCGCGGAAGCCGCCCGGCGGGGTCAGGTGGATCTCTCGCTGGTCAGCATCGACTCGACCACGGCCCGGGCCCATCACAACGCGGCGGGCATGCGGGTCGACGAGGAGGTCCTGGCCGCGCTGGAGAAGGCCGTGGGGGAGGAAAAAGGGGCCGCAGCGGGACGCAAAAGGACCAGGAAGGTGCAGAGCCGGCAGACGGGGCGGACGGCCTGACCCGTGCCGAGCGGCGGCAGCGCCGCCGACGGCTCCGGGCCCGCCTGACGGCCGCCGCACTGGGGCGTTCCCGCGGCGGGCTGACCAGCAAGGTCCACCTCGCGGCCGACCGGCGCTGCCGGCCGCTGTCCTTCGTCCTCACCCCCGGGCAGGCCGCGGACAGCCCGCAGTTCGTTCCCGTCCTGGGCAAGGTCAGGGTGCCCGGTCCGGTGGGCCGTCCGCGCACCCGTCCCGACGCGGTCGCCGGTGACAAGGCGTACTCTTCCCGTGCCAACCGTGCCCACCTGCACAAACGAGGGATCAAGGCGGTCATCCCGGAGAAGAAGGACCAGGCGGCGAACCGCAGAAAGAAGGGCCGCCGGGGCGGACGGCCCGTCACTTGCGACGCGGAGCTCTACCGGGACCGCAACACCGTCGAGATGAGCAAGCCGCAGTGCTGTCATAGCTGCGGTTCGGCGTCATTGTCTCGGGTTCCTTCCTCGTTCGGGATTATCGCCGTCTGCTGGTGGTCGAGCCAGGCCTGTCGTGGGCGGTGGCCGCGGGATTGCCGGTGGAGCCGGCGGAGCCGTTCGACCTCTGCGGGATTGGCATGGACGACCCAGGACCGGCGGGCGTCGTGTTGCTGGTGGGCGGTGACCCAGCCGCGTGTGA
>NZ_POTZ01000827.1 GCF_003236365.1 Streptomyces sp. NTH33
TGCTGGCAGAGCTCGCACTTACCCCGTTGGAGACGGTCGATCAGTTCTCGGCGGGGGTAGGTGAGCCGCCCCCTCCGCCCGCTCGGCCTCTGGAGCCGACCCCTGGAGCCGCCGACCTCAAGTCGGCGGCTTGTTGCTTTATACGCAACAGAGGTGCGACTTTAGAAAAATCATGGCCGAACACCTTGCTCGACCCCGAAGTGTCGACTTACGGTCTGCAACATCGTTGCTGCACACGCAACCTGACGCTTGGGAGCCGGTTCATGAGCGACCAGCCGAGCCTGACGGGGCAGCCCACCGCCTCGCCCATTTCATCCGCTTCATCCACTATGTCCGCACCCGATGTTACCGGCCCCCGGGAGGTCGGCGTGGACACCTCCGTGGAGCCCTCGACGCGCCGCCGCGTGGTGGCGGCCAGCTTCATCGGCAATTTCGTCGAGTGGTTCGACTACGCCGCCTACGGCTATCTGGCGGCGACGATCTCCACCGTTTTCTTCCCCGACACCGATCGCACGACGGCTCTGCTGGCCACGTTCGTCGTCTTCGCCGTCTCCTTCTTCGTCCGCCCCATCGGCGGGTTCGTCTGGGGACACATCGGCGACAAGGTCGGCCGGCGCAACGCGCTGTCGCTGTCCATTGTGATCATGTCCGTGGCGACCTTCTGCATCGCCCTCCTGCCCACCTACCGCGCGGTCGGCCTGCTCGCTCCGCTGCTGCTGCTGATCGTGCGGATCGTCCAGGGCTTCTCCGCCTCCGGCGAGTACGCCGGCGCCTCCGCCTTCCTGGTCGAGTACGCTCCGCCCGGCCGGCGCGGGCTGTACGCTTCCGTGGTTCCGGCGAGCACCGCGTCCGGTCTGCTCCTCGGATCCCTGCTCGCGGCGCTGCTCAGCGGAATCCTCTCCGACGGGCAGATGCACAGCTGGGGATGGCGCCTGCCCTTCCTCCTCGCCGCTCCGATGGGCCTGATCGGCCGCTACATCCGGCTGCGGCTGGAGGACACCCCGGCGTTCCGCGCCCTGGAGGAACAGCAGGAGGTCACACCGACTCCGGCCAAGCAGATGCTGCGCGCCAACCGGCGCCCGCTGGTACTCGCGATGGGCGCCACCGTGCTCAACGCGGTCGCCTTCTACATGCTGCTCAGCTACATGCCGACGTATCTTTCGGAAGAACTCCACTTCGGCGCCACCGAGTCGTTCCTCACCACCACCGTCTCACTCGCGGCGTACATCGCCTGCATCTTCTTCACCGGCCTGGCCTCGGACCGGTTCGGCCGCAAGAAGATGCTGATCACCGCGTCCCTCCTGTTCACGGTGTGCACCGTGCCGGCCTTCATGCTGCTGGACGGCGCCGGGCTGCTGACCGTCATCGTGATCCAGGTGCTGCTGGGCGGCATGCTCTCGCTCAACGACGGAACGCTGCCCAGCTTCCTCGCCGAACTGTTCCCGACCCGGGTCCGGTACAGCGGCTTCGCCATCAGCTTCAACATGGCGAACGCCATGTTCGGCGGCACCGCGGCCTTCGTCGCCACGCTGCTCATCTCCTGGACGGGCAGCAGCCTCTCCCCCGCCTGGTACCTCGCCGTCGCGGCGCTGGTCTCGCTCTGGGCCGTGCTGTCCTCCAAGGAGACCTCACGCGAGCCGCTCCGCGAGAGCTAGGCCCGCCGGCCGCCCGCCGACCGTCCACCGACCCCCCATCGACCAC
>NZ_POTZ01000828.1 GCF_003236365.1 Streptomyces sp. NTH33
CGTCCACAGCGTCACCGACCCGGTCGCCAACATCACCGCCGCCGCCAACTACGCCGCCCACCGCTACGGCTCCATCGACAACGTCCACTCCGCCTACTGACCCGGCACACTCCGGCACAGCGGAGCCCGAGGCAGCCGGCAGGTGCTGCCCGGGACGCACCACGGCGGCGGGCCACGGGCCATGGGCGAAGGGCGTGTCGACCGGGAACTCCTCGGCCAGGGCTACACCAACGGCAGGAGCGCCAACGCCTCTTCCGTGTTGTGCTCGGCGATCCTCCGCATGAACGCCCGGTCGGGGAAGTCCCCGTCGAGGAGACGCAGGGGACCGGCTACCAGCGACAGACGCATCGCGAGCATGTAGAGGTCGAGCCGCTGAGGATCGAGACCGGGCCGGGCCAGCGCGGTGTACCGCTTGCCGAAGCGGAGCCGGAGGAAGACGTGCTCCCACTCGACGTCGAAGTGCATGAGGCCCTCGATGTCGATCAGCACCGCGTGGCCGTCGGCGTCGACCAGGACGTGGTCGGGTCCGAGTTCTCCGTGGATCAGTCCGTATTCCGTGCGAGGGCCCACCCGATCGGCCAGTTCCCGCAGACGGTCGCGCAATGCGGCGTCGGCTGCCGCGATGCGGCCGTCGCGCCCCGCCGCCTCCTCGAGGTCCCGCAGGGCGCGGTCGAGGACCCGTCGCTCGCACGGGACCCCGGACACGGATTCGCCCCGCTCCAGCCGGTCCACCCTGCCGTGGTGCCGGTTCTGGTGCCGGTGCATCACCTCGAGCATCCCGGCGAGGTCGCCCAGGGTTCCCGCGGCGCGCGTGGGATCGGTTTCGAAGAGTGCTTCGAGGGTGCCGCCGGAGACGTCCTCGACCACGGCGACGTCCGCCGGACAGCGGCGTCGGCTGTCATCCGCCAGGAACACCCGCGGAACCCGTGCCCCGAGGCTGTCCAAGCTTCGCTGCGCGGTCAGGAACGGGACCAGCCCGGAGGCGGGCGCGAACGGGTCGGCCTCTCGCGCGCACGGCCAGAAGTTCTCGGCCTCGGCCCAGCTGTAGACGATCACGCTCGCTGGGCGGATTCCCTCGAGGTGGACCCGGTACACCCCTTTCCTGCTCCCTCCGCGCAACCTCTCCACCGCGACTGCGTGGCATCCCGCTCCCAGTGCGTCACGCACGAGCCCCGGCAGGTCTTCGACGTCCGCGAATCGCCGCATCCGCAGAACCTACTGACGACGGCGCCGCGTGTGCCAACTGACCGCACGAAGCGACTGAGCCCGGACACCGGCGGCAGACCGGTTCGGCCGGGCTGCCGTCTCAGGGGCGGACCGGCTGCCGAGGACGAGCGCAAGCGGGTGCCGTCCCGATCTCCTGCCCCCTCACGGCGTCAAGTCCGTGGCATCAGGGGTTGTGCACCGTGCGAGGCGGACTCCGGTGTCATCGGCTCGCACGCAGGTGAACTCGCCGTTCAGGAAGCCGGATTCGGTGGAGCCGTCGTCGGTCACCCACCTGGAGAAGCACGCCCTTCGCTCGCTCCCGGGGAGCCGGTCCGCAAGTCCTGGGCATTGCCCGGTCGTCCGCGTGTACCTACGATCGGCGCGCACCTACGACACGAGAGCAGGAGGCGGTCATGGGGACGCGGGAGTCGGACGAGCAGGTGCACGGGGCCGGGCGTCGGGCGGTGCTCGGGGCGGCGGTGCTGGGCGC
>NZ_POTZ01000829.1 GCF_003236365.1 Streptomyces sp. NTH33
CGATCCAGCTCTACGTCAACGGCAAGAAGATCGAGGACCAGTTCCAGCCGGGCGCCGTGGAACGCCTCACGTACACCAAGGGCGACCCGCAGGCCGGATAGTACGTAAGCGGGCGGTACGCAAGCAGAGGCGGAGCACGCGGTCCAGGGTGCCGGCGGGGGTGTAGCGGCGGATCGCGGCGCCGTCCCACAGGGCCACCCAGACGCAGCCGTCGGCGTCGACCGTGAGGCCGTCCGGGAAGCCGGCGCCCTCCTCGATCCGGGCCAGGGGCCGCCTGCCGGTGACGCGCCGGCCGTCGAAGCCGAAGACGTCGATCCGGCGGGTCGGCGAGTCGACGTAGTACATCAGACGGCCGTCGGGGCTCCAGCCGGTGCCGTTGCTGACCGTCGCGTCGGGCAGCACCACCTCGGCCGTGCCGTCGCCGGTGAGGCGGGTGAGGGTGCCGCCGCCCGGGGCCTCGTCGTAGCGCATGGTGCCGGCCCACAGGGAGCCGTCGGGTGCGACGGCGGCGTCGTTGCCGCGGCGGCCGGGGAGCGGGTCGTGGTGCAGCCGGCGGAAGGTGCCGTCGGGGTCCACCAGGCCCACCCCGTCGCGGAGGTTGAGGACGAGTCCGCCGCCGGTGCGGGGCTTGGCGGCACCCACGTGCTGCTCGGTCGTGCGGACCGTGCGGCGGCCCGAGGCGGGGTCGTAGGTGTGCACCCTGGAGGCGAGGATGTCGACCCAGATCAGCCGCCCGGCCGCCGCGTCCCACGTGGGGCCTTCGCCCAGTTCCGCCCGGGCGCGGACCGCGACCTCGTACGCCGTCATGCCGCGCCCCGGTGTCCGAGGCGCTCCGACAGTTCGGCGGCGCCCTTCGCGGCGAGCTGCTCCAGCTCCGCCCGGCGCTCCTCGCTCCAGCGGATCATGGGCACCGAGATGGACAGGGCCGCGACCACCTGCCCGGTGCGGTCGCGCACCGGCGCGGCCACGCACGAGACGTCCGGGTTGGACTCGCGGCTCTCCACGGCGACGCCCCGCCTGCGGATCTCGCCCAGGGCCTCGCGCAGGGCGGCCGGATCGGTGATGCTGTCCGGGGTCATCGCGGCCAGCTCGGTGCCGTCCGGGACGCGTGCGGCGAGCTCCTGCTCCGGGAGGGAGGCGAGCAGCATCTTGCCGACCGAGGTGCAGTGCGCCGGGAGGCGGCGGCCGGCCGCGGACACCATGCGCACCGCGTGCGTGGAGTCGACCTTGGCGATGTAGATGACGTCGGTGTCCTCCAGGATCGCCACGTGCACGGTCTCGTCGCAGGTCTCGGCGACCGAGTGGGCGACCTGCCGGCCCTCGGCGGCGAGGTCGAGCTGCTCGGCGTAGCGGCTGCCGAGCTGGTACGGGCGTACGCCGAGCCGGTAGCGTCCGGGCTGCCCGGTCACCGGGACGATGTACTTGCGGGCGGCGAGCGTGGTGACCAGCTCGTGCACCGTGGTGCGCGGCAGGTGCAGCCTGCGCACGATGTCGGGGGCGGAGAGCGTCCCGTCCCCGTCCAGGAAGAGCTCGAGTATGTCGAGAGCCCGGGTCACGGCGGGTACGAGGCGTCCCACGACCGGCCCCCTCCCTTGAAACCAGGCCCGTTCGAAATACCAACAGGCGGTCGGCATGACGAACACAGGCTAGTCACCGGGGTGGCGGCGGGCGTCCTCCACCAGGTCCGGATTGTG
>NZ_POTZ01000082.1 GCF_003236365.1 Streptomyces sp. NTH33
GCGGGCGGCTGCTGATCCCCGTGCACCCCTGGCAGGCGGCGCACGTGCTCGGGCGGCCGTGCGAGGAGGGCGTCCTCGCGGCGCACCCGCTGATGTCCCTGCGCACCCTGGCCGTCCCGGCCCTCCCCGGCGGACCGCACGTCAAGACGGCGCTCAGCGCCCGGCTGACGTCGTCGGTGCGGGACATCTCGATGGGCTCGGTCGCCGCGTCGGCGGCCCTGTCGGCGTTCGCGACGGATCTGGCGGCCCGCTCGGACGGTCTGCTGCACATCACCCGCACGCTGGGCGCGGCCGGCGCGGGGTCCGCCGACCTGGCGGCGTTGTGGCGTGAGTCGCCGCGGACGTACGCCGGCGAGGGGGAACACGTACTGCCCGTGGCCGCGCTGTCCACCCTGGACCTGCCCGACTCCCCTTCCTGGCTGGCCGAGTTCACGCGCCTGTCCCTCGCCGTGTGCCTGCGTCTGCTGGAGTGGGGCGTGGCCCTGGAGGCGCACGGCCAGAACCTGCTCGTCGTGCTGTCCGAGTCGGGCACACCGCTGCGGCTGGTCTACCGGGACCTCGCCGACATCCGCGTGAGCCCCGCCCGACTCGCCCGGCACGGCATTCCCGTGCCGGATCTGCCCGCCCGGAACCTCACCGACGATCCAACCGCCCTGCGCCGCAAGCTGCTCGGCTCGCTGGTGGCGGGCGCGCTGGCCGGAACGGCCGGGTCGTGGGCCGCGCTGCGGGCGGCGCTGGAGACGGCCGTACGGGACCTGCCGCGCACCCCTGACCTTACGGCACTGTGCGAACAGCCTTTGCCGGCCAAGGCGTTGACGTTGATGCGGCTGTCCCCCGGGACGCCCGGCGACCAGTGGACCGGGCTGCCCAACCCGCTCGTTTCCCAGGCCGTTTTGGCCCCCGGCGCGTCCGGTCAATAGGATCCGCCGATGATCACAAGACAACGGCTGGCGGCAGGAGTCTGTGCTCTGCTCGCCGCCCTGACGGCCGGGATGGCCTTCCCCGCCGGCGCGGTCGCCGACGAGACGGAGGGGCAGGACGCCCCGAAGGTCGAACTCGTCCTGGACGTCAGCGGTTCGATGCGGACGCGGGACATGGACGGCGGGTCGCGGATGGCCGCGGCCAAGCAGGCGTTCAACGAGGTGCTCGACGCGACCCCGGAGGAGGTCCTGCTCGGCATCCGCACCCTGGGTGCCAACTACCCCGGCAACGACCGGAAGGAGGGCTGCAAGGACACCGCGCAGCTCTACCCGGTCGGCCCGCTGAACCGCGCCGAGGCCAAGGCGGCGGTGGCGACGCTGGCGCCGACCGGCTGGACCCCGATCGGACCGGCGCTGCTGAAGGCGGCCGACGACCTCGAGGGCGGCAACGGCCTGCGCCGGATCGTCCTGATCACCGACGGCGAGGACACCTGCCAGCCGCTGGACCCGTGCGAGGTGGCCCGTGAGATAGCGGCCAAGGGCATCGGCCTGACCATCGACACCCTCGGCCTGGTGCCGGACGCCAAGACCCGCGACCAGCTCATCTGCATCGCGGAGGCGACCGGCGGCACCTACACCTCCGTCCAGCACAAGGAAGAACTCAGCGACCGCGTCGGCCAGTTGGTCGACCGGGCCGCCGACCCGGTGGTGACGCCGGTGGCCACGGAGGGCTCCACGGACTGCGCGAAGGCGCCGACGCTGAAGTCCGGCCTCTACACCGACCGTGAGGAGTTCGGGCAGCAGCGCTGGTACCGGGTGGACGTCGATCCCGGCCAGGAGCTGCGGGCCTCGGTGAGCGTGGCCGCCGACCGGGCCGTCGCCCCCGACTACGGGGTGCTGGTGCGGGCCGTGACGGTGCACGGACGGGAGATCGTACGCGGTGAGGCGGCGGGCAACGGCCGTACGGACGTGATCTCCTCGGGTCTGCGCTACCCGAAGCCCGAGAGCGACGGCGAGAGCGCGCCGGCCGAGACGGTGTGCCTGCAGATCACCAACTCCTTCTCCGCGGCCGCCGGGGTGAAGACCACGCCGGGTCTGCCGCTGGAGCTGACCGTCGACGTGGTGGACGGTCCGGGCAAGTCGAGCGACGTGGCCTCCTTCGGTCTCGGGCGCGGCTGGTGGCTGCTCGGCGCACTTGTGCTGACCGGCTTCCTCGCGGGTCTGCTGTGGGGCTGGGTGTCGCGCTGGCGGGTCGCCGTCTGGAGGACGAACTGATGCGTATCACACGTGTGCTGGGCACGGCCCTGCTGGCGCTCGGGCTGGCCGCGGGTCCCGCGGCGGCCGACTCCTCGCCGTCCGCGAGCCCGTCGGACGACGGCGGCGCCCCCACCCAGGCGGGCACCTCCTTCCGTACGGCGACGGAGATCGAACAGGGTCAGCAGGCCACCGCCGGCGGTTCCACCGGTGACTACATGTACTGGTCGTTCGCGGCGGACGCCGGGCAGCGCCCCACCGTCAAGGCGACGGTGAAGCTGCCCGAGTCGCACGCCTCGCAGACCTGGCAGATCGACGTCTACGACGGTCTGCGGCGCCGCCAGTCCTGCCAGTACGGCGCCCAGACGCGCACCGCCGCCCAGGGCACGGCCTCCGTGGACCTGGCCTGCGTGCTGCGCACGGTCCGTGCCTGGTCGGAGCCGTGGGCCAACGACCCGCTGCCGGGCACGTACTACATCCGGCTCATGGCGGTCGGCCTGCCGGTGTCCGACCTGGGTCTGCCGGTCAGCGCCGAGGTGCGGGCCGACTCCAAGGACATCGGCGGCGCGGCGGCGGTCGACGGCTCGCTCGCGCAGCCTCTGACCCCGGGCATCGCGGTCAAGTCCGAGCAGTCAAAGGACGACGGCAAGGACGCGAAGAAGCCGGCCGTGCTGTCGAGCATCGAGCCCGACGGCGGCTGGTCCTCCGGCTGGTGGTCCGACCGCTGGGTGTGGACCGGCATAGGCGGCGTACTGGCCGCGCTCGCGGGCATCGGCGGCTACGCGCTGACCCGCGGCTCGGGCCGCCCGTCACGGGTACCGCCGGGCTACTGACGGCTTCCCGGAAGATCCATCGGCCCGCCCCCGCGCTCCGGGGGCGGGCCTTCTTCCGCGCCTTACGCGCTCAAAAGTCCTTCGAAACCGTGACCTGCGCTGTGTTCCCGTCCCCGTGCCGGCCGCGGGACTTCGGTGCGACTTCCGGAACCTGCCTGTCAGCTACCCGTCACTGAGGTGACGGGCTTGCACAACGTCGCGTCACTGGATGTGGCGCTGCGTTTGCGTCCAGCCCCGCCCCGGCGCGTGTGCTCCGGTGGTGGGGCAGGGGCCGTTGACGGGGCCCCGCGTCGCCACAACTCCCACGCGCGGGCGCGGATGTTGCGGGAGCCGTTCCGATCCGCGTGATCAACGAATCCGCAGGACCGGCAGGTGAACCGGGCCTGGCTCACCCGGTTCGCCCTGTCGATGTGTCCGCACTGGGCGCAGGTGCGGGAGGTGTACGCCGGATCGACGTGCACCACCGGCACTCCGGCCCTGCGGGCCTTGTACGCGATGAACCGCCCGAGCTGGTGGAACGCCCAGGAGTGCAGGGTGGCCCGTTGGGGCTTGCGGAGCCGTACCCGTTCGCGGATGCCCGTCAGGTCCTCCAGGGCGATCCCGCGACCGGTGCTCCCCCACTGCCTGAACGGCGTGGGAGGTGCCCCCATGCCTCGGCCACCACATGCTTCGCGATCTTGTGGTTGATGTCCCGCGCCCGCCGCGCCTCCTTACGCCTGCGTTTCCGCAGGCGGCGCTTGGCTGACGGGGTGTTCTTCTGCTGCAGCTTGGCGCGCAGCCTGCGCTCCCGGACCCGAATGCGGTTCAGCTCCCGCCCGGCCATGACTTCGCCGTCGGACGTGGTGGCGATGTTGACGATGCCCAGGTCGATGCCGAGGAAGTCGGTCGGGTCGGTGTTCAGCGGCTGCTCGGGGACCTCACAGGTGGCGTTCAGGAACCACATGCCGTCCCGGTACACCAGGTCCGACTCGCCCCTGCGGTGAAGGGCGAGAGTGGCCAGCTGCTCGGAGGAGGCGGTGAACGCCACCTCCTTCACCCGCCCGGCGGTCGTCCAGATCGAGACCCGCCGCCGGTCGGTCTGCCAGGACAGCATCCGGTCGTCGTAGGGCTGCGCGCCCTCCGCCCGGAAGGCGATCGGCTTCTCGGTGGCCCTGCGGTAGCGCTTCGAGCCCGGCCGGCCCAGCCACCCGGCCCTCAGGTTCGCCCGCAGCACCGCGTAGGCGTCGCAGGTCTTCTTGATCACGCGCTGGGCGGCCTGCGCGCCCAGCCCCCACCGCGCCTTGATCTCACGGTAGGTGTGCTGATGTAGCGCAAAGTTGTTCTTCACGTCCTTGGCGAAGGCGACACCGCTGGCCCAGGTCGCCGCCTCGTTGCAGGCGCGCAGGGTCGCCTCCAACGCCGCTGCCTGCACAGGCGTCGGCAGCAGCCTGATCTGCACCACCAGCTTCACGATCACCGATCGTAGACACCCGTACGAGCGGCCCTCGCACGTTCCCCACCCTCTCCACCACACCGAGTGATCATTCATTCACACGTTCGGCCACCTCACGGACGGCCTTCCGCCGCACCTGGACACCCGCGCACTTGCCCGGCCACTGCGCGGACGGGCAAGTCCAGCGAAGTTGCGGCGTCCCTCGCAGGCGTGGGGCGCCGTACGGCTGGTACCGCTGGTCCGGGCCGAGGCGATCCACGACCTGCGCCTGCACCCGCGGATCCACGGTGGGCCGGGCGTGGTCGACCTGGGCCGGCAGGGAAGCTACTGCTCCTACATCCCGCACGGGTTCGTCGCCGAGTGGACCGGGGACGGCTCGCCTGCCGCCGCCTACGGCACGCAGCTGACCGACGGTCGGCCGGAACAGGAAGTCCCGGCCGTGCGGCTGCGCTTCCACCGCCGGATGGCGCGCCGGGAGGCCAAGCACCGGCTGCGCTTCCTGCCGCTCCACCTCGCGCTGGAGGGCTATCTCTCCCTGCACTTCAACGGCCCCGCCATCGCGTGGGAGCAGTGGTCGCAACGGGCCCTGCGCCAGGGTCTCTCCCCCCGCGTCGAGGCCTCCTACCTGGGCACGGAGGTACCCGGACTGACCGACGCACTGCGCGTCTTCGAGGTCCACCCGGGTCAGTGCGGCGTGCTGGTCCATCTGGCCGACGCACCGGCCACGGCGTTCGTGGTACCGCACCCGGAGGACTACCGCACGCTGCACCCGACCCTGCTGCAGGACCTCTGCGGCGACCTGGTGCACCACTACGCGACTCTGATGCCCCCCGTGACGGACTTCCGGGCCCGTATCGCCGAGGCACGGATCCGCTCGCTCGCCGACCTGCGGGAGGCCGCGGTGGAGCAGACGGCGCGATGGGCGGACTTCCACGACACGACCCTGGCGTCCGGACTGCTGGAGCAGGAGCGCACCTGACATCAGGTCCACCGCATGGGCCGCTTCACGCTCTCCCGTTTCCTGCCGCCGTTCCGCCCACGGCAGGACAACCACATCGGCGAGGCGATCACCGACGAACACGGTCGAACCGTCTACCTCAAGACGTTCCGCCTCTCGGAGAACCAGGTGCGCCGCGGCCACCTCCTCAGCCGCCTCGCCGCCCACGACTGGCACCTCGCCGACACCGCCGCCGAACTCGGCCTGACCGAGGCCCAGCTCGGCCTCCGCCTGGAGACGTCCGGCTTCGGCCGCCTGCTCCGCCAGGACGTACTGGACCACTACCGCGGCCGGACGCGAACCGCACGCAGGTGACCTGCCGGTGGCGCCTCCCGCAGGCCGCGCCACCGGCCCCCGCTCGAACGCTCCGGCGACGAGATCGTCCGTGCCGCCCGTCGCCGGCGGCCGGAGCATCCCGGCGGTTGAACGGTCAGCCCCGCCCCGCCCGGTCGAACCGGGCAGCCCAGTCGCGGAGTTGGTCGACCAGTTCGGCCGGTTCGAGCACGCGGAACTCGGCGCCGAGAGCGCCCAGGGCCAGGGCCGGCCAGTCCAGGGAGTCGGTGGTCATGCGGACCCGGCAGTGTTCGGCGTCCACCTCCTCGACCGTGCTCCACCGCCCGATCCGTTCCAGTACGGTCGCGGCCGGGGCGTACACCAGGGCCGTCACCCGGTACGGACGGGGCAGGTTGTCGATCCCGGCGCGGACGAACTCGGCGGCGTCGGCGGCGGGCAGGGTGCGCGGGCGGAACGGAGCGCCGGTGCCCTCCGGCGCAGTGAGCCGGTCGACCCGGAAGCTGCGCCAGCCGTGCCGGGTGAGGTCGTACGCGACCAGATACCAGCGGCGCTCGAGGCAGACCAGCCGGTGCGGCTCGACCTGCCGGTCGGTGCGGCGGCCGTCGGCGGCGGTGTAGCCGAAGCGCAGCTGTTCGCTGTCCCGGCAGGTCAGTGCGAGTGTGGTGAGCACGCCCGGGTCGACGCCCGCCCGGGCCGGGCTGCCCCAGCCGGCGGGTACGGTCATCGCGCGCAGCGCCTCGACCCGGCGACGCAGCCGGGTGGGCATCACCTGCACCACCTTGGCCAGCACCCGGACCGAGGACTCCGCGATGCCCTCCACCGCGCCCTCCGCGGCGGTGTGCAACCCGACGGCCAGGGCGACCGCCTCATCGTCGTCGATCACCAGTGGCGGCAGCGTGGCGCCCGCGGCGAGCTGGTAGCCGCCGTCGACGCCGCGCTGCGCCTCCACCGGGTAGCCGAGCTCGCGCAGCCGGTCGACGTCCCGGCGCAGAGTGCGGACCGAGACACCGAGCCGGTCGGCCAGTTCGGTGCCCGGCCAGTAGCGATGGGTCTGCAGTAGGGACAGCAGTCGCAGCGTCCGGGTGCTGGTGTTCGCCATGTCTCCGATTCTCCCGGAATTCAGGACAGAAACTGTCCGCTATGGCGCCTACCGTCGTTCTCGACCGAGGAACACGGGACCAACCGAAGGCGGAGATCATGACCGAGACCCTGAGCCGGAGCGAGTCGGCGGCCCTCACCGGCGAGCGCGCCGACCTGCTGCGGACGCTGAGCAAGCACCGGCACTTCCTGCGCTTCACCACCCGCGACCTCACCGACGAGCAGGCCGGGCTGCGAACCACCGTCAGCGCACTGTGCCTGGGCGGCCTGGTCAAGCACGTCGCCGCGATGGAGCGGACCTGGGTGGACTTCGTCCTGGACGGACCGTCGGCCATGCCCGACTTCACCGCCATGGCCGAGGCCGACTTCGCCGAGCGGGCTGACGAGTTCCGGCTGCTGCCCGGCGAGACGCTGACCGGCGTGCTGGCCGAGTACGCGGCGGTGGCCCACCGGACCGACGAGCTGATCGCCGCCCTGCCCGACCTGGACGCGACCCAGCCGCTGCCGAAGGCGCCGTGGTTCGAGTCCGGCGTACGCTGGTCGGCCCGTCAGGTGCTGCTGCACGTCATCGCCGAGACCGCGCAGCACGCCGGGCACGCCGACATCATTCGCGAGTCCCTGGACGGCGCCAAGACCATGGGCTGAACGGGAAGTTAGATCGGTAATGGCACCGAGTTGACTTGGTTCAAGAGCAGCCACAGCACCCCCGACGGCGCTGCTTGCGTCGAGGTGGCTTCCACACCGGGATCCATCCGCGTACGGGACTCGAAGCAGGCACGGGGACCCCAGCTCGCCTTCGGATCGCAGGAATGGGCTGCCTTCGCTTCCTACGCGGCCGATCGCTGACGCAGGCCACGCGCCCCGTGCCCAGTCCGGTACGGGGCACGGGGCGCAGGCATGCGGGTGCAGGCATGCGGGTGCAGGGTGCGGTTCCGGCCGGGGTCGGCGGCACCGCGCCGGGTGTTGGGGTGACGCCGAATTCGGTGGGTCCGGGCGATGCACGAAAGGCGACCGCATTACGTCGGCTCCCCGTTGGCCTCGTCGTAAGCCGCGCGCGACTGGGCGATGTACACCCGGTTGCGCTCGGCCCAGTCCGTCAGCCGTTGCAGAGTCTCGTGCAACTCACGAGCGACGGGGGTCAGCTCGTACTCGACCTTCGGCGGCACCGTCGGGTACACCGTGCGCGTGACGAGCCCGTCGCGCTCCAGGTTGCGCAGGGTGAGGGTCAGCATGCGACGGCTGATGCCCTCGATGCCGCGTTCGAGTTCGGTGAAGCGGATGGGGCCGTGAGCGGCGGCGACGAGGATCTGCACGCTCCATTTTCCGGCGACCCTGTCAAGAACTTCGCGGACCGGGCATGCGTGCGCGTTCACGACCTGGACGGTAACACCGTTGTTCCCCTGGGACATTGAAGTGCCTCCTTATGCCGCACCCCATAGTCACTCACGATGCACTCCGTTACACATCGTGCACCTAGGGTGCCCTCGCAGAATACGGAGGCCAGAAGGCCATGTCGACCACGGTTGCGTCACCGACGCACACGCCGCCACACCGCACGTACTCCCGCTGGGCGGCCTTGGCCGTCCTGTGCGCGGGCACGCTGATGACGATCCTGGACGGCAACATCGTCACCGTGGCGATGCCCGCGATCCAGAACGACCTGGGGTTCAGCGGGCCGGGGCTGGCCTGGGTGGTCAACGCGTATCTGATCCCGTTCGGCGGGCTGCTCCTGCTGGTCGGCCGGCTCGGGGACCTGGTGGGCCGCAAGCGCATGTTCGCCTCCGGGCTCGCCGTGTTCACGGCGGCTTCGGTGCTGTGCGGGATCGCCACCAGCCAGAGCGTGCTGATCGCGGCACGGGCCGTGCAGGGCGTGGGCGGGGCGATGGCCTCGGCCGTCGTCCTCGGCATGCTCGTCGCGCTCTTTCCCGAGCCACGTGAACGAGCCCGGGCCATCGCGGCGTTCAGCGCGGTGGGCGCGGCGGGCGGTGCGCTCGGCACGTTCCTCGGCGGAGCGCTGACGCAGACCCTCGGCTGGCACTGGATCTTTCTGATCAACCTGCCGATCGGCGTCGCCGCCTGGCTCGCGGCGGTCCGGGTGCTCGCGCCGGAGAGCGGGGCCGGGCTGGGCCACGGCGCCGACGTCCCCGGGGCGGCCCTGGTCACCGGTGCGCTCATGCTCACGGTTTACGTCATCGTCGGCTCAGGCGACCGGGACCTGACCTCGACCGTGCTTCTGGCCGCGCTCGCCCTGACGTTCCTCGTGGCATTCACTCTCCGGCAGGCGTGGGCGGCACGTCCGCTGCTGCGACTGCGGCTGCTGCGCTCCCGGCTGCTGAGCGGCGCGAACGCCGTACAGATCCTCATGATCGGCACCATGTACGGCTTCCAGTTCATCGGCGCGCTCTACCTCCAGCGTGTCCTGGGCTACGGCGAGTTGGCGACCGGCATGGCCTTCCTGCCGGCTCCGGTGGTGATCGGGGTGCTGATGCTGG
The DNA here is from genome assembly GCF_003236365.1 of Streptomyces sp. NTH33. Taxonomy (GTDB): domain Bacteria; phylum Actinomycetota; class Actinomycetes; order Streptomycetales; family Streptomycetaceae; genus Streptomyces. The sequence continues at coordinate 9,321 of NZ_POTZ01000082.1, forward strand.
GCCTGTCGGCGCGGCTCGTCGGCCGGTTCGGCGCGTACCGGGTATTGCTGACCGGGTTGGTGCTGATCACCGGCGGGATGGCGCTGCTGAGCCGGGCACCGGCCAACGGCTCATATGTCACCGACGTGCTGCCGCCGCTGCTGCTGCTCGCCACGGGGTTCGCGGCCGCGATGCCCGCGCTGACCGGGCTCGCCATGGCGGGGGCCGCGAAGGAGGAGGCCGGCCTGGTCTCCGGCCTCTTCAACACCACACAGGTGGTGGGTGGTTCGCTGGGACTGGCGGTACTGTCCACGCTCGCCGCCACCCGCACCGGCGCCCTGCTCGGCCACGGCACGGAGCTGATCACAGCCATGGCAGAGGGCTACCAGCTGGCGTTCCGGGTGGCGACGGCTTTCGCGGCGGGCGCGCTGGTGCTGGCAGCGGTCGTGCTGCGGGCCCGGCGCGACTGAGGTCGGCAACCGTGGTGGTGCGCTGGACGCGGGGGCACAGGTTCCTCTCTACTGCGATGTGCCGGGGTCCTGCGCGGTTTCCCAGCGGAAGGCGGCGAGGGTGACCTGTTCCTCGTCCGGTCCGGCGTCGCCGTCCTCGTGGTCGCCGCTCCGCCGGCGGCGGGCCAGGTTTCCGAGGGCGACGATCCCGCTGAGCAGCAGCCCGATCAGGCAGACCAGGCCGAGTGCCAGTCCGGCCATGGCCAGCAGGCCGAGTCCGGCCAGGTGCACCATGATGTCGCCCAGGTCCATGCATCCACACGCCAGCATGCCGCTACGTTCCCCGCGCACGGTGCGGCCGTGGTGCCGCGTGGCGGATCCGTGCTCCGAAAGTGTCTGTTCCGCGATGTGCGCGCAGGGGCTGTGGGCGCGTGAGCTCGCCGGGTCCTGGGCCGTGGGACCGTAGCCTGTGACGTATGGGTGATCTTTTTCTGGTCCGGCACGGGGAGACCGAGTGGTCGCGGTCCGGGCGGCACACCGGGGGGACGGACGTGCCGCTGACCGAGCGCGGCCGGGAGGAGGCACGGCGACTGGTGCCGTTGGTCCGGTCGCACCGGATCGGGGCGGCGTTCGTCAGTCCGCTGCAGCGGGCGCGGGAGACGGCCGAGCTGGTCGGGGTCCACGACGCCCGGGTCGACGCGGATCTGCGGGAGTGGGACTACGGCGGGTACGAGGGCATCACGACTCCCGAGATCCAGCGCACCCGGCCCGGCTGGTTCCTGTTCACCGACGGGGTCGTGCCGGGGCCGCCGGAGCATCCCGGGGAGACCGTGGAGCAGGTCGGGGAGCGGGCCGACCGGATGCTGGCCAAGGTGGACGCCGCGTTCGCCAACACCGAGGGCGTGGTGCTCCTGGTGGCACACGGGCACTTCCTGCGGGTGCTCACCGCCCGGTGGCTGGGGCTGGCGCCGTCGTCGGGGGCGCTGTTCCAGCTGGCCACGGGGACGGTGTGCCGGCTGGGCACCGAGCACGGGCGGCCGGTCATCGCGGGGTGGAACATCCGGCCGTCGCCCTCACCGTGAGCGGTGCCGGCCCGTTGTCGGACCCGGGTCGTACTCTTCGAACGGGCTGATCGAATGGGTTGATCGACGGCCCGGGGAGGAGTACGCCGTGACACGACCGCCGACCGCCGCGCAGCTCCGCGTCATCGACGCCGCCGACCCCGTGACCGGGCGGCTGAGGGGTACTCAGGCACAGCTCACCGCCCTGGTGAAGCGGGGGCTCGCGTTCCGGCACCCGCGCCCGCCGCACGACCACTTCCTGACCCCGGCGGGGCACCGCATACGGGAGGCCGAGGAGGAAGAAGCGACGACGGTGGCGGAGGCTCCTGCTGCTGGAGAGGCGTCCTCCGGCAGCGGTGTGTTCTCCGCTCGCGTCGGTGGTGAGGAGGAGGCGTACGACGGCTACGACGGCGCGGCGCGGGTGCGCGAGGTGCACAGCGCCTGGCAGGGGCTGCTGGAACTGCGCCGGATGACCAATCCGGACGGTGCCACCGACCGGCCGTGCGGCTGGGAGCGTACGAACCTGGTGCGGGCCGCCGCGCTCGCCCTGGAGGCGGCCGGGCACCCTCCGGCCGGGCCTGACGCGGACGGCTACCGGGTGCGCGCGACACCGCAGCCGGAGGCGGTCGCCGTGTACGGGCCGGACGGCGCGGCGCTGCGGGCGTGCGCGGCCACGCTGGAGCGGGCGGGCTGGCAGGCCGGGGAGTACACGGAGCCGCGGACGAGGACCCGGTACCTGCTGGCGTCACCGCGCAGGGTGTGAGGGGCGTGCGAGCATCGGTGGTTCGAGTGACGTGGAAGGCAGAGAAGCAGAGAAGGGGACGCCGTGAGTGAGCCGTTTTCCGTCCGGGTGACCGTCCGCGGGTACGAGACCGATGTGCAGGGGCACCTCAACCAGGCCGTGTACCTCAACTACGCGGAGCACGCCCGCTGGTCGTTGCTGCAGGCGGCCGGGATCAGCCAGTCGGGGCTGATCGCCCGGGGCGTGGGGCCGGTGGCGCTGGAGACGACCATCCGGTACCGGCGGGAGCTGCTGGCCGGTGACGAGGCCGACGTGACCTGTGCCTTCGAGTAGGGCGGCGGGAAGACCTTCCGTATCCGGCAGGCCATACGCAAGACCGACGGCACCGTGGCGGCCGAGATCACGGCGGTCGGCGGGCTGATGGACCTCACGGCGCGGAAGCTGGTCGCGAATCCCCAGGAGTACTTCAAGGAGCTGACGTCGGATCCCGGCCTCTTCGGCCTCTGAGCGGAACGGCCGGGCGGCGACCGGGAGCCGTCGCTCCCGGCCGGAGTCCCTCGACTGGTCAGCTCCGTTCGGTGATCCGTGCCAGGCGCTGGGCCTGGGCGCGGGTGGAGCGGGCGATGGTGTCCTCGTCGGCGTGCAGCAGGCGGCCGTTCTCGACGACCTGCCGGCCGCCCACGAAGGAGGCGGTGACCGGTGCGGCCGCGCCGAAGACCAGGGCGGTGACCGGGTCGGCGATCGAGGCGTGGGCGAGGGTGTCGAGCCGCCACAGGACGAGGTCGGCCAGCTTGCCCGGCTCCAGGGAGCCGATCTGGCCGGCGCGGCCGAGGACCTGGGCGCCGCCGTGGGTGCCCAGGCGCAGTGCCTGGCGGGCGTCCAGGGCGGCCTCGCGGTGCGGGCCGAGCCGGTTGATCAGCAGTGCGTTGCGCAGCTCGGTGTGGAGTTCGCCGGACTCGTTGGAGGCGGTGCCGTCGACGCCGAGGCCGACCGGGATGCCGGCCGACAGCATGTCGGGCACCCGTGCGATACCGGCCGCGAGGCGGGCGTTGGACGAGGGGCAGTGCGCCACGCCGGTCCTCGTGCGGGCGAAGGCGGCGATGTCGGAGTCGTTCATGTGGACGCAGTGCGCCATCCACACGTCCTCGCCGAGCCAGCCCGTGGACTCGAAGTAGTCGGTGGGGCCCATGCCGAAACGCTCGTGGCAGAACTTCTCCTCCTCCCTCGTCTCCGATCCGTGCGTGTGCAGCCGTACGCCGAGCCGGCGGGCCAGTTCGGCGGCCTGCTTGAGCAGGTCGGTGGTCACGGAGAACGGCGAGCAGGGGGCGACGGCCACCTGGGTCATGGCGTCGAAGGAGGCGTCGTGGTGCTCGCCGACGGTCGCCTCGGTGGCGGCCAGCGCATCGTCCAGGCTCTCCACGGCGAAGTCCGGCGGCAGGCCGCCGTCCGACTCGCCGAGGTCCATGGAGCCGCGGGCCAGGGTGAGGCGGACGCCCATCTCGCGGGCGGCGCGGACGACCGCGCCGGACAGGTCGCCGGAGCCGCGCGGGTGGATGTAGTGGTGGTCCGCGGCGGTGGTGACACCGCCACGGACCATCATCGCCAGTGAGCCCCTGGCCGCCGCGTACACCATCTCCTCGTCGATGCGCGCCCAGGCCGGGTAGAGGGCGACGAGCCAGTCGAACAGGTTGCGGTCGGTGGCCAGGCCCCGGGTGATCCACTGGTAGAAGTGGTGATGGGTGTTGACCAGGCCGGGGGTCGCGAGGTGGCCGGAGGCGTCGATGCGGCGTACGACGTTCTCCAGGCCCTCGGGGGCCCTGCCCGCGCCGAGCGTCTCGATACGGTTGCCGGCGAGGACGAGGTACCCGTCCGCGTACTCGGTGTCGTGCGCGTCGACCGTCGCGATCGAGCAGTTCTCGATGAGGATGCGCTGGACTGCTGCTGCCATGGTTCCCTCCTTCTCGCCCGGTGGGCCTTGTCCGGTGGACCTCGCTCGGCGGCCCCGCTCAGTGGACCGGGATCCGCGCCTCGCAGCCGTCCCGGAGCACGGTGGCCTCGATCAGGCCGTAGGGGCGGTCGGCGGCGAAGTACACAGCTCCGTCGGCGGTGTCGTTCTTCAAACCGAACGGCTCCAGGTCCACCAGGAAGTGGTGCTTGTTCGGGAGGGAGAAGCGGATCTCGTCGATCTCGTCGCGGTGGTCGATGACGCGTGCGCCCATCCGGTGGAGCGTCTGCTGCAGCGAGAGCGAGTACGTCTCGGCGAAGGCCTGGAGCAGGTGCTTCCTGGTCTGCTCGTAGGACTCCTCCCAGTCGGGCGTCTCCTGCTCGTCGCCGGTCCAGTGGAACCGCCAGCGGGCGGCGACGTCCGTGGCGAGGACGCGGTCGTACGTCTCCGGGAGGGTGGTGTACTTGTCCTTGATGTAGCCCCAGAACTCCGAGTCGGTCGAGTTGAGCACCGTGAGGTCCTTCAGGCCGGAGACCACCTCCCATTCCTCGCCGTCGTAGGTGATCTGCGCCAGCCGGGTCTCCTGGCCCTTGCGGACGAAGGAGTGCCCGGTCCCGGTGCCCTCGGCGGGGTCGGAGGTCCCGATCCGCTCCCAGGCGTACTCCTCGATGCGGATGCGGGCCCGGTGGATCGGCTCCTGCGAGGTGACGAAGTGGCGGGCGAGGTGGATGCCGAACTGCTCGGCGGACTCGATGCCGTGCTCCTTGGCGAAGGCGTACACCGTGTTCTTGGTGGTGTCGGTCGGCAGGACGTTGGCGTTGGAGCCGGAGTAGTGGGCCTCCTCCATGGCGCCGCTCAGCGCCACGGACACGTTCAGGTCCTTGATGTGGTGGACGGCTCCGTCCCGCGTGATCCTGACGACCCGGGTCTCGGCCTTGCCGTACTGGTTCTGTCCCAGAATCGTGGGCATCTCCGGCTAGCTCCCTCGGTACACGGAATAACCGAACGGGTTGAGCAGCAGCGGTACGTGGTGGTGCTCGCCGGGTACGACGGCGAAGGTGACCGCCACCTCGGGGAAGAACGCGGATGTCCTGGAGGCGGATTCCTCGAAGTACGGCTCCACGGCGAAGTCGAGCCGTACGTGGGTGGTGCCCTCCGGCAGGGCCGGGAGGTCCTTGCACCGGCCGTCGGCGTCGGTCGCGGAGCCGCCGAGCGTCTGCCAGGGCGCGTGCGAACCCTGGCGGGCGGAGAGGTGGACGGCGACGCCCTCGGCGGGGCGCCCGGCGGAGGTGTCCAGGATGTGCGTGGAGACGGAGGCGGTGGTCTCGGTGCTCATGCGTTTCCTCTCCTCCGGGAGCGTTCACGCGGTCGGGCGGTCACTCGCCTCTTCGAGCAGGCGGGCGAGGCGGATACGGTTGATCTTCCCCAGTTCGGCGCGGACGATCCCGTACTCCTGCTCCGGCGTGTTGCCGGTCCGCTCCTTGAGGGCGTCGCGCATCTGCTCGCCCGTCCGGCCGGTGGCGCAGATGAGGAAGACGTGACCGAACTTCTCCTGGTAGGCCAGGTTGAGGCCGAGCATCTCGGCCTTGAGCGCGTCGGAGGCGCCGGCCATGCCGCGCTGCTCGCGGGCCGAGGCGGGATCGCCCGGCTCGGGGCGGCCGATCGGCGGGTGGCCGGCCATCGCCTCCCGCAGATCCGCGTCGGTCAGCTCCGCCACGGCGGCGTCACTGGCGGCGTAGAGGTCGTCGGGGGTGGCACAGGGACGGGCGGCCAGCAGCCGCTCGGCCCACGCCGTGGAGGCGCACGCCCGCAGAAGGGCGGCGCGGGCCGCATCTTCCGGGAGGGTGTTGAATCGGGCGAGGCCCGGCGGCATGGACGTCGACGTCACGGGGGCCTCCGTGGGCCGCGTACGGTCTCTTCGTGCTGAACGGGCTGGGGACAGCCAACACCCTCCGCGACACCGCGTCAACACTTTGTTGAAGATTCGGGCCCCGGGCCCGGCGGCGTTCTCAGCTCTCCCTCTCGCGGTTGAGGTAGTTGTAGATGGTGAAGCGGCTGACGCCCAGCGCGCTCGCCACGGTCTCCACCCCGTGCCGCACGGAGAAGGCGCCGCGCGCCTCCAGTGTCCGTACGACCTCCTGCTTCGCCTTGCGGTCCAGGTCCGCGAGCGGCATGCCCTTCCCCCGCTCCATGGCGGTCAGGATGCGGTCGAGGGAGTCGGCGAGCCGGGGCAGGCGTACGGCGACGGCGTCGGCGCCCTGCCAGGCGAGCACCACGTCGTCGGGGCTCGCCTCGTCGGGTGGGAGCATGGTGCCGCCGATCGCGTCGACCAGCGGCTTCACGGCCGCGACGAACGGCTCGTCGCCGGTCATCGCCCGTCCTCCTCGATCACGTTGACCTGGATCGAGATGCGGGTGGCGCCGGCCGCCAGGGTCTTGCGCAGCACGGCGTCCACGGCGGCCAGGACGGAGTCGACGCCCCCCTCGCCCGTGTTGCCGAACGGGCCGATGTCCACGGCGTCCAGGCCGCCGGCCTCGATGACCCTGCGCGCCACCAGCGCGTGGGCGGGGGGCTCGTCCAGGTCGAAGGGTTCGGTCGTGAACTCCGCTCTCAGCCGCACTGCGCCCCCATGACGTCGGCTCCGACCCGCGCGTTCTCCCAGTCCTCCGAGGGAAGGGACGACTGTGGACGCTCGGGGTCGTCGCAGCGTTGGTGTGCCGGTGTGTCCCCGTCGTTCCGACACGACCCTAACGGACTCCCCGAGGCGGTCAGCAGAGATGCGCGGGTATGCCGTCCAGGCAGGACCGGACGGGACGGGAAGCTCGCGCCGTGGGTGCGGCCACGGACCGACCGGGCTCTGTGGTGACGCCCAGGGGCTCAGGCAGGCGTGTAGGTCAGGCACTCGACCTCGGTCTGCCGGTAGCCCACCGTGATGCCGGCGGCGCGGCATTCGAGCTCGGTGTTGTGCCGGCAGTCCGACATCTTGCACGCGCCGACCCGTCCGGTGGCGGACGGGTCGCCGCCCTTGTTCGAGGAGGTGGTGAAGGTGTCGCAGTGCGCGTGCCGGACGACCACACCGGCCCTGTCGCCCACGGTGATGGCCAGGGCGTGGCAGGCACGGTCCCGGTTGTAGGCGCAGTTCTCGGCCGCGCACTCGTTCACCACGGGCATTTCCATGACGGCGGTCTCCTCGTATCGGTGTGCCCGTCCGGCTCCTCGACGGTGAGCGGCAGGCGGCTGACGTGACCACGGGCCCACCCAGGTCGAGCATGGTCGCCGGCACCGCCGACGGCCAGCGGACTTCGGCCGAACGGGCAGCGGCCGGGGGAGTTCGTCCGGGGCGGAGAGTGTGCCGTGAAGCGTGAGGGCGCCGTGGCCGCGGCCCGGTGCCGGCGTCCGCCGGGCCGTGCTGAGGGCTCCTCCCGGTCGACACGCCTGGTGTCCTGGCGCGTCCCGGGCGGTCAGGCCGGTTCGCGCAGGAGTTGTTCCAGGCTGCCCAGCAGGCGGAGCGCGTCCGCGCGGCGGCCCGGAGGGAGGGCGGTACCGGCCGGGCGGGGCGCCTCGGGAGTGACCACGCGCAGCGCCGTCGCGGCCTGGCGGGCGAACAGCGCCAGCAGGTCCAGCTCCGGCAGACCCGAGCGTGCCTGCGGCGACGGGTCCAGGACCTCCAGGACGCCGAGCACGCGCCCGCCGCTGACCAGGGGCGCCGCCATGAGCGCGTCCGGTACGTACGCGGTCGACTCGGCGAACGAGCGGTCGAAGGACGCGCTCGCGGTGAGGTCGTCGACGACGACGGGCTCGCCCGACATCGCCACCCAGCCCGCGATGCCCCGCCCCGCCGGGAAACGACGGCCGACGAGGAACTCCTCGCCCTCGCCGGAGACGGCCGCGAACTCGAGTTCGTCCTGCTCCTCGTCCAGGAGGAGCACGGACCCGGCCGCGGCGCCGAAGATGGCGCGGGCCACCTCGACCACGGACTGGAGCAGTTCACGCCGGTGGGCGTCCGCCGCCGGAGCGGGCACGTCCCCCGGCACGGCGGCGGGTTCAGTTCTCGGAGTCATCGGATGCCTCTCCTGCCGGAAGGTGGTGCCGCGGCTCGACGCGCACGTTGGCCGCGGACAGATAGAGGGCGCTCTTGAGCTGGAAGGCCGTCATCCTCGGGTGGGCGGAGAGGAGACGCGCGCACAGGCCGGTGATGTACGGGGTGGCGAAGCTGTTGCCGGTGGTGCGGATGGTGGCGCCGCCCAGCCACGGCACGGTCACGTTCTGGCCGGGCGCGAAGAACTCCACGGGCGGGGCCGGGTTGTAGAGGTGCAGGCCGGAGTCGTCCTCCTGGTGGCTGCCGACGGAGATCACCGAGGCGAACCGCCAGGGAAAGCTCTCCACGGGGGTGTTGTGCGCGGAGGCGACGATGACGGTCCGGGCGAAGTAGGCGCGGTCCGCCAGCTCGTGCAGGTCGCGGGCGAACTTCGTGCGGGTGGTGGACAGGCTGAGGTTCACCAGGTCGAATCCCTGGTCGACGGCCCACCGCAGCCCGGCCAGCAGCACGTCGCCGGTGCCGGAGAACCGTTCGCCGAGGACGCGCACGCTGTGCAGTTCGCAGTCCGGCGCGGTGCGGCGGATGATGCCCGCGCACGCGGTCCCGTGGCCGCAGGTGTCGCCGGTGCCGGTCTCCCGTACCTCGGTCCGGCCGGTGTCCGGGTCCTTGACGACGACCCAGGAGCCGGCGAGCGGCCCGACCAGCGGATGGTCGCGTTCCACACCGGAGTCGACGACGCACACCCGCACGCCCCGGCCGGTGCCGGGCACGCCGGGCAGGACCGGATCGGCGAGCACGGGCACGTCGTCGGGGCCCCTGCCCCGCAGGCTCCAGGTCAGCGTGGTGCCGGGACCGCTCGTGGTCGTGGTCGGGTCCATGCCTCAGATCGTCTCCGTCGTCCTGGCAGCGGTGAGCTCGCCGAGCAGGCTCCGCGCGGCCCGGGCCCCCGGCAGGTGCCCCTTGTCGGTGAAGTGCTCCACCGCCGACCGGGCCGCGGCGGCGGCCCCGGTGTCCCGGCCCAGGGCGGCCAGCACCCGGGCCCGGTCGAGCGCGGCCGTGGCCCGGAGCAGGGGCGAGTCCGTCAGGGCGGCGGCGGCCACGGCCTCGTCCGCGGCGGCCAGGGCCGTCCGCTCGTCCCCCGACGCCGCGGCCAGTCTGGCCCAGAGTCCGGTGAGGTCGACGGCGTCGGCCCGGGGCAGCCCTTCCGCGCCGGCCGCCGGAGCGAGACGTCTCGCGGCCTCGGCGGGGCGGCCGTCGTCCAGCAGCAGGCGTCCGGCCTCCAGCGCGATCGCGCACCGCATGCCCGCCGCGCCCAGGCGGACCGCCTCCTCGTCGGCGGCGGCGAGGAGGCGCAGCGCCTCGGACCGCCGCCCGGCCAGGGTGTGGACGGTGGCCCGGAACACGGGCAGGAACACCTTCGCCTCGGCGTAGGACAGCCCGGCGGACAGGCGTTCCGCCTCGTCCAGGGCGGCGAGCGCCCGGGCGGGCCGGTCGTGGAGCGCGAGGAGGACGGCGAGCGGGCAGTTGAGCGTGACGCCCACCGTGGGGCGGCCGCCGCCGTGTTCGGCGAGCAGGGCCCGGCAGCGTCCGACGGCCGCCGCCACCGGCTCGGGCCCGCGCCACAGGGAGACGCCCACGGCTCCCAGGGCCGCGGCGCGTTCGGGCTCGGCGCCCGCGGCGACCGCGTGTCCGAGCGCGCGGACCAGTTCGCGGTCCGCCTCCTCGTGCCGGCCGGCGAGCTGGCGCTGCTGGCCGAGGCGGAGGCGGGCCCTGGCCTGTCCGACCCGGTCGCCGGCGGCCTCGAAGACCGGCAGCACGGCGCGGGCGACGGACGGCAGGCCGTACCGTGCGGGCTCCTGTACGGCGAGCGCGAGGCGGGCGTGAGCGGCTTCGACGGGGGCGGTGCCGTCTGTGGGTCGGGGATCCCGCGCCGGGGGGCGTTCTGCTCCGCCATGGCACCTCCTCGGTCGTCCGTCCGGGCCGGGCGGCCCGTCGCGGTCCTCATCCTGGCGCGCGGCGGCGGCCCGGACATGGGGGTCCTTCCCCCATCTTTCCGGGGTGCTCCCCCACCGGTGTCGCAGACCAGTGGGGGAAGTGCCACGGACGGCCCGCCCCGGGCCGGGCGCGGTACTCCCGGAGTGGGCGCCTCGCGCGACAGCCCTCCGCGGACAGCCCCGCCACCGCCGTCCCCGCGTATCCGCACCCGCGCGCCGCCCGACCCCTGGGGCATGCCTGTGCACCGGTCCGTGGCGAACTGAGGTTCCCCCGCCGCGCGGGAGTGGCCCGGCGCCGAACCGGTGCCGCGGCGGCCGGAGTCGCCGTGCGCGGCCTGGTGCCCGCGCGGTCGCGTTCCCCGCGTGCGTGCACCGCGGGAGTGCGCTCCTGTCCGGCTTCCTGAGCGGTGCGCTCGCCTGGCCCGGGTGATCACGTCGAAGACCGGGACAGCCGTCGTCCAGGAGGATCTCCACGTCGGGCAAGTGCTGGAAGCAGCCGGCGATGCCTTCGTCGCGTGCCGCGGTCGCGTCGTGCGTACGGCCGGGGCGCAGAGCATCGGTCCTCACGTGCGGCCCTCATGGTGTTCTGTTCCTTCTCGCCCGAGCCCCATACTCACCGTCCCCCGCGGCCGGCCATGGGCCGGCGGACCTGGATCCGGTGGCGTCCAGGCGGAGCTCGCCCCCTTCTGCCCGGACATGGGCGAAGACGTCCGTCAACGTTCTCAGGCGCAGGTCAGAACGTTCAGGAACCACGCGTCCTTGCTCGGTCAGGAGGGCGCGTGTCTCCCCGACCGCACGGGTGATGGTGGAGCGGTCGACGCCGAACAGCAGCCGAGCTCAGCGAGGCGACGCGGGCGGCGGAGGCGG
>NZ_POTZ01000830.1 GCF_003236365.1 Streptomyces sp. NTH33
TCAACCAACTCCGGCGTCACCCACTCGGTGAGCACCCCCAGCCGCACATCATCGGACAACCCCACCCACGGATGCATGACCTGCCCAACGACCGCACCACCGACCCGTCACGGGCACTGCTTGACTACCTCAAACAACGGCATTGGCCCGGCACATCGAAGTGGAACAAGATCGAGCACAGACTGTTCTCGCACATCACCATGAACTGGCGAGGCAGACCGCTGACCAGCCACGAAGTCATGATCCAAACCATCGCCGCAACCACCAGCCGCACCGGCCTCACCGTGCATGCCGAACTCGACAGCGGCGAGTACCCCACCGGCATCCGCATCAGCGACGACGAGATCGCCGCCCTGCCCATCGCCCGTCATCGCTTCCACGGCGACTGGAACTACACAGCCGATGGACGTGGCGACGACCGGCAGCACACCGGACGAGGTCCTGGCGGACCGACCGGCCCGCCTCACGCGGCATTCACTCCAGGACCCACAACTGACCGGGATGACCCGCCGGCAACTCAGCGAACTCATTGACACGTTGATTCCAGAGATGGAGGTTCAGCGGGAGCAAGTACTCCGCACGCGCCGAGGCCACGAGCGCCTGGCTGCCCCTGGCGCAGGCGCCAAAGCCAAGCTCACCTCAGCCGACCGGGTCCTGGCCACCGTGCTCCACCTGCGAAAACTCGCGCCCATGGGCCTCCTGGGCCAGCTCTTCGACACCACCGCCATGACCATCAGCCGCGCAGCGAAAGACGTCCGCCCGCTCCTGGAAGCCCATGGTGTTCACCTCCCCGCCTCAACAGCCCGTTTCCACACACGGGAAGACGTCGCCAGGTTCCTCGACCCCGACAAAACCAAGATCAAACCGACGTGTTGATTCCCGGCAAGCCCTAAGGGGGACGGGTACCGGGCCCTGCTGTCCGCAGACGCGGGCCGGGTCGTTCTGCGCTCGCGACGGGCACCGACATGACGCCCACGTTCCCGGAGATCGTAGCTGGGGCAGCCCAGTTGCCGGACGCGACCGCGCTGGACGGGGAGCTGGCGGTGTGGGAGGAAGGGCGGTCCGCCTTTGAACACTTCCAGGGCCGCCTGCAGCGCCTCGACGCAGGCGCGGACCGGCTCGCCCGGCAGTGGCCAGCACACTTCGCCGCCTTCGATCTGCTGCGTCTGGCAGGCACCGACACCACCAGGTGGCCCTACCGCAGACGCAGGGCTGCCCTTGAACGGCTGTTCACCGACCAGGAACTGACGTGGCCGTGGGCACTGTCCCCGTTGACCACCGACCCGGCCACCGCCCGCGAGTGGCTGACCTGGACCGCGGCCGGCCTTGAAGGCCTCGTCTTCAAACGGCTCGACGATCCCTACCGCGGGTCGGTGCGCGGCCGGCACAAGTACAAGGTCCTCCAGACACAACGCGATCGTCGGGGCGGTCACCGGATCGCTTACCGCTGACCGGACCCTGCTGCTGGGCCTCTACGACGAGGCCGGGCGCCTGCAGTACACCGGCCGCACCAGAGCGCTGCCCCAGGCGGCCGGCCGTGCCCCCGCCGGGCTTCTTTCATCTGAACCGCCCCGGGTTCGGTAGAGATCTCAGATTGTGGTTCTGGCCTGGGGTTTCGTGGATTCCATGTAGTGGTTGGCCTCGTACTCGACGGGCGGAACGTGGCCTATCTCACCGTGGAGCCTGCGG
>NZ_POTZ01000831.1 GCF_003236365.1 Streptomyces sp. NTH33
TGCCGTCCGATGCCTTCTCCGCGTCGATGAAGCGGCACCGCGCGGCGGTGTCTACCTCATCTTGTCCTGCGCGAAGAAGGCGGTCGCTTTTCCCAGGATGTCGACCGTCTTCTCCAGCTCGCGGACCTTGCGCCGCAGCTGGGCGAGTTCTTCCCGCTCGGCGCTGGTCAGAGCCCCGGCGGGCCCCTCGCCCCGGTCGACCTTGGCCTGCTTCACCCAGCCACGCAGACCCTCCGGACTCACCCCCAGGTCCCGGGCAACCTCGGTGACCGTCTTGTCCGACGACAGCGCCAGCGCGACGGCATCCCGCTTGAACTCCGCCGTGTACCGCTTGCTCGTATTGCTCTTCTTGCTCACTACCTGTGACTGCTTCCTCCGGGACCTTCCGTCCCAGTATCAGGCTGTCCAGGTCAAAGGGGGAGCTTCATTGGCCGGTTCCCCCTTCGGCATCCACTCACGGCCGCCGTTCTTGCACTGGCCGACCAGCTCTTTCTTCTTGGTGTCCACGCTGATCACCGGGTCCCCGGCGTCCCGGTGATCGCGGGCTTGTTCGTTGATGTAGCGGAACTGGGCGTCGCGGTCCGGGTGCTGCGTGCCCTCGATCGTCTTGGCGTTGGCCTGCAGGCTGAAGCCCTCCTCGCGCAGCAGGTCGCCGACGGTGTCCGCCGAGACGCGGTGGCCTTGCCGGGTGAGTTCGTCGGCGAGTTTGCGCGTCGACTTCGTCGTCCAGCGCAGCGGCGACATCGGGTCCCCGCGCATGCCCGGCTCGACCAGCGCTAACAGTGCAGGTCGCAGCCCCGGGTCCACCTCGACGGCCCTTTTGCGCCCGCCGCCGGGGTGGCGGACCCGACCCAGCGGCTTTGCCCCCGTTTCCAGCTCGTCGACGCCGTTGCGGACGGTGGTCTCGCTGACCTCGGCCGCCTGCGCGACGGCCCGGATCCCGCCGTGGCCCAGGATCCGAGCCTCGGCTCCCATCAGCAGACCGCGCTGGCGCTCGTCCAGGTGCGGGAACAACACCGCGAATCTCACGGCGAGTTGATCACGAGTCTCCTGCGATATGCCCATACCACATCAACGAGCCAGAACCACGGAAGCAACACCTTGATTTTCTGCGCGCCCTTAATCCGTCAGTGCTGCGCGGCAGCGGTGCGGGCCGCGACGAGGGCGGCGACGGGGTCGGCTGTGGCGGGGGCGCAGGGCCACCATCGGGCGGTGGAGCCGCGGCCTTCGCGGGTGTAGGGATGCCATCGGTCGTCGGGGCCGAGACGGATCTGGACGCCCTCGTCATCGGCGGTGAGACGGTTGCGCCAGACGCGTATCCGCACGGTGCTCGCGGTGTCGTCCTCGGTCTCGGCGTTGTCGGGGTCGCAGAGGGCGGCGCGGGCGGCAGCCATGGCAGTGGCGTCGGGCGTGAGGGGCGCGCGGGCGACGGCGACGCCGACGGGGCCGCCGTGGCGCTGGGCACGGACCAGGAGGGCGAAGTCGAGTGGAGGCAGACCGGTGGCGCGTACGAGTTGGTGGAACCAGTGCTCGCCGACCCCGCTCGCGGCGAGGCGTACGGCGTCGTCGAGCGGGGTGCAGGTGAGGGAGGCGGTGTGCCCGGCCGTGAGGGCGCGGGCGCGCTGAGCGGTGTCCCGGGTGAGGGTTTCGAGGTCGTCGAGGGTGAAGGGGGCGTCGGACGGG
>NZ_POTZ01000832.1 GCF_003236365.1 Streptomyces sp. NTH33
AGTGGCTGTTGTTGTACCGATCTTGGGGTTTGTCGATCGAACGGGAGTCTCGATTGGGTGGTCGCGGGGTGCTCGGCGCATACGAGCAGGGCCTCCTGAACAGCTCGTTGGTGTCTAATCACCGAGCAGCAGGAGGCCCCGGTGCCGCAGTCTTCCGTGCCGATGCCCGGGCAGTCCAACCCGGCCACCCGGGAGTGTGACTGTCTGGCTCACCAGTTCGGGAACGCCGCCGACCATCCGATGCGTGAGCGCCGGTACCCGACCGATATGACGGACGAGGAATGGGCCGTCGTCCGCCCGCTGCTGCCGGTGCCGGGCTGGCTGCGCGGCCGTGGCGGACAACCGGAGGCGTACTGCCACCGGCAGATACTGGACGCGATCCGCTACCTGGTCGACAACGGAATCAAGTGGCGGGCGATGCCGGCCGACTTCCCGCCGTGGGACCGGGTGTATGCGTTCTTCCGCCGCTGGCGCGAGAACGCCCTGGTCCAGGAGTTCCACGACCGGCTGCGCGCGCAGGTCCGCGAGAAGCTGGGCCGGGATGCGGAGCCGACGGCCGGGGTGATCGATTCGCAGTCCGTCAAGGCGGACGCCGTGGTCGGCGCGGACAGCCGTGGCTTCGACGGCGGCAAGCTGGTCAACGGGCGCAAGCGGCACGTCGTGGTCGACACCCTCGGCCTGCTGCTGGGCGTGATGGTCACCGCCGCGGATGTCGGCGACCGCGCCGCCGCCCAGGTCCTGCTGGCGCGGGTGGCCGCCGCGCACCACCGGCTGGAGCTGGTGTGGGCCGACAGCGGTTACACCGGCAGCCTCGTCGAGCACTGCCTGGCCACGTTCGCCCTGGTGCTGGCGATCGTCAAACGCAGCGACGACATGCGCGGCTTCGTGGTGCTGCCCAAACGGTGGATCGTCGAGCGGTGTTTCGCCCACCTGATGCGCAGCCGCCGCCTGGTCCGCGACGTCGAGCGCCGCACCAGCAGCGCCGAGGCGATGGTCTACTGGTCGATGGCCATGATCATGACCCGTCGCCTGGCCCGGCCACCCCGCGGGCAGGCGTGAACCGGCCCGGCGCCGGCTCCACCGCCCAGCCGCGGGCCACCAGGCGCTTGGCCTTCGACCGCAGCGCCTCCACCCGCGCCGGCACCACGTCCATGCCGAACTCGGCCGCCAGCTCCTGACAGGTCACCGGCCCCTGCCCGAGCCGGGCCCGGTCCGCTGCCACCTGCAGGATGCGCTGGTAGTCCACCGGCAGCGCCGACCAGGCAAGCCCCTGGCGCCACACCGGCACCTGCGACTTCGGCCTCGCCGCCTGCGGCACCTGCGGCGTCCTTCCGGTCTGCTCCTCGGCGGCCGGCGCGGTCCGGTCGGCCGCCGCGGGGTCCTGCCCGGTCTCGTCCGCCGGGGCCAGCACCTCGCCGACCTTCGAGCGGGCGATGGCCCACTCCTTCCATTCCCGCTCGGCCACGGCCAGCTCGGCCTGAATACGGTCGGCCTCCTCTCGCAGTTCGTCCACCCGGCGGCGAGCACCCAGCTCGCGCTGTTCCAGCAGTCCGACCACCGACGGCATCCACGACCCCCACAGCAGCGACGACATGACAGTTCGTCACTCCCACCAGATCGCCGCCCCTATGCCCCACCAGCGAAAACGCAGTCCTCACGTCCGGAAAGACAACAGCTTCT
>NZ_POTZ01000833.1 GCF_003236365.1 Streptomyces sp. NTH33
CTCCGCGGCCACCTGATCGTTGAACGTCGTCACAAACGCTCATGATCACGGTGGCCGTTCCCGCACCCGCGGCTACCTCCCTGACCTGCGCGGACACCTCGACGATCACGACTTACAACTGCCGTGTCCGAGGAGCGGAAACCGGTGATATGCCACTCGGCCGGGTCCAGACCGTGAGCCTTCAGCACGTCGGCCCCCTGGATCCGGGGCCGATGCCCTCAGGGCCGCGCATGGTCACCTCTGCGGCGCCGCCGGAGACCTCGATCAGGCGGGTGAAGTCCTGCTCCGGATCAGCCTGGCGGCTCGCGAGTTGCGGGGCCGAGGGAGTGGAGAGAAGCTCATCATCCGTACCGCGCAGCCGGGGGTCCGGGTTTCGACCAGGTGGGTGCCGATGTCCGAGGTGGGAGTTATTTCGGACGCCGATCGTCACGGTGCTGGTGCCGGCTGTCACAGTACTGCGCACCCGGCGGTCCCGGTAACCGACTTGCCCGAAAGGCTCTCGTGAAGCCCGCCCCTCCCTCCGAGCCGGCCGCTCCCGAGCCGCTGTTCGCGAAGCGGTCGGAGGAGCAGCTCACCGACCTGGGTGTGGCGCCGTCCCTGATTCCGGTCGTCGCCGCGCCGACCACCGAGGACCAGCTCCTCGGACTCGTCGAGTACGCTCCGCAGCTCACCGGCGAAGTGTTGTCGGCGCTGTACGACGGCAAGGGGTACGACGACGCCCTGGAGCAGGTCACCGCTCCAGTCGCGGCGCCCGAACCCGTGGACCCCGAGGGCTTCCGGGCTGCCGTCGAATGTCCCGCCACCATCGTCACCAGGACCGACGACGCTCTGCGCGAGGTCTTGGAGGGCGAGGACTTCGGACGCTGGAAGGTGTTCCTGCACCCCACCCAGGCCAAGCTGGTCACACGGGACTACAGCGGTCCGGCACGGGTGGGCGGCGGACCGGGCACCGGCACGACAATCGTGGCACTGCACCGGGTCAAGCACCCGATGGAGCACTACCGGCCGCAACAAGCCCGTCCTGCTGACCACGTACAAGACGAGCAAGCGGCCTACCCGTACCCGGCTGCCCACCTGCCCGATTGCGCCTGCCCCGGCTACTCGGCGCCCGCCGCGTCGAGCAGCCGGACCAGATCCTTGCGCCCGTACCCCAGCAGCGAGGCTCGGTGAGCGGCCATCAGCAGCAGGTGCGCCACGATCTGCGCCGCGTAGCCGTTCTTCTCGCCACCGAACCACTCCTGGGGTTTCTCGATGCCGAGGCTGTTCATCACCAGCCCGTGCTCACGGCGGATCTCGGCGACGGTGCCGGTGACGGCGTCCAGAAGCGACTTTCCGGGGCGCTCGCACTCAAGGGCGAAGCGCCCCCAGTCAGCCGGAACGCATCCCGCGGGCGGGTCCTCCCGCAGACCCGCGTACCGCTCGTCCCCGAATCCGCCGGCGTCGAACGCGTCGTCCACCAGGGAGAACCTGTGAAAACCCGGTGGAACGGGAGGCGGTGGAGGCGTGTACTCCCAACCGGCGTCCTCGTACAGCCGCCGCTTGACCTCTTCCTCGTCGGCGAGAGTCACGGCGAATCCCGACTCCTCGTTCCGACCGGTGGTCGTGCCGTCCTCGTTGTGCCGGAAGTACAGCCCCATGTCGCGTCTCCTTCGGTACCGGTGTGCCGTTCCGGAAGATCC
>NZ_POTZ01000834.1 GCF_003236365.1 Streptomyces sp. NTH33
CGGGGACACCTCGGGGGTACGGGACTGCGGCGGGACGACGTGGAAGCGGGTGGCCGGAACGGCGCGTGGGCGCCGGCCGCACGGGGCGGCCGGCCGCGCTCACTTGCCGTAGGCGAGCATCAACTTCTCCTTGCTGTCGTCCCTCCCGCTCAGCCGGGTGGTGGAGATGTAGAAGCGTCCGTCGGCCCAGTCGACGTCCCTGGAGTAGAAGCCGTCCTCGATCTGCGCGGTGCCCTCCGGGTTCTGCAGCAGCGTCACCGGGGTGTGGTCCGAGCCCGCCGTCGGCACGGACACGACCCGGCCACCGGCGTTGTACCACGCCTCGGCGTACGCGATGAGCTGCCCGTTCTCCACCCTGAGCGGGATCATCGAGGTGTTCGTCGGGGACTTCACGCGCCACTTCTCCTTGCCGGTGGCCAGGCTGATCGCGACGATCTCGTTGGGACCGGTGGCGGCCTTGGTCGGCAGGTAGAGGGTGTCGGCGTCGGACACGACCGCCTTGCAGCTCTGCATGGTGCGTATCAGGGAGACCAACATGCCGCACCGGGGGTCGAAGGCCGCCTTGGAGTCGACCTGGGAGCGGATGGAACCACCGCTGTTCAGCGTCGAGATGTTCCAGTGCTTCCGGTCCTTGTCCGTCGAGTAGAGGATCACCGGATCGACGGAGAAGACGCGCTGGACCTCCCAGCCCTTGGGAATCTGCTTGGTCCACCTGACCTTGCCGGTGGCGGGGTCGAGCTCCTGCACCTCGTCGTGCGCGTTCGGTGCGCCGGCGGCGCAGGACGAGACCGAGATCAGCCGGGCCCCGCCGGCGAAGGCGCCGGGGAAGCAGGCCTGGCCGTAGCGCTGCTTGTCGTAGAGCTTCCTGCCGCTGTCGATGTCGTACGCCACGCCCGACTGCGAACGGCCCACCATCAGGGTCTTGCCGGTCACGCTCAGCGTGACGTCGGACGAGATGTCGAACAGCCCGCCCTCGGGGACCTCGGCGCTCCAGCCCTTCTTGCCGGTGTTCAGGTCGAGCTGCTGGATCCGGTTGCACTTGGCGCGGTCGCTGCTGCCGTCCATGTAGGCCACGACGACCTTGTCGTCGGCGGTCTTCTGCGGCGTCACCGCGCAGATCTTCTCCGGGAAGGAGACCGGCTCCCAGGTGGGCCCGCCGTCGCCGACGTTGTAGGCGAAGACCTGCTTGTACGCCGCCTTCACCGCCGCCTTGCCGGTGATCCACATGCCGGGGGCGTCGGCGCCGGAACCGGGCGCGGCGGGCGCCTCCTTGTACCAGAGCACCTTGGCCTCGCCGTCCTGGCGGCCCGCGTTGAGGTCCTCCGGGTCCGTGTCGCCGTCGCCGCTGCCGTCGCCGGGGTCGACGGGGGCGCCGGAGACGGCGGGCCCCGAGGGCTTGGAGTCGCCGCTCTTCTCGGCGACCGGTTTCTTCTCCGCGTCGCCGCTGCCGGTGACGGCCCAGACGGTGGCGCCGGCCACGAGCAGGGCGGCCACCGCGGCGCCGATGACGACGGCCGGCTTGCCCTTGAACGGGCTGCGGGAGCCGCCGCCGGGCGGCGGGGTGCCGGGCGCGCCCGGGAACTGCGCCTGCGGGTAGCCGTAGCCGGGCTGCGGCCCGTACGGCCCCGGCTGCTGCGGCTGCCCGTAGGGGCCGGGCGCGGCGGGGGCGCCGTAGGGG
>NZ_POTZ01000835.1 GCF_003236365.1 Streptomyces sp. NTH33
GCGCCGCCCCGTGCACGCCACCGCCGATCGCCTGGCGGCACCGCCCACCACCCGTGCCTCTCACCGCGCACACCGCCCAGCGAGTCGCCCACCGGCTGCACGCGGCGACCGCACATCCTCGCCTGGCCGCGGCCCTCGCCGCCGCACTGATCATCGGCGCCTCCCTCCAGCAACTCGCCACCGCCCGCCCTCGCGACTACGACGACGCCGCGGCCATGCTCGCCCTGCACGACCGCGCCCGCTACACCGACGGCTGCGCCGCCTACCCCGTACCGCCCTGGGCGGGCATCTTCCTGCGGGCCGCGGCCTGCTTCACCCGGCTCGTATCCGGCGAAGACCAGGAGCTGCTCGCCGCGCCCGGTGACCGCGGACACCTGCTGCGCATGGCGGAGACGGCCAGACTGCGCCCGCCACAGCCGCCCACAGCCCGCCGCAAAGGCCCGGTCGGCCGTGTGGAGTGGGACTGGCGCGAGCGGCAGGAAGCCGAGAGGTACAAAGCGATACCGGCCAGGCGCGCCAGGCCGTCGCAACGCTGACCACCCTGCAGTGCTCGCTCGACGGGCCAGGCTCAGCTGATCGAAAAGTCGGCGAACTCGACATCGCTGAAAGCCACGTGCAGACCATGGGCGCGGCGGCCCCACTCGCGAAAGTAGGCGTGCCCCAGCGCCCGAGCCAGGATCACCGTCTGCTGCTGCTCGCCTGCGCCGGCATCCCGAGCGGCGAACAGCTCCCGGGCTACCTCTCCCGGCAAGTCCTGGGTGATCCACCGCACCCGCGGATCATCCGAGGACCCCGCAGGAGCCGCGAACCCGAACCGCGCCCGGGTATGGAAGACGAAGCCCTCCGCCTCGGCCTGGGCACGCCGACGGACCCGTACCCGGGGCTGCCACCGAGCCAGAACCGCTTCCTCGATCGCCCGGACCTGCAGCGGACCCGGCGGACGACGTGCCTCGGCTCTCTTTGACACCCACCGCTGCACAGTGCGCTGCGAGACCCCCAGAACCGTGGCCACCTTCCGGGTGGAACCCCGGTTCCTCGCCAGCAGAAAACGCAGGCGGGCCTCAGAGGGCGTTAAGTCCCGTTCCGGATGATCTGGTATCGCCCGTTCGTGGGTGATGGGACGGTTCCGCCCCTGTGTCATGTCGTGTGCATGGTGGGGTCGCGGGCATGGAACGGATGCCGTACGCAACCGACTTGACCGACGAGCAGTGGTCGCTGATCGAGCCGTTGGTCACCGGGTGGAAGCAGGAGCGGGTGGCGCGGTCGGCGACGGGGGACCCGGGTTCCTGCGACCTGTGGGAGGTCGTGAATGCGATCTTCTACCAGAACCGGACGGGCTGTCAGTGGCGGCTCCTGCCGCACGATTTCCCGGCCTGGTCGGCGGTGTTCTACTACTTCACGCTGTGGCGCGAGGACGGCCTCGACCAGCGGATCCAGGAGATCCTGCGCTGCCAGGTGCGGGAGCGGGCCAGACGATTAGAGGACCCGTCCCTGGTGATCATCGACACCCAGTCCGTCCGCGTGGCGGCCGGGGTGCCGAAGAAGACCACGGGACTGGATGCGAACAAGAAGACGCCCGGCCGCAAGCGCGGGCTCGCCGTGGACGTCATGGGCCTGATCATCGGCGTGGTGGTCCTGGCCGCGAGCGCACACGACAACGAGGCCGGCATCGCCC